>NZ_JAPFHB010000003.1:0-418908 GCF_059803555.1 Chryseobacterium sp. TB1-D10 | reverse complement strand
CATCAATTCGGGCAGACATTATGAAAAAAACTACCAAAATAATTTGGTTTGTCCATAGAAATCAAGTCGGGCTGCGAGTGATTCAGCGCAAAAAAATCCTTGTCAAGGTTTTGAACCTTGACAAGGATAAAAATCACATCGAGAATTATCAATAGGAGCGGGCTTTAGCCCGCTTACGAAAGGTTTTCACATCCGGCTTTAGCCAAAACTGATAAAATCAAAACAGAATTATGAAAGTCAAATATATCTTCATTACATCAGCCATTTTTCTTTCTCAAGCAATCTTTGCACAAAGACAAATGGAATATCTGAAAAGAGGAATCGTTGCCATACCTTCAGATTCAGGCGTTTTTGTGAGTTGGCGTTTGCTCGGAACAGAAGCTCAGAATACCCATTTTGATTTGTACCGGACTGAAAATAATTCAACCAAAAAGCTGAATGAAAAACCACTTTCAAACGAAACAAATTTTTTAGATAAAACAGCTGATAAAACAAAGAATTATACCTATTTCGTCAAATCAAATACTCAGGATAAATCGGTTGACATTGATTCTGCAAACTATGTAGCGAATCAAAAACCTTATTTTTCGATTCCCCTGAAAACGCCAGCAGGTTATACTCCAAACGACGCTTCAGTTGCCGATTTGGACGGAGATGGCGAATATGAAATCATTCTCCATCAAACCGGAAGGTCAAAAGATAACAGTCAAAAAGGAGAGACAGACCCGCCAATTATTCAGGCTTATAAAATGAGTGGAAAGCTCTTGTGGGAAATTAATTTAGGTAAAAACATCAGGGAAGGCGCACACTACACACAGTTTTTAGTCTATGATCTCGACCAAGACGGAAAAGCAGAAATTGTAATGAAAACCGCTGACGGAAGCAAAGATGGAAAAGGAAAATTCATTGGCGACCCGACAAAAAATTACGTCAATGAAAACGGAATGATTCTCTCCGGACCTGAATTTTTGACCGTTTTTAATGGAGAAACCGGAGCGGCAATCAATACTGTCAATTATCAAGTGCCAAGGTTTGCAGGCAGTTTGAACCCGACCGATGAACAAATGACCGAAACCTGGGGAGATGCAAAAGGAAACCGATTAGATAGATTTTTGGGAGCAGTTGCCTACCTTGATGGCAAAACGCCGAGTGTGATTATGTCGAGAGGTTATTACACCAGAACGGCGATTGCAGCTTGGGATTATAAAGATAAAAAATTGAGTCTTCGTTGGCTTTTTGATACAGAAAGCTCAGAAGAAAATAAGAAATATCGTGGACAGGGAAATCATAATCTGACCATTGCGGACGTTGATAACGACGGTAAAGATGAAATTGTTTTCGGAGCGATGACCGTTGATGACGACGGAAAAGTTTTGAACAGTACAGGCTACGGTCACGGGGATGCTTTACACGTTGGCGATCTTGACCCATCAAATCCCGGATTGGAAATTTTTGATATTCAGGAAAGGTTTGATGATGCAGGTGCACATTTTAGAGATGGCAAGACCGGAAAAGTTCTTTGGAAATTACCATCTACAGTTTATAGCAAACAAGGCAAATTCCAAGGTCCGGGAAGAGGATTGTCTTTAAATATTGACCCTCGCTACGAAGGTTCAGAATCGTGGGCAGCTGGAGCCGGACTGAAAGGAATATATGATACCAAAGGAAAAAAAATCAGTGATAAAAATCCGCCAGCAAATATGGGGATCTATTGGGACGGTGATTTTTTAAACGAAATTTTGGATGGAACCAACGTATCAAAATGGGACTGGAAGAATGAGAAATCAAACCTAATTTTCGATGCTAAAACTTTCCAGTGTGAATCAAATAACGGGACGAAGAAAAATCCTGCTTTGGTGGCTGATTTATTCGGAGACTGGCGTGAAGAAGTGATGTACAGAACGGCCGATAATCAGGAACTGAGAATTTTTTCTACGACCATTCCGACGAAACACAGATTGTACACTTTGATGCACAATCCGCAGTATCGATTAAGTATCGTGTGGCAAAATGTGGGTTACAATCAGCCACCGCATACCGACTATTATCTGGATGAGTCGATTAAGGAAATGCCGAAACCTGATATTATAACAATAATGCATTTAAATAAAATTGATAAATAAATTATATATATGAAAAGATCATTAATTAAAAATGGATTTTTCGCCTTGATCATTGGAACTTTATCTTCTTGTTCAACTCAAAAATCTAGCTCGGTAAACAAAGTTGAAATTCCTGACAAGAAAGAAGTGCTGGAAGTCTCAAGAAGAGCCAACCAATATTTTATGAACAAATGGCCGGATACAAAAAAGGAGATTGTCGGCAAAAAAGTGTGGCCAAGTAATCTCTGGACGAGAGCGGTTTATTATGAAGGATTAATGGCACTTTATTCTGTTGATCCAAAAAAAGAATATTACGATTATGCAATGTCGTGGGCAAACAATCACAACTGGGATCTACAACGAGGAACATACACCCGAAATGCAGATCATCAGGCTTGTGGACAAACCTACATCGACCTTTACGAGATCGATGGAAGAAAAAATCCTGAAAGAATCAAAAATGTAAAAGCTGCTATGGACAGTATGATTGCCACTCCAAAAGTTGATGATTGGTGGTGGATCGATGCCCTTCAAATGTCGATGCCGATTTTTACGAAATTGGGTAGAATTACAGGTGAGCAAAAGTATTTCGATAAAAATTACGAAATGTATGCTTACACAAAATACAAGCACGGTGGAAACGGACTTTACAACCAACAAGACAAAATCTGGTGGAGAGATAAAAGTTTTGTGCCGCCGTACAAAGAACCGAATGGCGAAGATTGCTACTGGAGTAGAGGAAACGGCTGGGTAGTGGCTGCTTTGGCGAAAACACTTCAGGATACTCCGAAATCTGATCCTCATTATCAGGAATATTTGCAGGATTACAAGGATTTGTTGGCAGCTTTACTTCCAATCCAAAGAGAAGATGGGTTTTGGAATGTAAGTTTACACGATCCAACTAATTTTGGTGGAAAAGAAATGACCGGAACAGCTTTGTTCGTTTATGGAATGGCGTATGGCGTGAACAACGGATTGATCGACAGAGAGACTTATTTGCCAGTTCTTGTAAAAGCCTGGAATGCCATCGCAAAAGATTCTGTACAACCAAACGGATTTTTAGGTTGGGTACAGGGAACAGGAAAAGAACCAAAAGATGGCCAGCCACTTTCTGTAAGCAAAGAACCGGACTTTGAAGACTATGGTTTAGGTTGTCTGTTGCTTGCGGGAAGCGAGGTTTACAAATTGAAATAAGCACATAGCTGTAATTAAAAATAACTGCTTTATGGAATCAAAAGAAAATTTAAAACACACTCACTTTTCTCCAGAAAAATTAAAAATTTCTGATAAAAGTTATTTGAAAGACATCGGTTTTTCTAAGGTTTTAAAAAAAATGATTCTTGCGGCAGTTATTTTTTTGTTTACTATTCTTCATTCGCAACAGTCTGGAAATTCAACCTTAATTATTCCTGCCTCAGATTTTTTGGATGAAATTCCGAAAGGAAATTATATCACCAGTGCCAATGAACAAAAGCAGGAATGGCTCTTCAACAATACCGGGATTTTATTGAATTCTGAAACGAATCTGATGACGAAGATCAATGTACCCGAAGATGGTGAATACTACCTTTTCGTCCGCAGCAGTGGGAACGGGAAAAGCTCTTTCAAAGTGGCAGTGAATGATCGAGTCACTAAAAATAGTTTTGGCCGAAATAATCTCAGTTGGGAAAAAGGTGGTAATTTCAATTTGAAAAAAGGGAGTAATGACATCAAAATTACAAGAATTGGCAGCGGCTCTATGTTTGATGTTTTGGCATTCAGCAAAAATGAAAACCTGTCAGAAAAAGATATTTATCCGAAACAATTGAATGATGATGTTCAGTTGATCAAAGAATATAAAATCCCGCCCAGTAATGCGGTGAAATTCGGTGATGTAAATGGCGATGGGAAGACCGACTTTCTGGTGTTGGAAAGAGATTTCTCTGCCACAGTTTTTGATAACAGTGGAAAAGAACTTTGGAACTGGAAAGCTCCGGAAGAATATACAAAAGAACGTTCGGAGTTTGAAGCTCCCGGAGTAATTTGGGATTTTGATCAAAATGGTAAAGCCGAAGTTGCCCATTGGCGGATGATAGACGGAAAAGAATGGCTGGTGATAGCAGACGGACAAACCGGGAAAATAAAGTATAAAACAGAATGGCCAACTCAACCGCTTCCGCACGCATACAACAATTTCAGACTTGCGATTGCAAAATTCTCAGCAAACCATCCCAGTCATTTGGCAGTGTTTACGGATATGGGAAATACCATTAATGTCAATGTTTATGATCAAAAGCTGAAAAACCTTTGGCAACATATGGAAAAACGCAAAAAAGATAATCTGGGTCATTATATTTATCCGGTTGATTTAAACAAAGATGGGATTGATGAAATTCTTGTCGGGTCACTATTGCTTGATTCTAAAGGCAAACGGATATGGAACAGATTTGATCTTTTACCAGATAATCACGATCACGCTGACAGCTACAAATTTGCAGACATCAACGGAGATGGAAATCTCGACATCATCACAGCAAACAGTGAAACCGGGATTTTCATCTACGAAGGAATGACCGGAAAAATCATCTGGCAAAATGTAGCCGAACATAGATACAAGTCGGAAATTTTTTGAAGGATGTTCCTGGCTTGCAGGTTGTCGCAGGAGGAAGAACTTATGGGAACCGCAATTTGGGAGAACCTTATCTGTCGAGTCAGTTATATTGGTTTAATCAGGTTGGTGATTTGCTTTTTAAATGGCCGGGAAATCCCATCAACGGAAACCCGGACTTTGTAAAAGGCTTCTGGAATGGGAAAGACGAACAGCTTTTTTGGTATAAATTTAAAATCGGAGACAACGGAAAAGGAAAACTGTATTTCCCGGATCCTGTTTTTCATCTATTTGATTTTACAGGAGACGGTACAGAAGAAGTGATAACATTGGGTTCCGGTTATTTAAGAATTTGGGGAAGTAAATCTGCCGTACGTTCTGGAAAAGACAGAAAAAAAGACATCATCTACCTGAAAAATACAGTTGTGAATCACACACATTATTAGTTTAATTGATGTGTTTCTAAAAATTAAGGGTGTATTCATTTTTCTTTTACAACTTTTTTAAATTTAAACAGTAAAGCTTTATTTATAAAAATATAATTTACTTTGCAGGACACTACAAGACGCGCAGTTTCTGCCGTATCACTAATTTTCAGATTCAACCCAACGATAAATTATGAATGCATTATTAGGAATATTATTTCACTTTTTAGGAGGATTTTCTTCAGGAAGCTTTTATTTGCCTTACAAAAAGGTAAAAGGCTGGTCTTGGGAAACTTATTGGTTGATTGGCGGTGTTTTCTCGTGGATCATCGTTCCTCCGCTGGCTGCCTTTCTTACCATTCCAGGCTTTTGGGACATCATTCAGAATGAAAGTTCATCTATTTTAGGACTGACGTTTTTGTTTGGTGCTTTGTGGGGAATTGGTGGTTTCACTTATGGTTTGGGCGTTCGTTATTTGGGCGTTGCATTGGGAAGCAGCATTATTTTAGGACTTTGTATGGTTTTCGGATCGCTTGTTCCTTCAATTTTCTATGAATTTTCTCCTCAGGCAGGGAAGGACAATATAGGTTTGATGATGTCGAGTTCTTGGGGACAGCTCGTATTGCTTGGACTTTTTGTTTGTGTCATCGGAATCATCATCAGCGGGAAAGCCGGGATGATGAAAGAAAAAGAACTTAAAACCGATTCTATAGATCCACACGGTACAGAGGTGAAAACTGAATATAAATTTGGATTGGGACTTACGGTTTCAATCATTTCAGGAGTTCTGAGTGCCTGTTTCAATTTCGGTTTAGAGGCAGGAAAGCCAATGGCAGATGTTGCTAATGAAGCCTGGAAATTAGCCAATCCCAATCAGGGAGAATTTCTTTTCCAAAATAACGTAACGTACGTTGTTGTCCTTTGGGGAGGAATGGCAGTAAATCTGATTGGTTGCCTATATTTAGCCTTTAAAAATAAGTCATATACAGACTATACCAAAAGAAATGTACCCGTTATAAAAAATATCATCTTCTGTGCATTGGCAGGAACGATGTGGTATTTGCAGTTTTTCTTCTACGGAATGGGCGAGAGCAAAATGGGCAATGGTGCAAGTTCGTGGATTCTGCATATGGCATTCATTATTTTAATAGCTAACCTTTGGGGTGTTATCATCAAAGAATGGAAAGGTGTTTCCAAAAAAACAATTGCGACCATTTCTGCCGGAATGTTTGTTTTATTGATCTCGATTTTAATTGTGGGCTACGGAAATTCTTTACGCTAATATTTTTTTTTCAATCTCAAATATTTTTAGGCAATGATTTTTATCAGTTGCCTTTTTTTATGAAGAAGAAGTAGCCTGCTATTTTTGAATTTGAATGCTCCAAAAATGTACTACTTTTAACACTAAGTTAAATTTTCATAATTTAAATTAAGGTAAAATTTTAATTATATTTTGTGTTAATTTGGTTTTTAACAATTAATAATTGAGAATAATATAATTTTATTGAAATTTTCGTAATGCAGGATATTGCAGGATGCCAAACTTTATCTAACGGTGTAACATTGTCATAATAAATTTAACATTACAAAAAATTAATATATGTCACTAATAATTAAACACAAGGATGTAAAGAGAATAGTGTTTCCGGCACTGTTACTTTCGTCAGGTTTCCTCTGGGGACAGCAAACAGTAGCTGACACTGCAAAAGTAGCTACAAAAGATATTGATGAAGTTGTTATCATTGGTTACGGATCTGTAAAGAAATCCGATCTTACAGGATCAGTATCATCAGTATCCGCAAAAGATCTTGCAGCAACTCCGGCAATGAATGCTTTACAGGCTTTACAGGGTAGAGCAGCAGGTCTTAATATTGTCACTGCAAGCGGTGCGCCTGGTGCCAGTGCCAATGTTACCATTCGTGGCGGTGCATCTATCACGCAGGGCACCGAGCCACTTTATATTGTAGACGGCTTCCAGTTGGACAATGCTCTGAATGTCATCAATCCAAATGATATCGAAAGCATCGATGTACTTAAAGGTGCATCAGCCATAGCCATCTATGGTGCACGAGGTTCCAATGGTATCATCGTTATCAAAACAAAAGGAGGGAAAAAAGGAAAAACTATAGTTAACTATAATAACTTTACTTCATTCGATACATTGTCTAAAAGATTGGAGATGATTTCTAATTCAGAAGATTACGTAAAGTATCAGTACGAAATGGCTCAACTTGCTGGCAGAACCGCTCAGTGGAGTAGTATTTTTGATAATAACTTACCTCCGGAATCACCTGGTTTCTATACCGGAGTCTTCAACAGAATTAGCGACAGGTATGCCAATGCTCCTGCACTGGACTGGCAGGAAAAAATGCTTGGCGGTTCCGGCGTTACCACAAATCATAATTTTAACTTTTCTGTTGGAACCGAAAAAACGCAGGCCTTCGTAAGTTATAACTACAATAAACAGGACGGATTACTGGACAATTTTAGCGAGACCAGAAACTCTTTGAGAGCAAACATAAAATCCGAGTTATATAAAGGTGTAAGAGTAGATTTTAATACCGTGTTCAATACCAATTCCCTAAATGGTGGTGGTGCTTATTCAGGAATGAAGAAGATTTTGCTTCAGCCAATAGTTGGAGGAACGCGCTTTACTCAGGATCAGCTTTTCAATACACAGACTTATGGCGATTTTACAGCTTTGGACCCAAGCTATGATACAGAAAATCCTTTTATTGAGCTTCAAGCATCAACTTCCAATGCCCGAACTAGAAATTTTGTAGCGAATGCAGGTTTGGAAATTGATTTTTTGAAAAACTTCACTTTCAGAACGGCAGGACAATATAACTGGAAAAATACCAAATCAACTTCTTTTTCCGACGAGAATTCAAGAGCAAATCTTATAGATCCTACTACTACGGGAATCAATGGAAAAATCGGAAATAGCGAATCTTATGGTTATCAGATTACAAATACGGTAACATATAATAATACCTTCGGCGATAAACACAAAATTAATGCGTTAATTGGCCAGGAACTCGTTTATTCCCAGTCAGAAAGTAATGCTATGACTTTAATAAAATTTCCTTTTCCTAACTTCGGGCTAGATGATATCTCTACAGCAACAATTTCTGACAAATCAACAGACAGAAGCAGCACAAGCTTGTTGTCTTACTTCGGAAGAGTTACCTACAATTATGATGACCGATATTTATTAACTGGGACGGTAAGGAGAGACGGTTCTTCCAAGTTTGGTAAAAATAATAAATGGGGCGTTTTTCCATCAGTAGCGGCTGCTTGGAGAACATCGCAAGAAAGTTTTTGGCAGGATTCTAAAATCAACAATGTCATCAATGATCTTAAGTTCAGAGTCGAATATGGTGTGACAGGAAATAATGATATCGGCAACAATTTGTTTCTTACGACCTACTCAATCACGGATTATCCTATGAACAATACACCGGGAACGCCAGTCTATGTTACGAGCACCAATCTAGGGAATCCTTTTTTAAAGTGGGAAGAACTCAAATCTACAAATGTTGGGGTTGATTTGGCACTATTCAATAATAGGATTAAGTTGACATCAGAATGGTATAATAATAATGTTAGCGATATGCTCTTACAGTCGGTTCTTCCAACATCAACGGGTTATTCACGACAATATCAAAACATCGGAAATATGAGGAACAGAGGTGTTGAGTTTACATTAAATACCATTAACTGGAAATCAGAGAATTTCAGATGGACAACAGATTTCAATATTGGGCATAACCGTTCCAAAGTACTTTCCTTGGAAAAAGGAAAAGATTTCAGAACCTTTAGCGCTGGAAGTAACAGAGCAGGTGTTGTAACATATTATGCTACCGTTGGAGAGCAACTGGGTGAGATGTACGGTTATATTTATCAGGGAATTTATACCACAGATGATTTTACCCAGGCTGCAAACGGCACACTTACTTTAAAACCTGGCGTTGTGAAACCAGCAACAGGAACTCCTAAACCTGGTGATATTAAGTTTGCAGCTGATAATGAGGCTGGAGACCAATTCACAAGAAAGATGGTGAAAATTGGCGATGCAACACCTGATTTTATCGGAGGTATCAGTAATAACTTTTCTTATAAAGGTTTTGACTTAGCTGTATTTATGAAATTCAGCGTCGGAGGTGATGTCTACAATGCGACAAAACATAGTTTAAGTCCTTATGCATTGTTTCAGAATGTTCCATCGGAATTTGGAACTAATTTCTATCATTTAATTGACCCTAACACAGGGCAGCAAACTACAAACCTAATAAGACTTAAAGAACTTAATCCAAATGAAGATTCTCGTCTATGGAGCCTTAGCAATACCAATACACAGACAATCACATATCCATCTTCATATTACGTAGAAGATGCTTCTTATCTTAGAATTGCACAGTTGACTTTAGGATATTCTTTACCAAGAGATTTCCTTAGAGATATTATGGTAACAAATGCGAGAATATATGTGACCGTAAATAATCTGGCTACCATAACTGGTTACTCAGGTTTTGATCCGGAGGTTTCTGCTGCAAGTGGTGTAGCCGTAACACCTGGTTATGACAGTTCTACATTTCCAAGGTCAAGAAGTTATGTTCTTGGAATTAATTTAACTTTTTAATTTTTTTAAATTTCTTTAAAAATGAAAAATATATTTAATCAACATAGATTTATAAAAAAGACAGTCGTAATGTCTTCTATGGCTTTAGCTGTTTTAGCTACTAACTCTTGTAATGAAGATTTTCTGGATCAGCCTGCTTACAATAATACCGATTCGCAAGTGGTTTTTCAAAATCTTCAGACCGCAGAAATGTTTGTATTGGGATGTTACAGAGGTTTGGTTCCAGCAGAGATGTTTTATCAGCTGGGAGCAGGTGACACTGTGAACCATTCTGTAGAGGCACTTAATAATTCAAAGTATAATGTAGGTAACTATAATTATGATGCATATACACCTTTTACGGTTACTGGTATTTATTCTGCAATGTATGCCGTTATTGAGCGTACCAATATTGCAGTCTATCAGCTATCAGCTATGCCTGCGAGTGAAAAACGTGACGCATTGATAGGAGAAGCTAAGTCTATCCGTGCTTTTTGCTATTACAATCTGATTAGGATTTATGGCGACGTTCCTGCTGTTTGGGAACCATTGGAAACTCTGGATCCGAATGATGAAAATACTTTTTATCCAAAACGAGCCTCACGAGACGAGATATATGACAAAATTGTAGGAGATTTGCAGGAAGCTGCGGTGACTGTTCCTACATTAGCAGCCAGCGGTTTCGGAACCACAGAGCGTTTATCAAAAGAGGGTGTCAACGCACTTTTAGCAAAAATAGCACTTTATGCTGCAGGTTATTCACTGCGTTGGGAGCTTAATACATCAAATCCTGGTGTTGTTTCCCGCCGTTCGGACAATGCAAGAGTAAGAGAACTTTACCAGATTGCTGATAATGCTTGCGCAGCTATCATTACCGGTGGCACTAAAAGTCTTGTTCAAAGTCAAGGTGGAAAGAGTGGTTTTGAAGCATTATGGTTCAACTTTGATCGTAGAAATTTTGGAGTAGTCAATTCCGAAATGCTTTGGCATGTTGCATCATTAGGTCAGAATACCAATTCTGCTTTCCAGGTTTATGCTCATCCTGGATATCGTAATGGTGTATTTGGTTCCCGCTCTTCTCAACAAATGATCTTGCCATCTTACTATCTGTCATTTAACGAAAATGATACACGTAGAGATGTAACTTGTACATCTTATAGTGTTTATTTTCTCGATAGTGGTACTGCATCAGATACTTTTGTAGATGTAGGTACAACCTACTCTGCTATTATGCCGGGAAAATTCAGATTATCCTGGTGTGTTGAGCCACAGGCTGCTGCTGACAGAAATCTCAACATTCCTCTTCTAAGATACGCCGATGTTCTTCTGATGTATGCCGAGACCCAAAATTATCTTAACAGTGGACCTACAGCTGCTGCTAATGCTGCATTAACTGCAGTGCGGACAAGAGCTGGCGTTGGATCATTGCCATTGCCATCAGGGCAAAACGACTTTTTAAAAGCCATTGTACAGGAAAGAAAATGGGAATTTGCAGGTGAGTTTATGCTTCGCACAGACCTTATCAGAACCAATAGTATGACCACTGAAATAGAGGCCACTAGACAAGATATGAAAGATTTGACCAAAAGAATTGGTAAATATGCCAATGTCGCCACTTATAGGCTCTACAAGTTTCATAAAAACTCTCAAGTTTATGGTGACCCTTTCTTAGCTTTGACTTACATCGATATCACCAATCCTGTGGAAATAGCTACAATCCAAAATGTTCCTACCAACGCGGCAAATTATGCGGCTTATCAAACAGCATTGAGAGCAATTGTAACGGCGCACGGACAAACTACTACAGCAACTGACTTATGGTATCCGACACAGATGTTTGAAGCCTACACAAGTACGTTTAATGGTAATGCGAGGAAAGCAGTTGGATTTAAAGCAGGTTTCAACGTATTGGGAATGGGAAATAATATGTATTCCAAGCCTTTCGGTTATGCAGAAAATGGAGGTGCATATCCGGGTTGGGTAGAGTCTGCTAACGATGGGCTATTCTTCGGTTTCAAAACTAACAAAACAGAATTACTGCCTTTTGCTGCTGCGTCTCCAGGACATCCGATGATTGATAATCCTAACTTAACTCAGCTTCCAGGATATTAAACCAAAATAAGATTTAGTTAAATTAATTTCATAATAACTCAGCATCTTGCTACAGTCAGTAAAAAAGATGTTGAGTTTTATTATAATATAAACATTAATTTATCTTTAAATAAAAGCATTTAGCAGTATAGTGCGGGATGCTGTAGAAAATAAAACAATCTAATTTTGGATAAAAATTAAGAATATATAAAAATGGAAAACGTAAAAACATTCAAATACGTAGATTATTTATGGGACGAAAGCCACGCAGCATCTCTTGGAGACGATCAGGTTGCTTTGTTTTTGTACCGTTCAAACATATTAGGAGCTGATCTTAGAATTACCAATTACGGCGGCGGAAACACCAGCTGTAAAACGATAGAGAAAGATCCATTAACAAATGAAGAAGTAGAAGTAATGTGGGTAAAAGGTTCAGGTGGCGACATCGGAACTTTGACAAGAAAAGGAATCGCAGGTTTGTACACAGAAAGATTGAGAAATCTTAAGAATGTTTACGGCGGTCTGGCTGACGAAGACAGAATGGTTGGTTTGTTCGATCACTGTATTTTCGATCTAGACAGCAAAGCACCTTCAATCGATACGCCACTTCACGGACTTCTTCCTTTTAAACATATCGATCACCTTCATCCGGATGCTTTGATTGCTGTAGCTGCTGCAAAAGACAGCGAAGCGATTACCAAAGAAATTTGGGGTGACACAATGGGATGGGTGCCTTGGCAGCGTCCAGGTTTCGACCTAGGTTTACAACTTGAAAAATGTCTTGCCGACAATCCAGGAATCAGAGGAATCATCTTGGGAAGTCACGGACTTTTCACTTGGGGCGATACATCTTACGAATCTTACATCAACAGTTTGGAAGTGATCGAAATGGCTTCTGAATATATTGCCAAAAAAATAGAAGAAAACGGTCAGGTTTTCGGTGGCCAGAAAGTAGAATCTCTTCCTTCCGACGATCGTAAAACTAAAGCTGCTCAAATTATGCCTTTATTAAGAGGATTAGCTTCTTCTGAAAACAGAATGGTTGGTCATTTCACAGACAGCGAAGTTGTTTTAGAATATATCAACAGTAACGACCTTGAACGTTTAGCTCCACTTGGAACTTCTTGCCCGGATCACTTTTTGAGAACTAAGATTCAGCCTTTGGTGTTGACTTTAGACAAAAATGAAAATTTATCTGATTCTAAAGCCATTCTTGAAAAATTAAATCCACTTTTCGAACAATACAGAAAAGAATACAAAGAATATTACGAAACGTGCAAACATCCAAACAGCCCTGCAATGCGTGACCCGAATCCGGTGATCATCATCTATCCTGGCGTTGGAATGTTCAGTTTCTCGAAAGATAAACAAACAACTAGAGTGGCCAACGAATTCTATGTTAACGCAATCAATGTAATGCGTGGCGCAGAAGCTATTTCTCAATACACATCTTTACCAAGACAGGAAGCTTTTGATATCGAATATTGGTTGTTGGAAGAAGCAAAACTTCAAAGAATGCCGAAAGAAAAACCATTGTCCAGAAAAATTGCGATCGTAACAGGCGCAGGCGGTGGAATAGGACAGGCAATCGCTGACAAAATGGTGGCTGAAGGTGCAGTAGTTGTTTTCACCGACCTTAATCACGAAGCTGCTGAAGCGGTTACAGCAAAATACAGTAAAGATCAGGCAATCGCAGTCCAGTGTGATGTGACGAATGAAGAAGACATTGCAGAGGCTTTCAAAGAAACTGTTTTAGCGTTTGGAGGTGTTGATATTTTGGTTCACTCAGCAGGTTTAGCGATTTCTAAATCTTTGGAAGATACAACTACAAAGGACTGGGATCTTCTTGAAAATGTTTTGGTTAAAGGTCAGTTCTTAATTGCTAAGAACGGAACTGAAATCATGAAAAAACAAAATTTGGGAGGAGATATCGTCAACATTGCCAGTAAAAATGGTTTAGTTGCGGGACCAAATAATGTGGCTTACGGAACTGCAAAAGCGGCTCAACAGCACATGACAAGATTATTGGCGGCAGAATTGGCAGCTGATAAAATCAGAGTGAATGTTGTGAATCCGGATGGCGTAATCGTAGGAAGTAAAATCTGGGAAGGTTCCTGGGCAGAAGGTCGTGCAAAAGCAAACGGAATTTCTGTAGAAGAATTACCGGCTTTTTACGCAAAAAGAAATTTATTGAACGAAATCATTCTTCCTGAAGATATTGCAAACGGCGTTTTCGCTTGTGTTGCGATCCTTGATAAAACAACAGGAAATATCATCAATGTAGATGGCGGAATGGCAAATGCGTTCCCAAGATAAATTTAATTTTTTAGAAGGTTTTTATTTTAATAAATTGAAGGCTTGCTTCAGGTAAGCTTTCAATTTTAAAATTTTAAGATATAATGATAATAGGAAAAGATATTATTGATCAGTACAACAAAGCAGGCGTTGAAAACTTTAATTCAGATTTCGATTTTCTGCAAAACAAACTGACGAGATCAGGCGCAAATGTTTCTGAAATCGTCAACAAAATTGCCGATTTCCAGGTAGCAATTCCAAGCTGGGCTTTAGGCGCAGGCGGAACGAGATTCGGAAGATTTTCTTACGGCGGCGAACCTGCTGTTTTGGAACAGAAATTAGATGATGTGGGTTTGCTTCACGCTTTGACTCGTTCTGCCGGAGCGGTTTCTCTACACATTCCCTGGGATATTCCAAGTGATGTAAGTGCCTTGAAAGAAAGTGCAAAATCTCACGGACTTGTTTTCGACGCCATGAATTCCAACACTTTTCAGGATCAGCCTGGCGCTCAAAAATCATATAAATTCGGTTCTCTGAATTCAGTTAACGAAGATTCAAGAACTTACGCTGTTGAACATAATAAAGAAGTGATCAGAATCGGAAAAGAATTAGATTCCAAAAGTTTGACAGTTTGGTTGGCGGACGGTGCAAGTTTTCCCGGCCAATTGAATTTCCAAACAGCTCTATCAAACACTGAAAAAAGTCTGAAAGAAATCTACGCAGATATGCCGGAAGACTGGAAATTGTTCATCGAGTACAAACCTTACGAACCAAACTTTTATTCAACAACAATACAGGATTGGGGAACTTCTTTTATGCTGGCAAACGCTTGTGGCGAAAGAGCTTTCACGTTGGTTGATCTTGGTCATCATTTACCAAATACGAATATCGAGCAAATCGTTGCAACATTGATGTACAAAGGTAAATTGGGAGGTTTCCATTTTAATGACAGTAAATATGGCGATGATGATTTGACCGTTGGTTCTATTAAACCTTACGCTTTATTCTTGATTTTCAACGAACTGGTTTACGGAATCGAAAATAACAAAAACAATCCTTATCCGGCTTGGATGATTGATGCAAGTCACAACATCAAAGATCCGTTGGAAGATTTATTACAATCTTTGGAAGCTATTTTAATTGCTTATGCTCAGGCACTTTTGGTCGATCAGAAAGCTTTGAAAACGGCACAATTAAACAATGATGTTGTAGAAGCGCAGGATATTTTACAGAATGCGTACAGAACGGATGTTCGTCCATTGTTACAGGCTGCAAGATTGCAGACTGGCGCAGCATTAGATCCGATTGCCACTTACAGAAATCTAAAAGTAAGAGAAACTTTGATTTCCGAAAGAGGCTGGGCAAAAGCAACAGGATTGTAAAATCCAGTTTTAAATTTGATAATTTTAGCTTTCATGCGATCTGAAAGTTTTTATTATAAACCACTCAATTTTTTTTCATTTAAGGTAAAGTGTTTAGAGCATTAAGTTTCAATAAAGTAAGAAGTAATGATTTTCTTGATATCTAAACACTCCTTTAATGATCATTAATTTGATAGAATAAGCTTAAATTCAAACCTAAGAAATCTTATTCTGTCATCCAACAATTAACTTATTGCAAGAATGTCCAAAAAAAAGGTTACCATCGTATTTGATATTGGAAAAACCAACAAAAAGTTTTTTTTATTTGATAAAAATTACAAGGAAGTTGTAAGGGAATACACAGAATTACCGCTCACAACGGACGAAGACGGTTATCCGACAGAAGATCTTGCGGCACTTCAAAACTGGATCAAAGATAATTTCAATGCGATTCTTGACGATGAAAATTTCGATGTAAAAGCCATCAATTTTTCCACTTACGGAGCTAGTTTCGTACACTTGGATCACAAGGGAAATGTGCTGACACCTTTATACAATTACACCAAACCAATCGACGAAGATATTCTCGATTTATTCTACCAAAAACACGGCGACAAACTAAAAATTGCACGAGAGACAGCATCACCTCAGGCAGGAATGTTGAACTCCGGATTGCAATTATTCTGGTTAAAATACAAACATCCGGAAGTTTTCAGCAAAATCCGTTACAGTCTTCATTTACCTCAATATTTATCGTACTTATTTACCGGAATTTGCGTTTCGGAATTTACCTCAATCGGCTGTCACACCAACTTGTGGGATTATGACAAAGGCGATTACCACGATTGGGTTTATGAAGAAGAAATCGATGTTTTGATGCCGCCAATCGTACCGACTTCGGCTAGTATGAATACATCTTACAGAAACAAAAAAATTAAAATCGGTGTTGGAATTCACGACAGTTCGTCGGCATTGTTGCCTTATATTTTAAGCAAGAAAAATCCGTTTTTACTATTATCAACAGGAACATGGAGTATTTCCCTGAATCCTTTTAATGATGAAAGTCTGACGGATGAAGATATCGAAAACAACTGCTTAAATTATATGCGGATCGATGGGAAACGTGTGAAAGCTTCCCGGTTCTTTATGGGAAATGAATACCGAATCCAAGTGGAAAAACTTTGTGCCTATTACGGAAAAGAATATGGCGCCCACAGAGAACTGGAGTTTGATCAGGAATTATATTTAAATTTAATGAAAAACAAGGCGGTCTATTTCCGTTTCGAAGGCATTATCCTGAAACGAAAAATGATCAATGAAACCGATCTCAAATCTTTTGCAACTTTTGAAGAAGCTTATCATCAGTTAATGATAGAATTAATGGATCTTCAGATTCACACGATCAAAAACGCCATCGGCAATTCAGAAATTGATACGATTTATATTGACGGTGGATTTACTGATAATGACGTTTTTATGAAACTAATGTCGCATCATTTTCAGCATTATAATGTGATGTCAACGCATTCGCCGCTTGGTTCGGCTTTGGGAGCATCGATGGTCATTTCGAACAAGAAAATTGACGAAACATTTCTACAACAGCATTATCAGATGAAAGTGCTTCAACCACTAATTCTTAACTTATAAATTTTGTTGGAAGCCGGAAGTCAGATGCTGGAAGTCTAAAGAAATATTATCAATTATTATTCAGCTTCGAACATCAAACATCCATCACCCAACATCAAACATCCAACAATTATGTCATTTCCATTTGATACCAATTACGCTTCGCTAGAACTTCTGATCGAAAAAGCTAAGAAAAGAATGCCCCGTTTTGCCTTCGAATATCTGGATGGTGGCTGCAATGAGAATATCAACCGTGACAGAAATACGAGTGAATTAAGAGACGTTTTGCTTCGTCCTCAATATCTTCAGGATAATTACCGTGAAGCCAATATGGAAACCGAATTATTCGGCGTTAAATATTCAGCGCCGTTTGGGATTTCGCCTGTTGGATTACAAGGTTTAATGTGGCCAAATGCGCCGGAAATTTTGGCAAAAGCAGCTTTCAAACATAACATTCCTTTCATTCTAAGTACCGTTACGACAAGCAGCATCGAAAGAATTGCTGAATTAACGGAGGGAAAAGCCTGGTATCAATTGTATCATCCGAGAGAAGAATGGCTGCGAGATGATATTCTTGAACGATGTGAAGATTCCGGCTATGATGTTTTGGTAGTTTTGGCAGACGTTCCGACTTTTGGTTACCGAGCAAAGGAAATCAGAAATGGTCTCGCAATGCCGCCTCAATTGAATTTACGAACGGTTTCTCAGGCGATGGTAAAACCACAATGGTGCTTAGAAATGCTGAAACAAGGCGTTCCAAGCTTTGCCACGATGGATAAATATATGGACAAAAATATGGGCGTGAAACAGCTCGGACAGTTCATGAATTCTACATTTTCCGGAAGACTTAATTCAGATAGAATCAAAGCGATTCGTGACAAATGGAAAGGAAAATTAGTTATCAAAGGTGTTGCTTCTGACGAAGATGCTGCTGAATCTGTACGTTTAGGATTTGATGGAATGATCATTTCCAATCACGGCGGAAGACAATTGGACGCGGGAGAATCAACGATTTCAGTAGTCAAAGAAATCAGTGAAAAGTATAAAGATCAAATCAAAATAATGATGGACAGCGGTGTAAGAACCGGTCCGGACGTTGCTCGAGTATTGAGTTGCGGGGCAGAGTTTACATTTATGGGAAGAACGTTTATGTATGCAGTCGGTGCTTTAGGTGAGAAAGGCGGCGATCATATTATTGAAATGCTGAAAATGCAGTTCCGACAAGTGATGGAGCAACTTTGTTGTAATGAGACAACTGAATTACAGAATTTTAGGGTAAAATAATATAGTTGTTTTAATAATTTTATTCTAATGAAACGGGTTTTTTATAAAGCTCGTTTTTTATTTAGATTTGGGATAAAGCTCCGTAGGAGCAATATGTTTATAGAATAATAATTATCCAATATGAGAAAGCTCCGTAGGAGCGACATTACTACAACGATTCTCTTTCAATAAATTTAAAAACATTATTTACCTGTTCTTTCTTGTTTTTCAGAACCATATAAGCCGCAGATTCAGCCATCGCTTTGAAATCTGTCGTAATTACAGTAATTCCCAATAATTCTTTTAAAGGCGTTTCGTTGTAAGAAATGATTCCTATATCTTGGCCCAGTTTCAGATTCTTCTGTCTGATTTGTTTTACCAAATTTACCAGATCACGTTCCTGAATTGTTACAAAAATATCTTTTTCCTGCAGTTCCATATCGGGGTAAATTTCGTCCAGAATTTCATAATCCAGTTTGAACTCCTTGCAGAATTTCTCAAAACCACGTACAATTCGGAAAGGGTAGGGATTGATAGATTTATCCGGATAAACCAGAATAATTTTTTCGTATTTTCTGATTTTGTCAAGGCCTTCCTTCAGAGCATTGTAAATATCACGTGCAAAATCCTGAAAAACAGAACCATATTCACCTGAAATATTCGGTTTTGTATTATCAAGCATGACCAATTTATTCTTCGGGATTTTCTCAATCATATCAATGACTTCCTGGGTAGAACTGGTGTGTTTGGACTGATCGTCACGAAAATGAGGCATCACAACATAATAATCAAATCCTCCCAAATTTCGTTTCAAAGCATTGATGAAAAGTGTCTCGTCACAATGATAAATGTACATTTCAACATTTCCTTTTGATCCAATGGCATTAACAAAATAATCGTAAATCATCATTTTATAAGTACTCGGCTTGTTGATCAGAAAAAAAATATTGATGACATCATTCTTATTAATGCGTGAAATATAGTAGCCTTTTCCTTTTACAGACTCTATTATTTGTCTTTTTCTGAGTTCTTTATAGGCTTTTTCAACGGTATCTCTCGAAAGAAAACACGATTCACTGAGTTCGTTTATTGACGGAATTTTTTCTCCAATTTTAATTTCTCCGCCGTCAATTCCATTCAGAATAGAATCTACAATTTGTTTGTATTTAGGAACTCTGGAGTTTTCATTAATATTGATTTCAAATGTTTCAGCCATGATTTCAAGTAGGAGATAATCTTCCCGATTTTAAAAATAATAAATTTATAGATTGATTATTAGTCGAGAAAAGGTACAAAATTTATGTTGATCTGAATGTGAAATTTAATCGTTGTTAAAATTAGTAAAATAATAATTGTAATTTTTTTTTATATAGAATTTTTTTAATTAATAATAAAATATAAAAGTAATTATTTATGAATTACGTTGTTGAGATAAATTTCAATATTTAGATAATTATTACAAATTTTGCTTGTCATCATAGCATCTGAAGGATTATTAGAATCTACGCTCATTTCGTTTTTAACAGAATTTTTACTGTGCAGTTTATCAATTTAATTTTTGAAAAAAACGATCATAAAAAAAGCCTGCCATTTCTGACAGACCCCTAACTAAAATATGAATGTTTTTTAAGGCATCTTTTTAAAACCTTCTGCTTTTATTTTCCAGGTTCCGTCTTTCGGAAAACCAGGGAATTCTCCAGTCGAGCTGTCCCAACCTTCAAGCATCATCGCAACTGCTGCCAAAGTTCCTCCATTTCCTGGAAGATAAATTCTTAGTCTTCCATCTTGAAAATTATGTCCGTTTTTCAGATAAGTATTGGTCTGTATTTTCATAAAAAGTGCGTCCAACGCTTTATTCGGAAGTCCTAATCTTGCTGCGTTCATCGCTGTCATCGGAAAATCCCAACCCCAAGTGTGTTCCCAATTCCATCTTTCCCAAACGATATCAAGGGTGTTTTTCATTATTTTTTTGTCCAGTTTTGGAGATTCAGGCACCATTCCCAATGCACCCAAAACTGCAGGATGGTCGGTCATCCATTTTGGAAAGGTAAATGAATCTTTTGCCGATTCTGTCGATAAATAAACACCATCCTGAATCGGAAGCGGTGCCAGTTTATTGATAACATCATCCCATTTCTTATCTCTCGGCTGTCCCAATCTTTCTTTCCATTCCTGAGCGATTCTCAATGACCAATCCCAATATGCCACTTCATAAGTCGGGTTGTAAGTATCTTTTGCTGGGAAAACTTCTTGAGCCGGAATGACTCCTTTTCCTAAGTTGTAGCGATTTTTCTCTTTGTCATAAGTCGCAAAATCTGCCATAAAATCTGCGGTTGCATAAATCAAATCTTTATACTTTTCCAAAACTTTTTTGTCCTTGTTACTACGATATAAAAGTTCGGTCATATAAATGAGGTGTGGCTGTTCCCAAATCAAAAATGCAGCAACTGAAGACGGACTTTCGTTTCCATCATTATCAGACATTTTAATCCAACGAACGCCTTTGTAACCTTGTCTTTCTGCTAATTTTTTGGCTTTATCAAAAGTTCTGAAATAATAGTCTAGTTGCTTTTCCAAAATTTCCGGTCTTCCCCACAAAGCGTAATGAACGCCGTGCCACCAATGCATTTCTGTATGTGGTTTTCCGTACCAGCTGTTGAAAGTCAAACCTGTTTCCTGAGGTGGATTGCTCCCACCACACTGAACTTTCGTTAAATATTCAGATAAGACAACTCTTCTTTCAAGCTCATTGGCTCTTGGGTCTGTACTTCCTTCAAAATCAACAGCAGCACCACTTTCCCAGAAGTTTTTCCAGCCAGAAGTACTTTCTTTTTCAGCATCAGCGAATAAACTTTTGCTACTTTTAATATTTTTGGCTGAAAACTCAACACTTAGTTCTATTATTTTGCTTTTAGAGGAAGGTTCATAAACGAAATTGTGCTTTCCGGATTCGCTTAATTTTCCATCTGTAAAATAAAGCTGAGTGAAATAATCCGCAGTCCGCAATTTATGCTCGATCAATCCCTGAGTTGAATTTGATGAAATAATTTTTGTAATGTGATCGTTTTCATTTCCATAAAAAGCGGCATCATCCAAGAATTGTCCTGTAGGAGAAGGGTAGCGTGCAAAAACTTTTAATCTTTTTTGACTAATTAAATCAGACTCAATTTTAACTCCAATTTTATCTGAATTTTGGAAAGAAGCTGTCCAAACTTTTACAGGAGTTCCTTCCAAAGAAAATTCACTTGTAATAATTCCCGTCCACAAATCAATTTTCTGATTGATGTTGGTCAAATCTGAAATTTTTGCTTTCTGACCGTCTTTTTTCGTCAGTTCAATCCCGATATTTCCGAGTTGCAGACGATGTTGATTGACTCTGAAATATTCAACTGCCTTTTTGTTGCGTTCCGGTTCTTTGATTTGAACAGAGTATAAAGCTTTTCTTCCGTCATTATTGAAATCGTAAGGCTTTAAAGTTTCCTCAAATTTATAATTCTCTTTATTTGGAAAACTATTCCAGCCCCATTCAGACTGGGTTCCGAGAGAAACTCCGTTTTTGTAATATTCAGGAAACGACTGCATTCCGGTGATGTCAACAGTGTAGGCAAACTTTCCGTTTCCAACCGTAAATGTGGAAAGCGTATCGGCTTTTGTGTTGACAATATTATGTCGCTGAACGACCTTTTTCCGGTCGATTTTCTGGGCATTCACTGAAGAAAATCCCATCAGGAAAATCCCTAGATATATTGTAATTTTTTTCATTTTTCTTTTATTTCAGTAAATAAATTTGTTCAATGTTATATTTTATTCTGGGCAGCTATTGATTACCTCGAATGTTAATTTTTTTTTATGGCAGACATTTCCGCCTTCCACTCTCAATCTTTTGTTCGTCGTTCCTCCTCGCAAAAGGATTTCCGTTCAAGTCGGGCTGCGACATTTCTCGTATCAAAATAGCACATCATTCATTTTGATTGTTATTTTCGAATATTTATCAATAGAAATGGGCTTTAGCCTATTTTATGAATGTTAATAATCATTGGCTTAGCCAAACTTAGTTTAGATTTTTGGCTAAAGCCAATGAATAATTATTTTTTCAGAACGGGCTAAAGCCCGTCCCTATTGATTTTAAATTTATTTCAAAACCGTCGCACTCATCATTCCTATCACCACATCATTGCTCACGGCCGTTAGTTTTATTGATTTTAATTCTTTATTCACATCAATTGGCAAATCCAAAATCGTTGCAGAACCACCATCTACCTGACGGTCTGTAAATCCTTTAATGCTTGAATATTTGCTTAAAGTTCCGCCTTTATACAATTCTCCGGTTTTCAGTTTCACGCGATACGGAATTTTGTCATCCGGAATTTCAAAGGCAAAATTATCATCAAACAAATCCTGCTCAATCGGCCACCAGTTCGTCGGATTTTTCAGCTCCAGTTCGGTTGTCGAACCGTCAACGTATTGAACGGTAATTTTTCCATTCACAATCTGCGACTGCATCGGATTTGTAGTTCCTGCCATCAGAAAATAGATTTTCTTTCCTTTTCCTGAAATTGGAATTTCAAGAGCGTCTGAATAGTTATCCCACTGACTTACAAAGGCAATATTTTTATCTGTTTTATCAATTAAAAAAGGAATTCCAAGAAACTCAACTTTGCCTTCTTTTCTTTTGTTCATCAATCCGCTGTCATCGATTTGAGCGGTGATTAACGGATAACACCAGTTTCCGATTCCCTGCCACGGAAGCTGCAAAGTCGGAACTTCGAGTCTTGGTGATAGGTATTTTTGGTTGAAAATCTCAGTTACTTTTTCATTGTATTTTGAAGCTAATGAAATGTTGTTGAATTGACCTTGATTCTCAATTTCCCAGTCTGTGATTTCAATATTTTGCTTGATTCCGTTGTAATCAAGTTCTATTGAATTAGTTCCTTTACTCAAAACATTCGTCGGAATTTCAATTATTCTATTTTGATTTTTTTGAATCGAAAAAGTTTTGTTTAATCCATTAACAGATAGTTTTCCATTAACTGGATTGGATGATTTTGACTGAACCTGAAGTTGTTTATTCACCCATTTTGTCTCCAAAGGAAAACGAATATCAACATTCACAGGTTGCCACCAGGTTGTTCCATTTTGCTCTACCTGAACAAAGAAAGTTCCTTTTCTTTCTTTATTATCTAATGTGATTACCTGATTAACCACCCCGTCTTCTCCCTTCGGTCGAATCCACCCCTCCAAAGGAGGGGAATTTTTAATTAAACCTTGCGGGTCGTAAACTTGTTTAATTTTCTTTTTTGAATCAAAATTCAACTGAAGACTTTCTGAAATATAATTGACAAAATCGGTTTGCTCGGTTTTAATTTCTTCTCTGGAATAGTTGATTTCAATTTTAAAATCTTTTCCTTTCGGTGTTTCAAACTGAACAAAAGGTTGCAGAATGGAATTTGGTTTAATCTTCCAATCCACTTTTTTACCATTCACTTTCACCGATTTGATGTTGGAATAATTGACAGGAATCTGCATTTCCAACGCCACCGGATTATGATATTTTGATTTAAATAAATATTCAGTCTTTTTTGAAGTTCTGGTAAACTGATAATCCCAATCAGGAAGTTTCAATTCGGCAGAATTCCAGTCTTTCGGGAAACCAGGTTTGATGCTGATTTTATTCTCCAGTAAATTCGGATATACCCCGAAAAGTCCTTCCGTCAAAGTTCTTGATGCCACACCAATCGGGTCAGCAAAATCACGGTACAATTCGCCACGGAAAGCATCGTAATGAGAAAGCTGTTCAAAATTTCCCGGACTGATGCCGTAATACATCGACTCCACCAAATTTCCTTTCCAAAGTTGGTATGCATCCTCACTTCTTCCTGCTTGCCAATACGCCAAAGCGGTCTGTAAATTTTCCGCCAAAGCCACATTGTTAATCGACCAGTCGTACGGTTGCCAAGTCGTAGTCGCCAAAGTAAAATAGTCTTTATTATCCGCACCTTTTACCGTAATCGGAATTTTTGGCGTGTGATGATTGATGTACTGTAAGTTTTGGTAATCTTCAAATTCATTGAGAATAAACGCGTCGGAAACGTGATAAATCGACCAGATTCCCGGTTTATCGTGAACAATTTGATTGCCCAAAGCATCTTTGTATTCGGCAAAATAACCCTTTTCTTTTATCCAAAGCTGGTTTTTCATTGCCTTTAAAATCGCATCCGCTTCCTGTTCGTAAGGCTGAGGATTTTCGCCAATGATTTTCGCCAGTTTTGCCATTTCACGGTTGGCTCTGTAATTATAAGCTGACGTGTGAGTCACTTTTCCACCCGAATATTGCAGTGCATCGCTCGCCCAAATCGCTGCGTACGCATCATACAAATCGCCACGTTTGAAATTCCGTTTTTCCCAATCCATATGGCGAACCATTGTCGGCCACATTTTTTTCAGGAATTCTTTGTCGCCTGTGTAATTGAAATGCGAAAACATCTGGTCAAAAAACACCAGATTCATATCGTAATGGTGCGGTTTTGTGTTGTCATTCGGATTTCTGGAAATATATCCGCTTGAAAAAACAGAAGTTCCCATTTTTTCCTCGTGTCGGGCAAGATGTCGCATCGTGTCCATTTCTACAGGTGCAAAATCGGGTTTTAAAACCTGCGAATTGGCATAACTTTCAAAATGTTCTTTCGCTCTGTCGTGCCAACTCAATGCATCTGCTGTGTAAGCGCCACGCCACGCATTTAGCCGCATTCTCCACGCCACTGCACCGTGAAGAAAGGTCGGACTTTCCCAAATTCCGTCGGCGGCAACCGCTAAATTGGCTCCGAAATTATTTAAATCTGCATCCGGAGTTTTTAGCTGAATTCTGCTCGTTAATGTCAAACGGGATTTTTCAGCGTCATTGAAAATGTTTTTCAAATCTTCGTCTGAAAAATTCTTATCAGATTTTCCTTTGGCAACCTGAATGTAAAACGGTTGTTTTTGTGAAGAATACGAAGCGTAAACAATCGGAGATTTATCCGTTTTATTTCGAGTAAACTCAGTAAGTTTTTCTAAAGTCGTCGCATCAGTTTGTTGTAATGAATTGACATTCGAAAAACTTCCGTTGACCGTTTGAGTTTCTTTTTTCTTATTTAAATAATTGAGCTGAAACTGATTTTTGTTCAACTGAAACTGATTGTTCAGACAATATTCAGGCAACAGATAAAAACCGGATTCCGGGTCTGCACCGATGTCGCCGTTTCTGCTGAAAGTCGTTCCGCTCGCACCGCCATAAACTGCGTAAATTTTTGTTGAAGAATCTACATTCACAGTTTCCATTTTTAAAACCAAACCCTCTTCATTAACCTGCGCCAAAACCGTCAATTTTAGAATTCCGGTTCCAAGAATGGGGTCTTTGATTTCATACAGCATTGAACCCGGTCGGTAACGGGTTTCAATCTTATCAGCCTGAATTAATTTCTTAATAGAATTTCCTTTCTGAATGACAAACTGAAGATTCCCGCCCATTCCCGGAAGATACACTGCGAATTCCGGTAAATCTCCTGCTTCCACTCGTGAAGCACGGTTATCGCCATACAGCGCACGGTTGAATCTGTATTTTCCATTGACCAATAAAAAATCGCCTTTGTCTTCTTTGTAATGCAGTTCACGCTCGTTATTCTGCCAATGTTTCGATTGGGAATAGGAGAGTGAGAATGCCGACAAAACCAGAAGTCCGGCGAAAATGGTTTTTCTTCGCATTTTATGGTTTTAACTCAGTTAATGGCTGTCCGTTAACGGTTACATTTTTTAAAGTCACATTTTTCAGATAATCCACTTTGTAAGGAATCTGAACGCCCACCATTTTAGCATTAATCATTGTAAAATCGGTTACTGGCGAAGATTCGTAAGCGTCAGAAAATACGGCGTATTTACCGCCTTTGTCGACGGTTAGATTTTCAACCCAGATATTTCTGATAGTAGGAATGTGATTTCCAGGCTTTTCATAATGCATATTGAAACGCACGGCCGCTTCTTTGTAAGCACCCACTTTTGTGTTGTAGAAAAACACATTTTCAATCGTTCCGCCACGGCTTGAGCTTGTTTTAATTCTTAAAGCACGGTCAAGATTCTTGCTGTCCATCACATTTCCGATGGCGTAAATGTTTTTCGCACCGCCTGCAATTTCACTTCCAATCACAACACCGCCGTGACCGTCTTTCATTTCGCAGTTTTCGATGATGTGGTTTTCGGCAGGTCTTCCGATATCTCTTCCATCTTCATCTCTTCCGGATTTGATAGCGATACAGTCGTCTCCGGTATCAAAATATGAATCCTTAATCCAGACATTTTTACAGGCTTCAGGGTCGAAACCATCATTGTTCGGTCCGTGGCTGATTACTTTTACTCTTTCAATTAAAACATTTTCACACAAAACAGGATTCAGATTCCACATCGGAGAATTTTTTACCAAAACATCCGCCATATAAAAGTTTTTAGACTTGTAAGGCTGAACGAAATTCGGTCTTAAATACCATCCGTCCCCAAAAATTCTTTCTCTTGCTGGCGTTCTGTTGGCCATATATTCGTGAAGTTTCGCTCTCGCAGGGTTTTGTCTTCCCGGACGCGATGTGTTGTAACCATATTTTGTAGCACCACACCAGAACCACCAGTTGTCTAAATCTGAATTTCCATCCAAAGTTCCTTTTCCGGTTACGGCAATGTTTTCTTCTTCATAGGCATAAATTAAAGAGGAGTAATTCATACATTCCATTCCTTCCCAACGGGTGAAAACGATAGGGTAATCATTACTGTCCTGACTGAATAAAATTGTTGAACCGTCGCTTAAATGAAGATTGACATTAGATTTTAAATAAATTGCTCCTGTAAGAAAAATTCCGTCTGGAACAACAACTCTTCCGCCACCTTCAGCATTACATTTTTCGATGGCTTTTTTGAAAGCTTCGGTATTTTTTGTTTTTCCGTCACCTACAGCTCCGAAATCGGTAATCAAATAATCCACTTTTCTGAATTCAGGTTTTTTGATTTGCTTTTTTAAAGCTTTGATTTCTTTTAAAGGTCGCTTAGCGGAAGTCCACGGTTGATATTGAGCCGAGAGTGAATTCGATATTAAAAATATTAATAAGAGAAGGATATATTTTTTCATGTGATTTAAATTAATGAGTTTTAGGACGATTCCTTTCTATCGCAATCTAAAAGTATTGTGATTAAAAATTATCCTGCACTGTCTGTACAAGATTTTGTAATTTCAAAAAAGGAAAATTATTTTATTTCAAAAGTATAAACACCATCTTTTTCTGTCTTAAAATCAAACAATTCAGTTTCAGGAAGCAGAAAGTCTTTTAATGCTGCTTTGTCTGATTTTAAAGGTGATTTAATGCTGTTAACCTGATAATATGGATTGGGATTTTCACCCACTGCATTAACCAAATTTGTTCTCGATGTCAAATTTGAATTCTTCGCCAATCTGATTCTTGCATTTCCGCCTAAAGTGGATTTTATGATCAATTTTGTTATCTTGGAATTTTTCCAATCGATATCAATCTCAAAACCACCTCTTGCTTTTAGACCTTTTACAGAGCCGTTCGGTAAAGCATCCGGCAAAGCTGGTAAAATATAAAGATAACCATCATAGCTCTGAAGCAACATCTCTGCAATTCCTGATGTACAACCGAAATTTCCATCAATCTGAAAAGGTGGATGCGCATCAAATAAATTGGGATATGTGCCACCGGACTCTCCTTTGTTGTCTAAAGGAGCAGGGGATAATTGGTCTGAGATAAGTTTAAAAGCCCAGTTTCCGTCTAACAATCTAGCCCACCAATTAACTTTCCAACCCATAGACCAACCTGTAGATTTGTCACCACGGTAAATCATGGAATTTTTTGCAGCTTCTGCCAATTCGGGATTTCTAAACGGCGAAACCTGGCCGGAAGGAAATAATCCATATAAATGTGAAATATGTCTGTGTTTATCTTCGGTTTTGTCCATATCCAAAAGCCATTCCTGCAATTGGCCGTGTTGACCGATTTGCATTGGAGGGAGTTTGGATAAAGCTGTTTTCACTTCATCTGAAAGTTTTGAATCTTCATTCAAAATTTTTGAAGCATTAATGAAATTATTAAAAACATCAAAAACCAACTGATTATCCATCGTGGTTCCGGCAGTAATTCCAACATTTTTCAAGTAAGTATTTTCGGGAGACATGGAAGGGGAAACCACAAGATACTTTTTTGAAGGATCCTGCTGAAGAACATCCAAGTAGAATATGGCGCAACCTTTTAAAACTTCGTAGTTTTTCCTTAAAAATTCCAGATCTCCGCTGTACAAATAATGGTTCCAAATATGCTGCGTCAGCCAAGCGCCACCCATTGGCCACATTCCGTAAAAACCACCGTCCACCACGCCTGTGATTCTCCAAAGATCTGTGTTGTGATGCATATTCCAGCCTCTTGCATGGTACATTTCTTTGGCAGCCTCTTGTCCTGTTACCGACAAATCCTGAATCATATCAAACAAAGGTTCGTGCATCTCGCTCAGATTGGTATTTTCTGCAGGCCAATAATTCATTTCTGTGTTGATGTTGACTGTGTATTTGCTGTCCCAGGCTGGATTTAACTTATCATTCCAGATTCCCTGAAGATTTGCAGGTTGCGTTCCCGGCTGTGAAGAGGAAATCAGAAGATAACGTCCAAACTGAAAATACAAAGCAACCAGATCCGGATCATTCGAATTTCCAAATTCTTTTATTCTAATGTCGGTTGTCTTCTTCGCTTGTTCAGTAGTTCCTAAATTTAAACTAACACGTTTGAAATATTTCTGATATTTTTCGATGTGAGCCTTCAATGCAACATCATACTTTTTGTTTAAAACTGATTTTAAATATTGTAAAACGCTCTCTTCAGGATTTGCCGAAAGGTCATTGTATTTTTTGAAATTCGTGGCGATGGAAATATAAATAATAACTTCATCAGCTCCCGAAATTTCCAGTCGATCATTTTTCGAAGTTAATTTTCCACCTCGTAGAACAGGAACAGCAATGGTTTTAAAATTAATTTTCCCGATTTTATTGTCAACAGATCCACTTGTTCCGGTGATGATTAATTGGTTTTTATCAGTAAAAATTGAATTAATTTTGTGTGGAGTAGAGGCATTGATATTGAAGTTTAAACTTCCTTTTTTGCTGGAGGATAATTTAATAACAATCACATTATCAATTAATGAAGAAAAAAATTCCCGTTTGAAATTTACCCCATTGACTTCGTAAGAAACCGTGCTGACTGCATTTTCTATATCTAAAGTCCGATGGTAATTTTTGAAATTATCGTGACCTTTGAAATCCAGAAACAAATCGCCCATCGTTTGATAGGGCATTCCGTAATTCAGGTCTTTTGGTGCTTGTCTGGGATAGGTTGTATTCGATAATTTTTGTGCTTCCTCAAATTGGTTTTCATTCAATAATTTTCTGATTTTCCGGATGCTGTCGAATGTGTTTTTTGGAACATTATTTCCAGGTTCTCCTGCCCAGATAGTTTCCTCATTCAACTGAAGGTGTTCCTGTGAGGTACCACCAAAAATCATTGCGCCCAATCTTCCGTTTCCGATTGGTAAGGCTTCGTTCCAGTTCTCAGCAGGTTTGTCATAAATTAGTTTTAAATTTTGCTGTGCCTGAACTGACAATGAAATGAATCCGAAAACGAGTAGAAAAATTTTATGACGAACGATTTTTAGCATAATTAATTATTTATTGAATAAAGTTTTGAGCCAATCTGAACATAGTTTTTTCCAATTATCTGTGAGTTCACTTTTATTGGTAATTCCGATTTTATGTTCACCTTCGGGAAATATGAATAATGCACCTTTAACCTTATTTTTTGTCATTGCCTGATAATAAAGCAAGCTGTTCATCACTGGGACAGTTTTATCATTTTGAGCGTGGAACAAAATTGTAGGCGGCGTCTTTTCAGTCACTCGGTTTTGCATAGAATATTCGCTGATTTTTTCTTGAGAAGCATTTTCGCCAAGTAAACTATTTCGGCTTCCAAGGTGTGCAAATTCTCCCAAATCAATGACAGGCGAAACCAAAATTGCAAAATCAGGAATCGTGGGAATGTTTTCCCAATCGCCTTTCAATTCTGTATAATCTGTTGGAATATTACTAACCGATGCGGCCAAATGTCCACCCGCAGAAGTTCCTATAACTCCAATTTGATCCGGTGAAATGCCATATTGCGAGGCGTTTTTTCTAAGATATTTGATAGCTGCCTGTACATCTTGTAATGGAGCGATTTCTTTTTGTTTAAGATCAGGAGAGGTGGGTAATCTGTAATTCAGTACAAATGCTGAAATTCCCAATGTATTGAACCATTTAGCTATTTGATAACCACCCAAATCATAAGTCAGTTTGTAATATCCACCTCCAGGAATTATGATAACAGCCATTTGTTTCCTTTCTTCTTTCGGCGGTAAAAAAGCAAAAAGTTCGGTTTCTTTTATTTGTACGATTCTTCCGTCTTTTTCTTCCGTTTTCAGTTGCAAACCTTTAGAATTTGGCATTTGACCTTTTGACCATAATATTATTTTTTCCTGAGCATAAGTCAGATTTATAATTAATATTAATAAAATGAATGCGGCTTTTTTCATTGTCATTAAACTAAAAGGGTAAAATTATTTGATGTATTTTTCCAATCCTGTTTTCAGGTTTTTTAGAGATTTTGTCGCCAGTTTCGCAACCGTTTCTGCTCCTAGTTTGGATAAATGGGTGTCGTCTGCTTTATCTTTAGGATAATATTCAACTTCACCGGCTTTGAAATGCAAATGAAGCAATTTTGATTTTTCCGGGCCGGCAGAGATTTCCATTTGCTCTGTCAATAGCTGCATATCAACGAAAGGAACTTTCATATCATCCGCAACCAATCTTACAACCAAAGGATATTCTTTATGAGTATCGACCAAAACACCGTTTTCAGTGAAGTCTCTTCTGACAATGGAAGTCATCAGAATTGGTGTTGCGCCTTTTGCTCTTGTCTCTTTCACATATCTTTCCAAATTAGCTCTGTACTGCGTATAAGGATTGGTAAATTTTGTAGAATCTTTGATTTTCTGATCGTTATGACCAAACTGAATTACCACAAAGTCGCCTTTCTTCAATTGTTTTTCTACTTTGTCCCAACGGCCTTCTGTCCGAAAACTTTTGGAACTTCTGCCGTTCATTGCGTGGTTCTGGATTTCGATTCCGGTTGTGAAAAATTGTGAGAGAACTTGTCCCCATCCGTGTTCAGGATTTTTATCGGGGTTGTCCTTGTTTGCTATCGTAGAATCGCCAATTAAAAATAGCGTTGGTTTCTGGGCGAATGTCATTAATGATAAAAAAAGCAGTAAAGCCGTAAGTTTTCTATTCATTTTAATATTGTTATTAATTTAAATATAATTAATTATTTTTCAAATTCTATACTTGCTAATATGAAAGGTCCGGTTCCTTTTGCATCATTGGAGCGGATTTGTTCATTGACGTAATATTCGTAAGAGCCGTCTCTGTAAGGTTTTCCGCCTAAGCCTGCGACTGCACAGCATTTATTCAGATTTACAACGCCGTTTTCATCTACTGTGATTAGGTTTTTGATGATGCCATCGTAACCTTTTTTAGCATAAGTTTTATAGGATTTTGGAAGATAACCGTTGTTTACAGATTTTATAATCGTATAAACGAACATTGCTGAAGATGTAGCTTCCGTGTAATTTCCTTTTTCTCCTGTTTTATCCAAAACCTGATACCAAAGTCCGTTTTCTTTATCCTGAACTTTGATGATCGCATCGGTATAAGATTTTATGTAAGAAATCAATTTCGCTCTTCCCGGATGATTCTTTGGCAAATAATCCAGCACATCTACCATCGCCATTCCGTACCAGCCCATTGCGCGTCCCCAGAAATTTGGAGACAATCCAGTTTCTTTGTTTGCCCAGGCCTGTTCTTTGCTTTCGTCCCAGGCGTGATAGAGTAGTCCTGTTTTTTTATCGACCAAATGTTTCTGAATCAAATCAAATTGATTCACAATATCATCATAAGCTTTTTCCGCATCAGCACCTTTCGTGAAATCTTTGGTGTAATGCGTATAGAACGGTTGTCCCATATACAAACCATCCAGCCACATCTGATGAGGATAGATCATCTTGTGCCAGAAACCACCTTCAGAAGTTCTTGGTTGTCCGTCGATTTGTGAACGAAGCGTTTGTAAAGCTTTCAGGTATTTTTCTTTTTTCTCTTTTTGATAAAGATAAAGCAATACGTTTCCACTATTCAAAAGATCGATGTTGTATTTGTCAAGTTCGTAGGATTTGATAGTTCCATCTTCGTTGACTAATTTTTCTCCAAAACTGCTGACGTAGTCGTAATATTCTTTTTTGCCTGTTTTTTCATAAAGTATTTCTGCGCCATCCAAAACAATGGCAGCAGGATAAGTCCATTTTGGGCTTTTACTGAAATCAAGCATCCAGGATTCAGGGAAACGGGTCATTTCCGAAAGTAGCATTCTCTCAGACCATTTGAAATTGGTAGGGATTTTTTTTCCGGCTTGTGATTTTGAAGCCTCAGTTTTTGGTTGAGATGTAACTTGTGATTGTGCAGAAGTCAAAAATATTCCTGACCCAAAAGCAACAAAAGTCAGCAGTTTTATTTTATGATTAATGAATTTCATTTTTTATTGATTTTAATTAATATTAGAACTTATAATTATACATCGCAATCTAAAATTATTGTAAAAGTAAATTATCCTGCACTGTCTGAACTGTACTGATACTTAAAAATGAAATTCAATTTTTGTTAAATTGTAATTTAATCTCACAATTACAGCAGAAAATGAGATAAACCATTATATTTGCAATCCAATTTAATATTTTATACAATAAACTTATGAAAGAACTTATTGAAAAAATCAATGCTGAATTTGAATCATTTTCTAACGAAGCTAGCCAACAAGCAGAAAAAGGTAACAAAGCTGCAGGAACAAGAGCAAGAAAAGCTGCTTTGGAACTGAGCAAATTGTTCAAAGATTTCAGAAAAGTTTCTGTTGAAGAATCTAAGAAATAAATTCTGCTGAAAACTAAAAACCCTGCATCTAAGCAGGGTTTTGTATTTAAAAATAAGATTTATAAAGAAATTCTTAGTCTCTCAAAAACTGGCCAATTCCGGCAGAATCAAAAGTATAAGCTGAAGAATTTTCCGATCTGTCTAATTTTTTACTGATCGTCAAAGCCCATAAAACCAGTTCTTTACAGAAATTCTGATCTTCTGTACTCAATTCTGAAACATTTTCTTCAACCACGGTTACTAAAGGATTGATGCTGTTGAGTTTCGCATAGAACTCTTCGTCTGTATCTGTGTAATTAAGTTCAAGGTGATTTTTATTAAACCATTTAATTAAATCGGTGTAAGGCGTTTTGATTCCTTCTTTATCAAGTTTTGAAATTCGTGGAAACAGACTTTCAAACTGCGTCATCACAGCTTTATCAATCAAAATTTTCGCAACATAATCCGCACCTTCCTGTTCGCCTTCGTAAACCAATTCGATTTTTCCTGTAATGGAAGGTATGATCGATATAAAATCTAACAAACGAACTGAGGTTTTATCAGAATCAGTTTCAATCAGACGTAATTTTGCTGCTGCAATCAGGTTTTCCATAGCACTGATTGTCAATCTTGCGCTGACACCGCTTTTCGCATCCACGTATTCGCTGTCTCGTGCTGCAAAAGCTACTTCTTCCAAAAGATCTTTGGCTAAATTAGGAATTTGAATCTGTGATTTGTCTTCTGCTGAAATTGCAGCTTCCTGTTCAGTAATCTGTCTTGCAAGCGCAATTGTTTTTGGATAATGCGTGAAAATCTGCGAGCCGATTCTGTCTTTCAAAGGTGTTACGATGCTTCCTCGATTGGTATAATCTTCAGGATTTGCTGTAAACACAAACTGAATATCCAAAGGCATTCGCAACTGAAATCCACGAATCTGAATATCGCCTTCCTGCAAAATATTAAATAGAGAAACCTGAATTCTAGCTTGTAAATCAGGAAGTTCATTTAATACAAAAATAGAACGGTTCGCTCTTGGAATCATTCCGTAATGTAAAACGCGTTCGTCGGAATAAGGAAGTTTTAATGTCGCAGCTTTGATTGGATCGATATCGCCAATTAAATCTGCAACATTCACATCCGGAGTCGCCAGTTTCTCAAAGAAACGTTCGGAACGGTGAACCCAGGAAATTGGTGTTTCGTCGCCCAATTCTTCAATTAGATCTCTCGAATATTTTGAAATTGGTTGAAACGGACTGTCATTAATTTCAGAACCTTTTACAATTGGCATATATTCGTCCAAAAGATTGACCATACTTCTGGCAATTCTCGTTTTTGCCTGTCCTCTCAAACCTAAAAGATTGATGTGATGGCCAGCCAAAATCGCTTTTTTCAGTTGAGGAACTACAGAATCTTCGTAACCCCAAAGTCCTTCGAAAACAGGTTCTTTGGCTTTAATTTTTTCAATTAGATTAGCCTTAATTTCCTGACTGATGGTTTTATCTGTGTAACCGGAATTTTTCAATTCCTTGAATGTGATATCGTTTTTCATTATATTAAATTCTCTTTATTCTATTTTTTTCGTAATCTTCAAAAATCATTTGCCCTAAACCTGAAAGTCCTGTCAGGAAAGCTTTTCCTTTATTCTGAGCAGTGAAGGCTTCCACAAATCTTCGTAGATAAGGATCCTGTGCAATCATAAAAGTGGTGATTGGGATTTTCAGCTTTCTCGCTTGTACAGCTTTGCTGAGACATTGTCCGACAATCATTTCATCAAGACCAACACTATTCATATAAAATTCTCCGCTTGGTAATTTGATACAGCTGGGTTTTCCATCTGTGATCATAAAGATCTGCTTGTTGGTATTTCTTTTTCTGCGGAGAATATCCATTGCCAATTCCAATCCTGCCACTGTATTTGTGTGATACGGACCAACTTGTAAATAAGGTAGATCTTTGATCTTAATTGGCCAGGCTTCATTTCCAAAAACTATTATATCGATAGAATCTTTAGGATATTTTCTGTTGATCAATTCTACCAAAGCCATTGCTACTTTTTTCGCAGGTGTAATCCTGTCTTCACCATACAAAATCATAGAGTGGCTGATGTCTATCATCAAAACCGTGCTCATTTGTGCTTTGTGTTTTGTTTCTTCTACGATTAAGTCGTCTTCTGTCATTCTGAGGTCAGAAATTCCGTTGTTGATCTGAGCATTTTTAAGACTTTCGGTCATATTTACGGTTGATAGATCATCTCCGTATTGGAAGTTCCGGTTTTCGCCATCGCGCTCATCACCTATTCCTGTTTTATTGGTTCGATGATTTCCGATTCCAGTTTTTTTTAGTTTGCCAAAGATTTGGTCTAGGGCATATTCACGCAAGGCAGCTTCCAGTTTGGCTGTTAGGATATTTTTGCCTTTTCCGGTTCCCTGATTTCCATCTTCGGAATCGTCCTCTTTTTTGATATAACCTCGCTTTCTGAGGTCTTCTTCAAAATCCTCAAGTGTATATTCGTCAGTAAAAATATCATATTCTTTATCCAGCATATCGAGCCAGTCAAATGCTTCTTCAATATCGCCCGAAGTGTGTGTCAACAGGTCTTTGAACACGTCAAAAACACGGTCGAAATTGGATATTTCTTCCGGAACGTGTTTGCTGAATGTAAATCCTTGTTGGAAATTTAATTGTTTATTCGTCATTAGATGAATCTCCTTTTAGAACAGACAAGTTATGGAATTATTATACCAAGAACAAAGTTTAGAAATAGAAAAAAAGAATGGTAGTGATCTGAAAATTGATTATGCTTTACAGAAAATATTAAATGATTTAATCCTAAACAAAAAAACCACCGAAAAGTTCAGTGGCTATATTTTTTTTAAATCAATTTTTATTCCTTAATAAATTTCTCGATCAATTCCTGATTACCTGTTTTTATTTTGATAAGGTAATTACCTTTGGCAAGTTGAGAAATATTGATATTATTTTTAGTTTCTGTTTTTATTAATCTTCCTAAAACATCATAAATTTCGATTGATTGCAATGGTTTTTCAGCAGTAATATTAATGACATCTTTTGCAGGATTTGGATAAACTTTTACCTGGATTTTCTGAAGATCTTTTACACCAAGTGCCTGGTAAGTTTTATAAAAATTGAAGATGCCATAACCCATTTGTGGAGAGGTATTTGGATAAAGAGACGCATTTTGCCTTAGTTTGGTTTTGACTTCTTCTCTCGAAAGTGTTTTTGGCAGCGATTGCAAAAGACAGGCTACGCCTCCAGCTGCCAAAGGATTTGATAACGAAGTTCCACTGGCCTGCGTTACCTGACTGCCAAAAACGGTATATGTGTCAGTTCCTCTTGCGCTGCCGTCCGGTTTTACAACTCCTGCGGAATTTGGACCAAAAGAAGAAAAACCGGAAATATTCCCCTGATTTGTAACAGCACCAATCGTGAAAACTTTTGCGTTATCTCCAGGTGTTCCTAAGTAATGCCAGGCACTTGCTCCGCTATTTCCTGCAGAAACAGTTAAGAAAATTCCTTTTTCCGCAGCAATTTGTGCGCCTCTTGCGATGAAGGAAGTTGTGCCGTTCATATCTGCGTAAGTATAGTCATATCGGCTATCATCAAATTCTGTGTAACCCAGTGAAGTAGAAATCACATCCACGCCTTTTCTGTCGGCTTCTTCAGCGGCTTCAATCCAATAGAGTTCCTCTTCCGGGATTTCATTCGGACCATCTTCTGAGGCATAAAGATAAAAATCTGCATCTGGTGCACTTCCCACAAACTGGTTATCAAGATATCCGCCTATTGTTCCAAGACAAATAGAACCGTGTGAATTTAAAGAAGTATTATATATGTCAGAACTTTTATTAATGAAATTATATCCACCTTTGATCTGTCCATTATCACGCAGTCTTTTGTAAGCAGTTCCTGTATTTACCGTTGGAAAACCTGTATCAATGACAGCAATTGTCATACCTGTTCCGGTAAATCCAGCCACGTGAAGTGCACGGATATTAACTTGATTGATTTGATTCACTCCGCTGCCATAATTAAAAGTTGTCAAGCCATCTCGATTAGCAAATTCCTGATTAAATTCTTGGAATTTTTCAATTTTTTCTTTTCGCTTTCCACCATTTGGGTTTTTAACAAAACTTTCTACGTGGTCTACATAAGTCTGCTGAGATAAAGTTTGAATTTGAGCAGCAGTCGCATTCACAGCAACACCATTCAGCCACTTGGAATAATCTGTTACAGTAAATCCAAGATTCCTGATATTATTAATATAGCTCTGTTCAATTGGTGCATCCTGGTCTGAAAGTGCAATTCCAAGATTGGCTCTTCTGTCAAGAGATTTCTGAGTAAGTTCCGCCAATGGGTTTGAATAAAATGCAGCTTTGTTCGGTTTATCTTTGAAGAAAACAAAAACTAATTCGGTTTGAGCCGTTGCTATCAAAGAAAAGCTAACCGATAAAATTGTAAAGATTTTTCTCACGTTTCGGGGATTTTGATTTTTTAAACTGATAAATAAATGTAAATTTACAAAATAATGTTTTTGCTTTCGAAATCGTTTTCAAAAAATATTTTAGATAGTATTCATCACGATTTCAAATGCATTTTAATAATAAATATTTGATTATGAAGAAAATCCAGATGGTTGATTTACAAAGCCAGTACTATAAAATAAAAAGTGAAGTTGACAATGCAGTTCTGAATGTTATGGATTCTGCGGCTTTTATAAATGGTCCGGAAGTCAAATCTTTTCAGGCAGATCTGGAAAGTTATTTGGATGTAAAACACGTGATTCCTTGTGCCAACGGTACAGATGCACTTCAGATTGCATTGATGGCTTTAGACCTTCAGGAAGGTGATGAAGTTATAACGGCAGATTTTACATTTGCTGCAACGGTAGAAGTGATACATTTATTAAAATTAAAATCAGTTTTGGTAGATGTTGATTATGATACTTTTACAATCGATACAGAAGCTGTCAAAAAAGCAATTACCCCAAAAACCAAAGCGATAATCCCAGTTCATCTTTTCGGACAATGCGGAAATATGGAAGAAATTCTGAAAATCGCGAAAGAACATAATTTATACGTCATCGAAGATAATGCGCAGGCAATCGGTGCAGATTTCATTTTCTCAGACGGAACCGAAAAGAAATCCGGAACAATGGGAACAATGGGAACGACTTCGTTTTTTCCTTCCAAAAATCTTGGTTGCTACGGAGATGGAGGAGCAATTTTCACTAATGATGATGAACTTGCTCACAGACTGAGAGGCATTGTAAATCACGGGATGTACGAGCGTTATTACCACGACGAAGTTGGTGTTAATTCCAGACTGGACAGCATTCAGGCAGCGGTTTTGAGAAAAAAATTACCAAACCTTGATTCTTATAACGAAGCCAGAAGAAAAGCGGCTGATTATTATGATGAAGCTTTCTCCGGAAACGAAAATATCCTTAGACCAAAAAGAGCTGATTATTCCACGCACGTTTTTCATCAATATACTTTAAGAATCACAAACGGAAAACGCAACGAATTACAGAAATATCTTACTGAAAAAGAAATTCCTGCGATGATCTATTATCCGGTTGCGCTTAGAAAGCAAAAAGCTTATTATCAGGAAAGTGATCCTGCAGATTTTGTGAATACAGATAAATTATTGGATGAAGTTATTTCTCTTCCAATGCACACTGAATTAGACGAAGAGCAGTTGAAGTATATTACGGATTCGGTTTTGGAGTTTTTCAATAATTAAACTAATAATTCACTACTCACAATTAATTAAATGTCCATACTTGTAACAGGCGGTCTCGGCTACATCGGTTCACACACAGTTGTAGAACTAATTAATAACAATTTTGAAGTCATCATTGTAGATGATCTTTCAAATTCAGAAAAATTCATTCTTAATAATATTGAGGAAATTACAGGCAAACGTCCGATTTTTTATCCATTCGATCTAAGAAGAAAAGAATTATTAACTCAGGTTTTTGAGGCGCACGATATCAAAGGTTGTATCAATTTTGCGGCTTCAAAAGCAGTAGGAGAGAGCATGGTAGAGCCTTTGGATTATTATGAGAACAATTTGTTTTCATTGGTTAATGTTCTTCAGGAATTCAGAAAAAGAAATATCTCGAATTTTATTTTTAGTTCTTCTTGCACCGTTTATGGCCAAGCAGACGTAATGCCAATCGACGAAAATACGCCTCTCAAAGAAGCCGAATCTTCTTACGGAAAAACCAAGCAAATGGGTGAGGATATTTTAAAAGATTTCTCGAGAGCTTACCACAAAAGAGTGACTTTGTTAAGATATTTCAATCCGATTGGTGCACATCCAACAGCTTTGTTAGGAGAATTACCATCCGGAATTCCGAATAATCTTGTTCCTTATGTAACGCAGACTGCAGCAGGAATTAGAGAAAAACTGAGCATTTGGGGCGACGATTATCCAACGGTAGACGGCACAGCAATTCGTGATTATATTTACGTTGTAGATTTGGCAAAGGCACACGTTGCAGCGCTTAAAAAATTAATTATTTCCGAAGAGCAAACTGTTTTGGATATTTACAATCTGGGAACTGGAAAAGGTTCGTCCGTTCTAGAAGTCGTAAAAGCATTTGAGTTGGCAAATAATGTAGCAGTTCCATATCAGATCTGTCCAAGAAGAGAAGGCGATATTACGGTAGCATATGCCAATGCAGACAAAGCCGAAAAAGAATTGGGCTGGAAATCCGAAACGTCTCTGGAAGAAGCACTCAAAACCACTTGGGAATGGCAAAAATATTTGAAAGAAAGAACAAATTAATATAATTCAAAACCAATCAAAACCGATTGGTTTTTTTATTTACATTTCTCAGCAAAACTGAAAATACTGTGTAAGCTAACTTCCGAAAAACTCTTGGATTTAATCTTCGAAGCATTAATCATCGCTTTTGCAAGAACCGATGTTGGCAAAGGCTGCTGACTTTTGAAAAGTCCCAATTTATTGATAAACTTCAAAGCTTTTAATCCGAAAACTTCGCCACTTCTATCAGAATTTTTCCGTTCCAGCATCCCAGGTTTGAAGAACGTGGTTTTCTCAAATTTCAGATTTTTGATCGCTTCTTCCAATTCACCTTTCATTCGGGAATAGAAGATTTTAGAATCAGGATTTGCACCGTAGGCAGAAACCAAGACAAAATCCTCTACCTGATTCTCCTTCGCCGCTTTTGCAAAATTATATTGATAATCGTAATCTATTTTCCACTGGTTGTCCTTGCTTCCTGCCGTTTTCAAAGTCGTTCCCAGACAGGCAAATGCTACATCGCCTTTCACAAGATGTTTCCATTCCTCCGGTCGGTCAAAATCTACGATGTGTGCCGTGATCTTGTCATTATGAAAATCAGAACGTCGTCGTACGAAAATATCAATTTGCTCAAATTCCGGGTCTTGAGAAAGTTGATCTACAAGATCTTTCCCCGTTGCGCCAGTTGCACCAATTACCAAAGCCTTCATAATTCTGAGATTTGATAATAAAGTTAAGTAATATTTTCGGGATTAATTCAACTGATTGCGATATTTCGCCCAAATGATTTTGAACCATTCGGTAAAATGTTCAGGATTTTCAGAAATTTCCTTTTGCAAATCAGCAATAGATACATATCGTATTTCCGAAACTTCTTCAGGATTTAGATTGAAATCTCCATCAAAATTTCCCGTGAAAACATAATCCAATTCGTGTTCCCAAAGTCCGTCTCCAACATCTGCTTTATAGATAAAATGAAATTTCTCCGTCAACTCACAATCGATTCCCAATTCCTCTTTGATGCGTCTTTTCGCTGCATCCAGATAAGATTCGTTGAGTCTTGGATGAGAACAACAAGCATTGGTCCATTGTTTTGGCGAGTGGTATTTCTCGTCAGCACGTTTCTGCAAAAGCATTTCGCCTTGGTCATTGAATAGAAACACCGAAAATGCACGATGCAAAAGTCCATTTTCATGCGCCTGCATTTTTTCCATTTGCCCCAAAACTTCATCGTTCGGATTTACCAATACCACTTTTTCCATACCACAAAAATAAGGAATTTAAACTAAATTTCCAGAAGCTTAATGACTGTCGTATTTGTCATTCCGCAGGAATCTAAACTTGACTCTCGAGATTCCTACGGAATGACAAACTTTAAGTAAAATTTTAATATAATAATTTATAGAAAGAATTTGCTAAATCAATTAAATCTGCGAGAATTAAAACCTACAAACTATTCTTCCACTCATTCGTAAAATCAATAAAATCTGCAACAGACAATTCCTCCGCACGAATGTCAAGAAAACGATGCGATTGCATAGCTTCAGGAATCCCAAGAACTTTTAAAGAATTACTCATCTTCTTGCGTCTTTGTCCAAATCCAGCTTTCACGATTTGTTTGAAGAGAACTTCATTTCCTTCCAATCCAGGTTTCAGATTTCGCTTCATTCGGATAACGCCGGATTTCACTTTTGGTGGTGGATTGAACACATTTTCCTGAACCGTGAAAAGGTATTCCACATCGTAATAAGCCTGAACCAAAACTGACAAAATCCCGTAATCTTTTGTCCTTGGAACGCCGGAAGTTCGCTCTGCAACTTCTTTCTGGAACATTCCGCTCATTTCCGGAACATACTGGAAATTATCAATGATTTTAAATAAAATCTGAGACGAAATATTGTATGGAAAATTCCCAATCACAGCCAATTCTTCGCCACCAAAAACTGCTGGAATATCTGTCTTCAGAAAGTCGCCAACGAAATGTTGCTCTTCTAATTTTGGATAATGTTTTTTGAGATAATCGATGGACTCGTTATCGATTTCCGCAACATAAGTTTCAACGTCTTTTTCCAGAAGGAATTTGGTAAGAACGCCCATTCCCGGACCTACTTCCAAAACTTTTTTGTAACCTTCCAAAGAAAGCGAATCTACAATGTCACGTGCGATATTCTGGTCTGTAAGAAAATGCTGACCAAGGTGTTTTTTTGCTCTAACGTCCAATTCCGATTTTTTGCAAAGATAAGGTAATTTATAAGTATTTTTAAAGACAGTAAAATTTCATATCAAAGTCTTAAATATTCATCAATTTGAAAAGCTTATTTCTACTATTAATAATATTTCCACTTTTATGGAAAACACAAATCAATGACCAAAACATTAGATTAAAAGTACTGCGTAAAAATATAATTGATAAAGAATTTATTTTTGGAAATTGGAATGAGAAAGGACGAACAGAAACTCATTTAAAATATTTAGGCAAAGTAAAAACCCCTGATAGGAAAATTTACAAAGTTATGAACTCGGTTTGGGTCTGGGGATTGTCAAAAAGATTTACGAACAGAATATTAATCTTTAATGAAAAAAATCAATATTTAGGAAACTATAATGTGTCTGTTATTCTTGATTTACCAACTGAGTTGCACAATGGAATTTTGATTTTTAGAAATTTAGATTCGAACTGTGATAAAAATGTTGCATCTAAAATAAATCTTAAAAATGGTTTGCCAAAAGAATTTTTCAGAGAATGTAAAAATAAATCTGGAGATGTTTACAGTTTTAGTGGAAGCAATTAATACATCTTCGTCTTCACACAAGTCACATTTTTAATAGAAACTGGTTTGCCTACCTTTTTCAACATTCCGGTTTCTATATTTCTTTTGAAAACGGTTACATTTTGAGAAATAACATTAGTTACAATAATGAATTTTCCTGTCTCATCTATCGCAAAAGTTCTTGGATGTTTCCCTTTCACAGATTGATAACCGATAGATTCCAAAGTTCCATTTTCTTTGATTTTAAAAATCGCAATGTTATTTTCTTTTCCTCTGTTGCTCGCGTAAAGAAATTTTCCGTCTGGCGAAATGTGGACATCAGAACTTTCAAAACCTTCTTTGATTTTGTCTGGATGCGTTGCAATTCTCTGGATTTCCTTCAACTTGTTTTCGGAAAAATCATAAACGGAAATCATTCCAGCTAATTCTTCAATCAAATAAGCCAATTTTCCATCTTTGCTGAAAGTGATATGTCTTGGTCCACTACCAGGTTTTGTACTGATAAATGTACTTTGACTGTCTATCAAAGGTTTTTCCTGATTGAAGTCAAATGGATATTGTAGAATTTTGTCAGCGCCCAAATCTGCAACAAGTACAGTTTTGTAATCTGGTGAGAAAACAGCAGAATGCGTGTGTGCTTTTTCCTGTCTTTTTGGGTTAATACCACTTCCTTCCGTGAATGTAAAATGTTGCGCTATCGAATCAATTTTTCCATTTTCAAGAAGTGGAAAAACTGAAATCGTTGCTAAGTTGTAAGTTGCATTAATCAACCATTTTCCACTTTTGTCAACATTCACATAAACGGGATTTTCGCCGCCTGTTTTTTGTTGATTGAGGAAAGTCAATGATTTTTTATCGGCATCAAAAGCAAACGAGCTTACTGTTCCATAGTTCGGAGTTTTTGCGTCGGATGCGGCGTAAACGTATTTTCCGTCGTTGGAAATAGTAATGTAACCCGGATTAATGACATCACATGATGAAGCAACTTTGGTCAATTTTCCGCTTTCTGTATCAAGTTCATATACGTAAACAGCTTCTGAACCTTTTTCCCAGTTATAAGAACCAAAGAATACAAATTCTCTTTGCGAATAAAGACTTGTGAAAATTAAAAAACTTAGAAATAGCGTGATTTTCTGGATTGTCATTGAGAAGGAGTTTTAGAGATTTCTGTCACAGATTTAAATATAAATCTGACTTTCAACAAATTTCCTAAAAATTCATCTGGAAACCAAACTGAACACCGAATTTTCTAACCTCGGAAGTCGCAGAAGTATTATGATTGAGGTAATTTCCTCTCCAGTTGAAATCCAATCTTAACAATCTGAAATTTCCCCAACCAATATTCTCGATACCAAAACCATATTCATAATAAGGTTTTTCCGGAGCGCTAAGCGTAAGATTCCCCGCATTCATATTGATTGTGCCTTGTTTCAGGCTTCCAATTCCTGAACGGAAAAAGGCAACTTCACGAAGTTTCAGTTTTTTAATTAATGGAATCTGAGACAAAATCTTTCCGTTGAAGTGATGTTCCAAAAACAAAACTGCGTAAGAATCTGCAACGAATTCGTAATAATTCATCAACGAGAAAACTCCTCTTACCAAACCGTAAGATTGGTTGGCAGGCATTACATTCTGCAAAGCGAGTGGGAGAGAATCGAAGTTTTTACCAACTTCAACATTGGTGAACAAACGTCCCCAATTCCCCAAAATGAAGGGTTGATAATAATAAAATTGCAATTTATTATAATTGAAATCTGAATTGAAAACACCGCCCACACCTTTCGTGTATTTTAAAATAATTGATGGATTCGTTGCCAAAGCAGTCATCTCGTATCGATCCACGCCATAGGTAGAGAATTTGATTCCTGGTCTGTATATCAACGTTGTGGTGAATCTGGTGTCATTCAGATCATTTCTTAGAACACCTTGTCTGTAGTAATCGATGTTGAATAAATTAGAATCTGCCGATTTAATATTCTGAGCAGTCGCATCCAATCTTATCTGGAAGTTTTTCCAAGGTTCGATGCTTGTAAAAATATTGGTTTGATTTACTGAACTCATAGATGTAGTTTCGCCGCTGTTAAGAACAGAAGAAGAAGCGAATGATCTGGTCATAATGCCTTCATCCGTCGTCAGCTGAACACCAAGTTGAAGCACGTCTTTTCTATATCCAGTTCCGATCATAAATCGGTTGTCCTTGTTGAACATATATTTGGCTTCGCCTCCAAATTTCCATTTCTGATCGCGGAAACCGTAAGCCGTGTAAGCCTGAATTCTCCACATATCGTTTTTGCCACGATAAGTTCGGAAGCCGCCTCGCAATCTTACGCCTTCAATATCGTTGTATCCAAATGACTGAAATATATTTCCAATATCAATGCCTTTCCCAATATGAAAATAGCCGGAATTTCCTATTTCCACGATTTTCACAATCTTTTTGTACTTCGGATTTTCTGCTAACTCGTCGTACATTTTATAGATGTTCTGGTCGCTTTCTGTAAGTGCTTCTGTTCTGTTGGTTTCCCAATAACTTTCATCTTTTGCAACCATTTCATCTTCCGGGATCACGATTTTATTTAGAAAATCATCCGGAATTCCTTTATCAAACTCATAATCCGAATAATTGGCGACTCGCCTTGCTATGATGGATTTTGCTTTGTCTTTATCATTGGTGACGAGATTGATTGTCGTTTCATTTCTGGTTGGGATAAAAGTGGAATCGTCGGGATTATCAAACTCCAAATCCGTGGAGATTTTTTTAACGAAATTAATGTTGATCTTTTTGTTCGTTTCCATTTCCACCTTCATCACATTATATTTGTCCATCGAAATATAAAGTCTGCCTTTAAGCGCAAGAGCTTCCGGATTTTTCGGTGTGAATCTGATCTCGTAACTTCTGACGGTATTGACCTCAATTGTATCTGTAATATTATAATCAAAAACACCAAAACCATCCGTGGAAACAGGGCTTACAAAACCGATATTCAGATAATTGATCGTGTTATCATAAATATTAATGTCCTTATACATACCTTGGACAGTCTTCGTTACGATCTGATTGTTCTTGAGACCGGATAGTCTCGTTGCTAAAAGATCTTTACGTTCTTTTTTCGGGTCATTCTTTCCGTAGGTTTCGAAAATACTTTCGGTGATGAAGACTGGTAGAACAGCTTTTCCTGCGATTTCCGAGGAATCATTGTATTTGAAAATGATAGAATCCATTCCACGGAAAGCTCTTTTTTTGGTAAAAGCGCTGTCAATATTATCCAGGCGGAAATCTATTTTCTCGTAAGTTTTGTATTTGTAATCTTTGTGAAGGAGCAATCCGTTGGATTTTTTCTTTTTCCAAACCTCGCGCATAATTGCGTATGCAGGATTTTCTCTTTTGTTTTTGTATTTTTTTACGCCTTGGATAACGACGTTTTCGATTTCGTTTTCTTTGTCAGTCTGCGAGAAGAGCAAACTGCTAATGAAAATCAGTAAGAAAGAGAGAATAATTTTTTTATCAAGCATCGATTTCATCAAGCATTAACTATTAATAACTGTGTTTTAATTTAAATATTGTTTTGAAGCAAAATTATTTACCTTTTTCGTAAAATATAACATTCACAGGACTACAGACTGGAATTGATTTTCTGGTTGAAGTCAATTCGCCTGTTTTCAAATCTCTGGTGAAAATATTGATTCTATTGGTGTCCTGATTGGCAATTAGCACCAATTTATTATTAGGACTGATGGCAAAATTTCTAGGATTTCTACCTGTGGTTTTGATTTGCTGAACTTTTTTGACTTTCCCGTTTTTCAGAATTTTGAAAGTCGTAATGTCATCCGCATCATCACGATTCGTAACGTAGAGGAATTTTTCATTTTCAGACAAGTGAATATCAGCAGCGCGGAAATGGAATCTTACTTTTCTGGATAACAACGTTTCTTCCTGAATCAATTCAATTTTACCTTCATTAAAACTTAAAACAGAAAGGTCGCCACTCAGTTCTTGAACCAAATAAATTAATTTTCCTGTTTTATCAAAAGCAATGTGTCTTGGTCCTGAACCTTTCTTCACATCAAATTCTCCAATTTTTTCTAAAACATTTTCTCCCGATTGATGATATTTGAAAACGTAAATTTTATCTAATCCAAGATCCGTTGCCAAAACATATTGATGATCCGGAGAAAACTGAACCTGATGAATGTGCGACTTCTCCTGACGTTTCGGATTTACACCAACTCCTTCGAACTTAATATTCTGAAACACTTCGGATAATTTTCCATCTTCAAATCGCTTAAAAACGTTGATGCTTCCGCCGGAATAATTGGCTGTGATGACATTTTGATCGTCAGAAATCAGGAAAGCCGGATCTTCGCCCTGTGTTTTTTTCTGATCTTTTTTGGTTAATCTTCCATCAGCTTCATCAATTGAAAAAGACGTGATCGTGCTTTTATAGCCATCTTCATTCACTGAGAAAAGAAATTTTTTATCCGGACTCAGGCTTACAAAACTTGGATTGATAACATTTTCAGTATGGAATTTTAGATTGTATTGGTAAGTATTCTCATCAAAATCAAAAATATAAATTCCACCGCTTTTGCACTTTTCACTATTGGTGTAAGTGCCTACAATAATGGTGTTTTGTGCTGAAAGATGAGCCATAAAAATGATCGAAAAGATAAATGTGTTCCAGATTTTCATTCTAAAAATTGATGGGAAAATGTATATTTTCCGCGAATTTATTACATATAAAATTAAGCCAAACGATATTTGTGAATAATTAACTTTAATTGACGTAAATGTCAGCAGATTTGCATTAATCGATTTCTAAATTTAATTTTGCCAAAAATCTTGCTATGACCTGGACCGATGTTCTGAAACCGATTAAAGAAAGTGCTTATTTCAAAGACCTTTGGGAGAAAGTAAAAATGGAATTTAATTCTAAAAAATGTTTTCCGCCCACGAAACAGATTTTCCGTGCATTGGAACTTACAGAATTCGATGATGTGAAGGTCGTAATCATTGGTCAAGATCCTTATCATAACGACGGACAGGCAAACGGGCTATGTTTTTCGGTTTCAGAAAATGTAACTGCTCCGCCATCTCTCAAAAATATCTTCATCGAATTGAAAGATGATATGGGCGTTGAAAGAAAAAATAATGATTTACAAGACTGGGCAAAACAAGGCATTGTCCTTTTGAATGCCACATTAACTGTTCAGGCTCACGAACCAAATTCTCATAAAAATATCGGTTGGGAAACCTTTACGGATTTTATCATTAAGCAAATCTCGGATCAAAAAGAAAATGTGGTTTTTGTACTTTGGGGCTCTTTTGCACAAAAAAAAGTCTCATTAATTGATGAGACTAAGCATTTCATTATTCAATCCGCACATCCGTCTCCATTTTCAGTTTACAGAGGATTTTTCGGAAGCAAACCGTTTTCTAAAATTAACAATTATCTTTTAGAGAAAGGGAAAAATCCGATTGTTTGGGGATAATTTTTCAATTATGAATTATGAATTATGAATTATGAATTATGTTCATACTAATTTTCTTTTTCATATTTAAAACTGACTGTTACAGGCTCTTCTTTTGCACCAGGTTGCGGTTTCAGCTCTGTCAATGTGAATTTATAGCCGGAAAAAGTAAAAGAATTGGTAACATTCTTGGGAAGGAAATCTCTGGTTCCAACCTGGAAATTGGTTTTCTGAGTTCCGGAAATTCCTGCCATATTTACAGTTGCGACTCCTTCCCAAACACAAGTCACATTCACCGGACAACGGCTGTCTTCCATAACTTCTTTGAACTGAAGGCTTACATTTGAGTTAGGAATTTTTACTTGTTTTTCCAGACCAATGGTTACTGTATTATCAGCAACCGTAGATGCTTCTGTAATTGAAGTTTGTGTTTTGCAGTTGCTCATTAATAATAAAAGAGGAATGCAAAAGAAGATTTTAATATTCATCACTGGATTTTTTTAAAAGAAAATATAATATCCTACAACCAAAAACATTGCCAGTCCAACCATCAGGTTAAAACCAGTTCCGTAAACAAATCCAATAAAAGCACCTTTCATAGAGTTAAGAGCTTTCTTTCTGTCATTGAAGTCGTGTAATAATTCTCCAACAAAAACGCCCAGAAGCATTCCGATTAGAAATCCCAACGGAATAGGAATAAATATCAATCCGACGATTGTTCCCACAAAAGATCCAATACTTCCGTAACGAGTTCCTCCGTATTTTTTGTTGGTTTTTGCAGGAATGACGTAATTCAGGACGGTGGAAATGATCGTCAGTAAGACAAAAATCCAGACGTAGATCATCGGCATATCATTTTCTGTCCCGAATTTGAAAATTAAAAGTCCAAATAGACTTAATAGTAGTCCCGGTAAAACGGGAAGGAAAGTTCCTAAAAGTCCTATGAAAAGGAGTGCTAAGGAAATAATGTTGATTAAGGTTGGATCCATAGTTTGATTTGCTAAATATTAAAATAATTTATTTATATTTGAGTAAATTTATTAATCTTTATTATGAAAAAGCGTTTTTTTTATCTATTAATATTAATTTCATCATTTTTAACTGTTAATCCTTACAAGGCAGAAATACCAAATGCAATCAATTTTGAAAGAAAAATTCAGCAAGAAGATACTTGCTCTCTTACTGTTAATTTCTATAGTGGAGGACAATTAGTTGGAACACAAACCTATACTGGTTATCCATGTGGAATTTTTGGTCAAGATAATTGTAAGCAATGGAGACAAGATATGCTTAAAATGATAAATCAGCAAGTTGCTGAAACCGGAACAATGATGCCCGGCGGAGGTGGTTTTTCGTGTTGATTTTTAATATATAATGAGGATTTTAAGGTTTTATTTAATGGTGTAAATTAATATTCATTTACTAATTTTGCACCAATGAATGACCAATTACAAGATACCAAGGATTTAATACAAGATGCAACCGAGTTTCTGTATAAATATATTGCAGAATATTTTCCGGACGGTCTGAATCTTTTTGTTCAGATTGGTGCAAAAATTCTTTTAATCTTTCTCGTCTATTTACTTTTTGATTTCATTTTCAAGATTGTAATCAATTCTGTTTTCAAGTTTTTTGGGAATGAGGACAAATATCCTGTGATGAAATCTATTTATCAGTCAAGGATAACAAATTCCCTTTCGCACATTTTTTCTCTATTGATTGCCGGATCTATACAGACTTCCATTTTTCTTGGTCATCTGACCAAAACGACGATCTTTTCGGAGAGAATGATCAATTTTGCTATAGTTCTCGTGATTGCAGGAATGGCTTTCCGCTCTCTTAAAGCTTTAGAATATTATAGTTTAATCAAAAAAGATTATTACAAGAATTTTGCAATAAGAACTGTTTCGGAGACTGTAAAAACCATTGGAATTTTTATTTTCTCCGTCATTGGAATTTGTGTTGTTTTCGGGATCAATAGTACAACCATCATTGGAAGTCTGGGAGCCATAACTGCGGTTATGGTTTTGATTTTTCGGGATCTTATCCTGGGATTTGTAACCGGAATTCACGTAGCCACTTCCAAGAATATCAAAGTAGGAGACTGGGTTTCTATTCCAAAATATTCATTGGAGGGAAATATTGAAGATATAAGTCTTCTGACAACCAAAATCAAGAATTTCGATAAAACAATTTCCACGATTCCAACTTATGATTTACTGACAACAGAAATTAAAAATTATCAGGTTATTTCAGACGAAAATACAAGAAGAATCAAGAAATCGATCATGTTCAATATGAAGTCCCTGAAGTTTGTTAATGATGATCTGATGATCCGTTTAAAGAAAATAAACCTTATCAAAACATATCTCAATCTTAAAGAAAAAGAAATTCTGGACGAGAAAAATTCAATAGAAAATCCAGAAGAGATTATCAACGGAACTCAGTTGACCAACATTGGGGTTTTCCGGAAATATGTTCAGAATTATCTTAATAATAATGATCAAATCGATCAGAAAGAAATCATTCTTGTAAGACAGTTACAAAGTATGCCGGAAGGTTTGCCTTTAGAAATCTACTGTTTTGCAACCGAGGCAGATACAGAAAAATACGAAAATATACAGTCTGATATTTTTGATCATCTATTGTCTGCTGCTAAGGAATTTGAACTCGATATTGTTCAAAAGGCTTAACAAATATTATTTATCATTCATCAATAATCATTTATGACTAAACTTAGTGTCAATATTAATAAAATCGCAACATTAAGAAACGCAAGAGGCGGCGATGTTCCCAGTGTTACCCAGGTTGCTGTAGATCTGGAAAGATTCGGAGCACAAGGTATTACAATTCATCCAAGACCGGACGAACGACATATTACAAGAAAAGATGTTTACGATCTCAAACCTTTGGTGAAAACTGAATTTAATATCGAAGGAAATCCGCATCGGCCATTTATTGATATGGTTTTGGAAGTAAAACCGGAGCAGGTAACTTTGGTTCCCGACGCTGATAATGTAATCACTTCCAACGCTGGCTGGGATTGTGAAAAAAATCTTGATTTCTTAAAATCCGTCATTTCTGAATTCAAAAATGCTGGAATCAGAACCTCGATTTTCCTGGATCCAAATCCCGAAATGGTAAAATTTGCTGCAGAAACAGGAACAGATAGAATCGAACTTTACACAGAAGCCTACGCAACCAATTATCCTACAGGTAAAGAGGAAGCGATCAGCTTATATGTAGAAACGGCGCTAGAAGCGGAGAAATTTGGTTTGGGAATCAATGCCGGACACGATTTGAGTTTGGATAATCTGAAATATTTCTCAGATAATATCCCGAATCTTCTGGAAGTTTCCATTGGTCACGCTTTGATTTCGGAAGCGCTTTATCTTGGTTTGGAAAATACGGTTCAGGCTTATTTGAAAAGGTTGGCGAAATGGTAAAAATAATTTGAATCAAATGCAAATATTACACTCAAAAATATACGGAGAAGAAAGAATAGAAACACCGCTTTTGGTTTTCCACGGGTTGTTCGGGATGCTGGACAACTGGGGAAGTTTCGGGAAAGAATTTGGGGAATTGATGCCTACGCATCTTCTGGATTTAAGAAATCACGGACGCAGTTTTCATTCGGAATCTATGTCTCACGACGATTTGGCGAATGATATTCTCAATTACATGGAATTCCATAAAATTGAAAAAGTTAATCTTCTGGGACATTCACTCGGTGGAAAAGCCGTAATGCAATTCGCTGTCAAATTTCCTGAGAAAGTAAGCAAATTAATCGTTGTTGATATTTCTCCAAAAGCTTATCCGCCACATCATCAGGGAATTATCAAAGCTTTACAAACTGTAGATTTCTCGAAAGTTGAATCCAGGCAAGACGTTGAAAAAGTTTTAGGCGAATATATTCACGAGAAATTTGTCATTCTGTTTCTGATGAAAAATCTTTATTGGACAGATGATAAAAAGCTAGATTGGCGATTCAATCTCATTACTTTAGCGGAAAAATATACGGAGTTTGTCTCCAATGCCATCAAGTTTGGGGTTTTCAAAGGACCAACATTGTTTGTTGCCGGAGCCAATTCCAACTACATTTTACCCCAGGACGAATTGCTGATCAGACAACAATTTCCGGATTCAAAAATCATTAAAATTGCTAATGCAGAACATTGGGTTCAGGCCAATAATCCTGTTGATTTCAATGCGGCTGTAAAAGAATTCTTGCAGAATTAATTTGAAGTTTTATCTTTGGAAATCATGATTAAGTCTCAAAAAAAAATCTTCAAATTCATTCTAATATTCTCAGTATTAATCAATCTTTTTCTGTTGGGGATTTTATTTCTGGTACTCAGAGATTCAATTTCCGGAAATGGAGAATATTTTTTGGAGGGTAAAAGTTTCTGGTATTTTGTTGGTATTATTACCGCTTATTGTTTTGCAAACTCCTATTTCATCATTCAGTTTCTGAAAAAAGCAACTGAAATCGAACCCGAAAAACCAATTGAAGAATGATTTTAATTACAGGCGCAACAGGAATTTTGGGAAGGGTGATAGCCTTAGAACTTTTGAAAAAAGGAAAAAAAATCCGAGCAACAAAGCGAAAAACCAGCAATCTTGAAGACGTTCGGAAATCCTATCAATTTTATACAGATCAGCCCGATTTTTATTTTGACCAAATCGAGTGGGTTAATATTGATTTTGATGACCACGATTCTCTCGAAAATGCTCTGAAAGATGCTGAAGAAGTGTATCACTGCTCTGCAAAAGTCAGTTTCAGTCCAAGCGCAGAAAAAGAATTATATAAAAATAATTCTGAAGCCACAGAAAAATTATTGTTGGCAATTGACCCTTTGAAAGTTAACAAATTCCTTTTTGTAAGTTCCATCGCGGTCCTGGATGGCTATAACGAACAAGGCGAAATGGACGAGAATTCTGATTTTAATGAAAAACTGGATCATTCCAATTATGCCATTTCCAAATATGTTTCAGAAATGGAAGTTTGGCGCGCTTCGGCAGAAGGTTTGAACACGGTAATCATCAATCCTGGTTTGATCATCGGTTCCGGAAACTGGAATCACAGCAGCGGAAAACTGTTCAAAGAAATGTCGAACGGTTTCACTTTTCCGGGTTCCACAGCTTATGTAGATGTACGAGACGTTGCGAAAATTGCCGTTGAATTAATGGAAAAGTCCATCTTCGGACAACGTTTTATACTAACATCTGAAGTCGTAAAATACAAACACATTGCAGATAAAGTTCGAAAATATTTCGGGAAAAAACCTGCGAAAATCATATCGAATTCAATTCTTGACTTACTTCCGTTTTTTTCTGCAATTCTCGGTTGGTTTATTCCAATTCTTAAATTAGGGAATAAAACGAACGTCGAAACCATCAAATCGGATTCGAAGATTAGCAACAAAAAAATCCGTGAAACGTTGAATTACGAATTTATTCCAATCGATGAAAGTATAGATTTTCATCTGAAAAATTATGCTGAGAGCATTTCAAAATCAAATTAATGAACATTACGGAATTTCTGAATAAGAACACCAAACGATTTCCACAGAAAGCCTCTGTAGGATTCAAAAAAGATGACGAATGGAAAGAACTGACCTGGATGCGATTCAAGCAGATGGTTTTCAGAACAGCAAATGCACTGATAGAAGCTGGTGTCAAAGAAAATGATAAAGTGGCAATCTATGCCGACAATTCCCCGGAATGGATCATTATGGATGTTGCAACGCTTGCGATTGGCGCAGTGACAGTTCCGATCTATTCAACAAATGGTGCTGACCAGGTTGAGTATATCATCAATCATGCGGAGCCGAAAATTATTTTGACAGGTGACAAGGATCAATACGAAATCTGTTACGATCTATTGGGGAAAACATCAAGTTTAGAAACAATTATCTCTGCAAAAAAGAATTTTACTTTAAAGGATCATTCTTTCTTTTTAGCAGATTTTATAGAAAATACTTCGGATAAATTTCAGATTGTAGAAAGATTGGATGAAGATCTGGCAACAATCATTTACACATCCGGAACATCCGGAATCCCGAAAGGCGTGATGCTGACACATGGCAATTTCCAAAAAGCGTTTGATGCGCACGTTGCTTTTTTCAATTTTAAAGATTTTGAGAAAGAACAGTCGATGGCGTTTTTGCCACTCAGCCACGTTTTCGAAAGATGTTGGACTTTGTTTTGTTTTTCGATGGGTGCTAAAGTCAGCTTTCTGGAAAATCCAAAATTGATTGCAAACGCCCTTCAGGAAGTAAAACCTACGACAATGTGTTCCGTTCCGAGATTTTACCAAAAGATTTATGCAGGCATCAACGAAATGCTTGTATCAGCTTCTCCAACAAAAAAGAAAATATTCAATTGGGCTATTGAAACAGGAACTCAAGTATCAGAAAGAAAAAGAAATCAGCAAAACGTTCCTTTTTTATTAAATCAAAAATATAAGATTGCTAATACTTTGGTCTTTAATAAAATCAAAACAAAATTAGGCGGAAGACTTTGGTTTATGCCTTGTGGCGGTGCATCTATTTCGTCTGAAGTGACACAGTTTTTTGATGCAATGGGAATCCATATTACCGTTGGTTATGGGATGACGGAAACCACTGCAACCATCACAGCTTTCCCTTTTACAAAATACAAATACGGAACAGCAGGAAAACTGATTGGCGATTCGCAAATTAAAATAGGAGAGAATGACGAGATTCTTGTAAAAGGAAGCGGCGTGATGAAAGGTTATTACAATAATCCGGAAGAGACTTCGAAGATTTTTACAGAAGATGGCTGGATGAAGACCGGAGATGCCGGGATTGTGGATAATGAAGGAAACCTGACAATTACTGATAGAATTAAGGATTTGATGAAAACTTCCAATGGAAAGTACATTGCGCCTCAACAGATCGAAAATATGTTTTCCAACAATAGTTACATCAACCAAATCCTGTTGATTGCAGATGATAAGCCGTTTGTTTCAGCACTCATCGTTCCGAATTTTGAAACACTTGAAGAAAAATTAAAAACGATGGATATTCCTTTTACAAATTGGGAAAAAATCGTTGAAAATGAAAAGGTCAAATCCTTCTATCAGGAATTGATTGACGGAATCCAAACTAATCTCTCTGGTTTTGAGAAAATAAAAAAAATTATATTGATGCCTGCGGATTTTGAGATCCAAAGTGGAGAAATCACACCGACTTTAAAAATTAAAAGGAATATTGTTCTCAAAAAGTACTCGGAGAAAATTGATTTAATTTATAATAAATAGTTTTTAAAAATATGATTTGTATGAATAATATGGTGATGATAGATTTTATCATATTTTCATTTTCAGAGATATTTACAAAATTGATTAAATTTACAAACCTTATTAATAAGAATCTAATTTGAAGTTTTATAAATGAATACACAACAATTCGTAAATCGTCACATCAGCCTTAATGAGTCTGATAAAGCGGAAATGCTGAAGAAAGTAGGAGCAGCGAGTATTGAAGAACTCATCTCACAAACCATTCCGGATGCCATCAGGCTGGAGAAGGATCTGGACATCTCGGAGCCACTTTCGGAATATGAGATGCTGATGCACTCCAAAGAATTGGCAGAGAAAAATCTTAACTTTGATAACTATATCGGTTTTGGATACCACAACACCATTTTGCCTTCTCCAGTCCAGAGAAATATTCTTGAAAACCCAAGCTGGTACACGGCTTACACACCTTATCAGGCAGAGATTGCACAAGGGAGATTGGAAGCTTTGCTTAATTTCCAGACCGTGGTTTCTGATTTGACAGGTTTTCCTTTGGCAAACGCTTCTTTGCTTGATGAATCCACGGCAGCAGCAGAAGCAATGCACATGTTCTTCAATAACAGAACTAAGGATCAAAAGAAAGCTAATGCTACCAAATTTTTTATCTCAGATCTGGTTCTTCCGCAAACAATTTCTGTTCTTAAAACAAAAGCGGAAGGTCTTGGAATTGATGTGATTGTAGGCAATCACAGTAACCATCAGTTTAATGATTCTTATTATGGCGTTCTGTTGCAATATCCGGGGAAAAACGGAATTGTATTAGATTATACGGAAAACATCACTTATTATAAAGAATTTGATCTTCAAGTGGTTGTAGCTTGTGATCCAATGGCTTTGGTTAAGCTGAAATCTCCAGCTGATATAGGAGCAGATTGTGCCGTTGGAACTTCCCAAAGATTCGGAATTCCAATGGGGTACGGTGGTCCTCACGCAGCATTTTTCACTTGTAAAGAAGATTATAAAAGAGATATTCCCGGAAGAATTATTGGCGTTTCTCAAGATATGTATGGTAAACGTGCATTGAGAATGGCGCTTCAAACGAGAGAGCAGCATATCAAAAGAGAAAGAGCAACTTCCAACATTTGTACAGCTCAAGTTCTTCTTGCAGTAATGGCTGGTATGTATGCTGTTTATCACGGTCCTAAAGGCTTGAATTTTATCGCTGACCAGATCCATTTTAAAACCAATGCTTTGGGTGATGCGCTGAAAGTTTTGGGTTATGATATCGTGGACGAACCAGTTTTTGATACCGTAAAATTCAGATTGCACGAAGAGGAGAAATCTTCTTTGAGAATGAAAATGAGAGATCAGAAAATCAATCTTAATTATTTTTCTCAAGGCATTGTAAGTATTTCAATTAATGAAACGACGACGGTTGACAAATTAAACCAATTGATCGAGGCATTTGCTCAGTTCAAAGGCAAGCAAGGTTACAAAGTGACTTTGAAAGAAGAATATTCGATTCCTGCAGAATTGTTGAGAAAAGATAAAATTTTAGAAGAAGAAGTTTTCAACAAATACCATACTGAGACAGAATTGATGCGTTACATCAAACGCCTGGAAAGGAAAGATTTGTCTTTGACACATTCTATGATTTCCCTTGGATCTTGTACAATGAAACTGAACGCAGCAACTCAAATGATCCCATTATCCTGGGGAGAATGGGGAAGTGTTCACCCATTTGTACCAACAGATCAGGCTGGCGGCTATCAACAAATGATCAAAGAATTGGAAAAAGATCTTGCTGAGATCACAGGTTTTGCAGGAACTTCTCTACAACCAAACTCTGGTGCGCAAGGCGAATACGCCGGACTTATGGTGATCAGAGAATACCATAAAAACAGAGGAGAAAGTCACAGAAATGTCGTTCTAATCCCTCAATCTGCGCACGGAACAAATCCTGCATCTGCAGCAATGGCTGGAATGAAAATCGTTGTGGTAAAGAATCTTGAAAGTGGAGAAATTGATTTTGAAGATTTCAAAGCGAAAACGGAGGAGCATTCTGAGAATCTATCTTGTATAATGATTACTTATCCTTCGACTTACGGATTCTTCGATGCCAATATTAAGGAAATTACAAAACTGACGCACGACCACGGCGGACAGGTTTATATGGATGGTGCAAATATGAATGCGCAGGTTGGATTCACAAGTCCCGGGAATATCGGGGCAGACGTTTGTCACCTGAATCTTCACAAGACTTTTGCAATCCCTCACGGTGGCGGTGGTCCTGGTGTTGGACCAATCTGTGTGGCGGAGCATTTGGTTCCATTCTTACCAACCAACGCAAATATCTCGATTGGAGGTAAAGAAGCGATAGAAGGAATTTCTGCGGCACCTTACGGTTCTGGATTGATTTTGAATATCTCTTATGCCTATATCAAAATGCTGGGAACCTCTGGTTTGAAGAAAGCAACGGAACACGCAATTCTAAATGCTAATTATCTAAAAGAAATTTTAGCTGAACATTTCCCAATCCTTTATGCAAACGACAAAGGCAGAGTGGCACACGAGTGTATCGTAGATTTCCGTCAGTTTAAGACTTTGGGAATTGAAGTGGCTGATATTGCAAAACGTTTGATGGATTATGGTTTCCACGCACCTACAGTAAGTTTCCCTGTTGCAGGAACATTAATGATAGAACCAACCGAGTCTGAAAACAAAGACGAAATCGACAGATTTGCTGAAGCGCTGATCAATATCAAAAAAGAAATTGATGAGATTGCAAACGGAGACGCAGACAGAGAAAACAATGTGTTGAAAAACGCACCTCACACAGAACAGTTGGTAATCTCTGACTCTTGGGACAAACCTTATGGCAGAGAGAAAGCGGCCTATCCATTGGAGTGGGTGAGAACGCATAAATTCTTTGCAACGGTTTCTAGAATTGATGAAGCTTATGGCGACAGAAACCTGATCTGTACTTGTGAGCCGATTGAAGCTTATATGTAAATCAATGTTGAATGATTTTGTTATTCATTAATTAAATAAAACAAAACCTCTCAAGTGATTGAGAGGTTTTTACTTTAAAAAAGAGTGACAAAATTTGTCTTTCCTTAATATTATTTAACTGCTGCTTTTGTTTTTTCAGATTCCATTAAATGGTGTTCCAATGTCGGAACTGTTTTCCCTGCAAATGATTTCAGGGAAGTTTCGCCACCGTCTGACGCTTCTTTTTTGAAAGCTGCGATGTCTTTTTTATGGTCTGTTACCATCGCATCGGCATAAGCACGATCAAAGTCAGTTCCTTTTTTTGCTTTCAGGTCATCATACATTTTCTGTTGTTCGGCATTCATAGTAGTTGGTAAAGTATAACCTGCGGTGGACGCCCAGCTTTTGAGTTCTTCATTAGCCTTTCCGTGGTCTTTTGCCATCATCGCACCAAGTGATTTTACAGACGCTGCAGAAGCGTTGGTCGCTGCCAGCTCTCCCAGCATAACTTCCATCATACCGCCCTGGGCTGCAGCATCAGCAAATTTTTTGTCCTGATCTGTAAGAGAAGCTGGTGTGTTTGTAGTAGGTGTTTTAACAGCTGCAGAGTCGGTAGCAGGCATTGCAGAGTCAATTGCTACTGCTGAACTGTCCGCTGACATATCTGTGTTTACTGTTTCCTTTTTCTCACAAGCGACTAGTGCAGCTATAGCAAGAATTGTTAAGATTGAATTTTTCATAATAAAAAATATTTGTGGTTGATTAAAATGCAAACTTCAAAAACCAAGCCGTAAATCCTCCGTAATTATTTCATAATGAATGCTTGGCGGGAATTTTGTAATCTGAACCAATGTAAAACCACCTTAAAAAGTATTATGGATTTGGATTGGAACAAACTCTTTATCGGTGATCTGAACTTCAGCTTCGCCTTGGAAATCATCATTCGGACATTGATTATGTTTAGCATGGTTTTATTAATCTTAAGACTTTCCGGCAAAAAAGGCGTACGCCAGCTTTCATTGTTTGAGGTGGCTATTATTATCGCTCTTGGTTCAGCCGCCGGCGACCCGATGTTTAATAAGGATGCTGCGATACTGCCTTCGGTAATTGTCTTTGCTGCCATCATCCTTCTTTACCGTACAATCACCTATTTTGCGATGAAAAGTGAAAAGTTTGAAAATATTATTGAAGGAGAACCTATTTATGTTATTGAGAATGGGAGGTTTGTTTTAGGAGTACACAAAGACCATACATTTGCCAAGGACGAATTTTTCTCCGAAATGCGCCAGGAATCCATCGAGCATTTGGGACAAGTGAGAATTGCTATTCTGGAGACCACTGGGAATATCAGTTTTTATTATTATCAGGATGACGAAGTGTGTTACGGTTTACCAGTTCTCCCAAAACCTTATCAAAAAAAAATTAATCAAATCACAGCAGAAAATATCTACGCCTGCACCTATTGTGGAAATACCGAAAAATTAAACGCCGGAAATCACCACTGTTCCCGATGCAACCAGACGGAATGGGTGACCGCCATCAACACTTTACGGCTAACTTAGGATCAAATTTCCCTTCTATTCCAATTTTTCATTAATCAATCGATTACCAGGAAGGCTGACAATTTTAAGTCACAATGTTAAAATTAAGATTTTATAATTGCCTGAAATCTATAATTGTAAAATTAAATTAACCTCAAAACATAATATTTTCACAAAGTCTTTTTGTGGGCACAGCGGGCACCATTATTGCAAAACTACGAGTACACTAAATAAAATATTATGAACAACGACAAATCAATTCCTGTACTGAACGATCTTCTAAACATTACAAACGACAGAATAGCGGGCTTCTCAAAAGTTGAAGACAAAGTCTGGGAAACACGCTCCGATCTTAAATCGACTTATGATGATATGGTTTCAAGATCTACGGATATGAAAAATGATCTGATCAATTTGATCAACCTGAAAGGTGGTCAAGTAGACAATTCTACCAGCGTGTCGGGTGCATTTCACAGGGCTTGGATCGATGTGAAAAACACTTTTGCTTCTGATAAAGATGAGTCAACACTGGAAAATGTAGTTTTTGGAGAGAAAGCAGCAATCGATGCTTACCAGGATGCTTTGGATAGTGGCGATCTTTGCCCGGAGAGTAAAATTTTGGTCACTGAACAATTGCTTCATTTGAAAGCATCTTATGCCAAGTTCGAAACTTTAGAAAGCATCAGCTAAATTTTGAAAAATGGCTTCCGGCATTATGTAACCTAAAATTACATAAAAATAATGATGAGAAAAAATTTAAAACCTTTCAAGCAATTGAAAGGTTTTTTTGTGTGTTGATTTCGTGAAGTTTACATCTCGGATTTAACAGATAACGACTGTTAAAATTACTATCTGTTATGCTTTGAATAATTCAAAATAATAAAGTATTATAATTATTGGTATGGTAATTGAATAAACGATCCCATCTTACCAAATACTTCGGTATTTAGGCTAGTATAGTATAGTTATTCCAATTGTACTATTAATAATTAAAACAATTTAAATTTATTTTATATGAAATCAAAATTAACTATTTTGTCATTGGCCTTGGCTTGCCCGGCAGTAATGTTCTCGCAGGAAATGATGCAGACAACTTCAACTACAAACACAACTCCAGTAGAAACGCCTATGGATGCTTCTCCAAAATTCAACAGCTGGTCTGTTTCCTTTGGTGGTGGTATTCCTTGGATGCAAAATGCAGATCTGAAATCCATCCAGAACGATAATACACTTATAGGCTATTCAGCATATTTCAGTATTGATAAAGCTATCTCTCACGCATTTGGTTTGAAGTTACAGTACGACCGTGGCGAAACAAGACAGGGTTATTTCAATACTAAAGATGCAGCACCTGCAAACGCAGCAGCTAATCTTCAGGTTGGAGCAAGAACACAATACGATGCGATCTCACTTTTGGGAGACATCAATTTCTCAAACCTATTAAGAAGAGTGGATAACAAATCTCCTTACAGATGGGCGCTTCACGGTTATGCTGGTGTAGGTGTATTGGCTTACCGCGCTTACCAGAAGGATGAATTCGGTCAAAGAATGACGACTGAGAAAGAGGCTTTCAAATTTAATTCATTGTTCGGACAGGCTGGTGCAGGTTTGAAATATAAAATAAGTAACAGAATAGATATCGAAGGAAGATTGATGTATGTTGTAAGTGGTGATGAGCAATTCGACGGTGGTGGAAACGACCAATACAGTGCTGTTAACAGAATCAGCGCACACACTTCTGATAATTTCTTCAATACGACATTGGGTCTTACCGTTCATTTAGGTGGAAACACCAACAGTGTAATGTGGCACGATCCATTGCAGGGAATTTACTCCAGAATAGATGAGCTGGAAACTAAAGTTGATAATATCAAACTTTGTAAAACTGGTGATGTGGATAATGACGGCGTTTGCGACGATTGGGACAGACAGCTTGATACACCTGCAGGTGCAAGAGTTGACGGTTCCGGTGTAGCATTGGACGTAGATTTGGACGGTGTGATTGACCTTAATGATAAATGTGTAACTGTTGCTGGCCCGGTTGAAAACGCTGGTTGTCCTTTGACAAACGCAAACACAGGAAATGGTACTGTATCTGCTGACGAAACATCAATGAGCGGAATTGAATTTGATTTGAATTCTGACAGAATCTTGCCAAACAATACACCAGTTCTTAACAGTGCTATCAACTATATCAACTCTACCAGCGGATCTTACGTGGTTGTAGGAGCAACTGATACCAGAGGAACTGCAGATTACAACCAGGCACTTTCTCAAAGAAGAGCTGATAATGTGAAACAATATCTGGTGACCAACGGTGCTAATTCTTCAAAATTAGAAACACAGGGAAATGGTAAAATGGATTTGAAATATCCTGAATGTGACCCTGCATCCAAATGTCCTGAATGGAAAAATAAAGCAAATAGAAGAGTGTATTTTAAAGCAAAATAAATTTTACAATTCTATCTTTCGAAGACTGTCATCTTTTTGGCAGTCTTTTTTGTTTAATGATGAATGATTTTCAGTAATTCAAAAATATAAAGTAAAAACCTCTCATAATTTGAGAGGTTTATTACTTTTATCTTATTATTTAAAGTAATTTCGAAAATTAATTCTTAATAATTTCTGAAGATTGTACTTGTTCATTCTCCGATTTTGTTTGAATAATATAATTACCTTTTTGCAAGTTTTCTAAATTTATTTTTTCATTAGATTTGGTATTTCCTGATTTAATTAATTTTCCTGTATAGTCAAATATCCTAAATTCAAAATTTTTATTTTCTTTGTTTTGAACTACGATAAAATCTTTAGCAGGATTTGGAGCAATTCTAATTTCAGTATTTGTGATTTCTTTTACAGTAAGCATTGGGGAATTCCTAGCCATTATATTATCGATATCCAAGATAGTTTCTACTGGTTTTCCATCCCAAGAAGGCACATCACTGTGAAGAATTCTTGTTTCAGTAACTGTTTCGAATGTGGTGTAATAATCATTTAGTCCACCTGTTCTTACAACCGAGTTTTCATCAATTGGAAAGTTAATTGTCTTCCAACCCGCACCAGGTAATACTGCAATAGGATTAATGGTCGACCATGTCTCAGTCGTGAGCGCAGGATTATGATATCTGAATGACATTCTTAAGAAAACAACATTAGATCCTGAATTACGAACATCCATAGAGACATATGTAATTTTATTAGCGCCATTTCCTTTGCGGTAATTTCCAATCCATTGTGAATTGTTCAATGTCATTAGATTTAGGTTAGCACCTGTTCCGCTGGAGGTAATACGTAAGAAATTATCATCTGTTCCTTTTGGTCCACCATCATATATATTAACGTTAGGAATACTGTTGTTTTTGGTCCAGTTACGAGTTGTATAATCTTCAAAATCATCTTTTTGTCCCAAAGTTACTTGAGAAGATGCTAATAGTGGAATGCAAAATGTTGCAATAAGTAATTTTGTTTTCATAGCTAAATTATTTTAGTCGGCAAATTTATATTTTTTTAAGGATTTATTTTTATGATCCATGTAATAAATACATTTGAATATTATTTAATTTGAATCATATTACAAGATTAAATTTTTTCATTTTAGAAATGTAAAAGAAACCTCTCAAATCATTGAGAGGTTTTTTATTTTAAAGTTTTACACCGGCGCAGGTGGCGGCGTATTATCCGGCAATCCATCCGGCGTATCGTAGATGATGTAATCGTTGTATTTCGCTTCATCTGTTTCATAGAAAATATCCTGGCCGATGCCTGCATATTTTGTAACCAGACTGTAAAGTTTGTTTAGCGCTTCTATGCGGTCTTCAGTGGCAAGGTCACGGTTGGAGATGCCTTGTGCCTGAGCATCTATTGCCAGATCCAGAGTTTCCCGCTGGCTGATGAGTGTGGTGATTTTGTCTTCGGTAAGACCTTCCTCTGCAAGTTCATCAAGATATTTGGAAGCTGTGGTAGTGGTGCTTTTTGCTGTTCTTACCAGTTCCGAGTCACTTTGCTGGCTGATTGTGGCGTTACCGAACTCCTTGTATCTGGCACTGAATTGCCCAAAGACATTGGCTGCCATATTGAAGATACTTCGCATACTTCTTTCCACATCGTTTCTTGCGGCATCTTTTTGCTCGGTCAGTTCCATTTTGATGGCTTCAAACTGCTCGTCAATTGGGAACTCATCTACAGTGTTGCGTACGGTTGTGAATTCTGTTCTCTTTTTGCTGTCATAACGCGGTCTGTGAACTCGGCGATGTCTCTGTCTATAAGATCTATGAACTCATCCGCTTTCTGTTTCATTACGGCATCTGTTAAAATAAAATTTCTTTTTACCTGTTCTTTTTTCATAAGAAATTTGGTTTTTGAGTTAATAAAATTGAATTGAAAATGGTTTATAAAAATTACTATTTTGTGTTAGGGTAGTTTTTAAATATGACTGTAAAGTGCTGATATGTAACAAATTGTACTTGATCGCCTCAACTAAGTGGTTGAACGGTTCAACTAAGTACTTGATTGCCTTAACTAAGCGGTTGATAGAGGTGACTAAACGCTTAGATGCCATAACTAAGCGGTTGAATTGCCCAACTAAACGGTTGAAAGCCTCATCTGAAAGCTTGTCCGGAATTTCTTAATACTTTTCTCGCTTTACGAAGGGGTAATTTGTCTGTAAAAAAGTGGAGTGGTGCCGGCAAAGATTCTTGCGCGGGCTGAAGGATAAATAGTCCCGATCATCATTTTTGTTTTTTTTGTGTTCTTATCACAAATATAAAATTAATATTGAATAAAAATGATTGTCCGATAATTTTTTTTGTGGAAACAAAGATTGGGTTGATTAAAATGGGAAACCCTCGCTTGGGGGCGAGGGTTTAGTTGTCCTTTGTTTATAAGCACGAATTGCAAATCCACGCTATTGAGTCATTTTTTCATATAAATTATTCTTTATTCCATTGTTTTATCAAAAATATCATCTGTTGGATTTTTACTTTTAAATCTAAAGTGACTAAATCGTTTTCATTAATATGATCGACAAGTTGTAAAGCAAACTTATTTTTGTTTAAATTATATTTTATCTTTTTTGCTTTTTCATTTTTATCTAAAATTTCTTCAAACTTTAGATTAGCATTTATTCCAATTTTAGTTTTTATGTTATGCGATTTTTCAAGCCATTTATTAATCGTCATATCAGTAATATAATTTTCTATCTCTCTCCCTTTAGTCACCCAAATTTTTTCTTGTCCAATCTCTTGTATAATTCTGTTTTTTGTTTCATTAAGTTTGGCAGTGCTACTTTTACCATCTCTATCTAATACTACAAAACAATTTCTATTGAGTTTTAATAATGGAATTAAATCTTCTTTCAAATTTTCATAATCTAAAGTGATGTTTGATAAAAGACGACCACCGTAAAACATAATTGTATAATGATATCCTTCTTTTAAAGCAGGATCAAGTAATGAAAGCCATTTATTTATATAAATTCTATCACTTGGGCCTTCAACCCAGATTATTGAGTTGCTTTGAAGAATATCACTTGCTTTAATATCTAAGTCTTCTAAAATGTGATTCAACTCCGAATATTGATTTATTGTCTTTACGTCGGTTTTATCATCCTTTCTTGAGATATGTAATATTTGTGTGTTGTCAAGTTTATAGTATAAATCAATAACAATGTTTGAGTGTGTTGTAAAGAAAAATTTACAGTTATATTCTTGAGAAAATTTATGAAGATAATAGTAAAGTCGTCTTTGTTGTGAAGGATGTAAATTATTTTCTAATTCTTCTAAAGCAAAAATATATTTCGATATAGGCTTATCTTCAATACGCGGTTTGATTAATATTAAAATAATAACTAATAAGATTGTTTTTACACCACTACCCATCTTAGATAAAGGTATTCTTCCATCAATATCATTTTCGAAAAAAATTTCCCATTTTTCATCTTCGTTTAGTTGAACCAAGATTCTTGTAAATAAAATATCAGGATTCGTAATTTCATTTATATGCTCAAGTAATATTTTCTCGACCAATGTGCTATCTAAGTCACTTCTATTAATTATTTGTTGAATAAAATTGGTTGCTCCATCACCATTAGGTAAAACATCTTTTTTAGCAGATGAAATTTCAGGTTGAATATCCCTTTCCGCTGTTAAGTGAACAAAATATTTATTATCGAAAATAAGAGGAATTAATCTAATGTAATTATCGAAGTATCTCCTCATATCATTAGGTATATCTTCATCTTGAACACTTAAAAAAAGTTTTCCTAGTTCAGTAATTTGGAATGAAATGATCTTGTTTACATATCGAAGACCATATTCCTGATGATTAACACCATATCCTATTGTCCCACCACTTACATTATCTGGAAAAGATTGTTTTATAAGATCCTCGGTCATCTCATAATTAAAAGTTAAAATAGGATGCTTACCATTTCTCTGTTGTCCAGTAAAATCTTTATTGAATAATATTAAGTATTTTACAATATCAATGATTGAACTTTTGCCAGAATTATTTTTTCCAATTATTATATTGATATCATTAAAGCTCGTAATATCAGCTCCGGTTTCTCCAAAGCATTTATAGTTTTGAATACTAAAATTTTTCATGTAGTGATATTTGTTTGAAAATATACTGATAGGTAAATTTAAATTATTTACACCAATATTTCTAATGTCTATTACGAATCAAAAAAACCTCACTTTAAAGCGAGGTATTATTATTTAAAATGATATCTAAAATTATCAAAGCCTAACAGAAGCCCCAACAAAAAAATGCTTCGCTGCGGTATGCTGGATTCCGAGATTCAGGCCTGCATCCAGTTTGAAGTCTTTGGCAACATCCATCTGGATAGCGGCGTTGATGTAATTGGAGAATTGGTGCGCTTTGAAATCGTAGGTGTAATAGGTTTCGGCAATGCCATCCAGACCTTTGATGATAGCGTGGCTGATGGTAAGGGTCTGTAAAAATTCTGTGTGCATCGCCTGCTCATCCTGATCTTTGAGACGGTCTACTTCTACCTGAAATCCGAGATGCCATTCCCCGGGAAGCTGGTACTGCATCGGGACAATCACTCCGCCTTCGAAGCGGCTGCCTTCATATTTGGAGGTTGGAAATTTCACGTAAGGCAACAATGCCAGTGCGAAGTTACCACTATCGTTCCCGATCAGATTCTGCTTGATCCTAAGTGTGAGGTCACCGTGACCGTCAGTTATTTCTTTTTCATCAGTGTCCAATTCCTTTTCGCTTTGTCTGCCGTAGGTCTGGAAGCCAATCTGAACAGCGGTAGAACCTGTGATACCGATTTTGACATTCATCTGATTGATGAGGAATGTATTGGTCTGTGTGGTTTCGCTTTGTTCTCTGATGGTTCTTACCAGATCTGTTTCCATCTGGAAGTGGCCGGCATCTACGGTGTATGGGGATTCGGTGACATCGGGACGGTCGGTCTCCATCTCTCTCATCTGTGAGCGGGGAACAGGATTGAAAAGTGAGAACTTCTTCTGTGCAGCCTGCTGCCCGGATCCTTGGAAAGGAATTAATAACCCGCAAAGAAGAACTGTGTAAAAAATGTAATTTTTATTCATACCGATGATTTTTAGTAGTGAGATTTTGTAATATGAAATCAGTAGAATAAAAGCTGTGCCGTAAATGAAATAGGTGACAGTAATTTGTAAAATTTAGTTAAAAATAAATCACAGTAAATAGATTAGAACTGTTTCCACATTCAGTTTATCTAATATCAGCAAGGGTGTTTTTTGTCCGAAGTAAGTTTTTCTACCATTTCTTCTAATTCATCTATATTAAAAGGTTTAGAAAGATGCCCATCTGCAGAAGCCTGGGAGGATATCCTGGCTATATCATTTTTTGCAGTCACAATGATGACGGGAATAGAGTGGTAGAAGTCGTGATTTTTCAGTAATCGGGTAGCTTCTATGCCGCCTATCATTGGGATATTTACATCCATCAGAATCAAATCCGGTAAAAAAGTACTGACAATTGGAATGATATGATCCACTGTCTCTGCCATCTCTACATCATATCCAATCTCCTGGAATATGATAGAAACGACCTCCAAGGTAGCAGTATCATCATCAAAGATCAAAATTTTCTTCTTATTCATATACGCTATATTTGGTTCGATAACTCCTTTATCTGTGGTAGGAATTGCATCATTTTACAATACTCAAAATTAGAATTTCTCCTCAATCTTGTTTATGATTATGATCATATTCGTTTTTCTATGAAAAAGAAGGATTTTAAGATTTTTGTTATCTGTATAATTTTAAATCTTTACAATTTTGTGTAAATTCGGTCTATTAAAATATGAATTTCAAATATGCTGATATCAGAGGCGCTTCTTGAATCTTACGGCGCAACGACAGAACATTTTAAAAAAGGCGACATCATCTTCAGTGAATACGAAACGCCAAAGAATTATTACCAAATTATTTCCGGAAGCATCAAACTAAACCATTATAATGAGCAGGGAAAAGAACTGATATTTGCCATCCTGAGCGAAGGCCTGAGTGTTTGCGAAATGCTCCTATTCATAGACCACACATTCCCAGTGAATGCTGTTGTTTTTGAGAATGCAACGGTACTGCGGCTGTCAAAAGAAAAATTCATTCAGATGCTGGATGATCATCCAAAAGTAGCGAGAGATGTTAATAATTTCCTTGCAGAAAGGCTTTATCAGAAGTATATTATGATGGAAAATAATTCATCCCTGTACGCAAATGTAAGAATCAAAGGAGTTTTGGATTATCACAAAAGCTTCAGTCCGAACCAAAGCCAATTCTCATACTATACACCTCTCACGAGGCAGCAGATAGCGGCCATGACCGGATTGAGAGTAGAAACTGTTATCAGAAATATCAAAAACTTTGAAAAAGAAGGTGTCTTAAAAATTATTAAGGGAAAAATCTACTACTAAGATTAATTAGTAAAAAATCTTGCGGTTTTTGATCGTAACAATATTGTCTTTTTCCATAATCTTCAGAGTTCTGATGGTAGTCTCCACACGCAAGCCTGTAAGACTTGCCATTTGCTGTCTGGTAAGTGGAATCTGAAAAGAAAAAGCGGCGGTTTCGGTTTGTGAGCTTTTAAGATAATCCATTAAAACTTTAAGTTTTGTTGCAGGATTTTTTATAGAAATAATCTGTCGCATTACAAATTTGGAAAACAGAGAATCCGCAAGATTTTCTATCATATTGACCTTGAGATCGGGATTGTCCTCCAGCATTTTTAAAAATTTGATTTTGGAAATCCTCATTATTTTGCTGGGAGAAATGGCGACTGCATTGGCCGGATATTTTTTATTGATAAAAAGCAGAAACTCTCCAATGCTCTGTCCTTTTGCTGCAATGCTCTGGATGGATTCTTTTCCATCTTCACTGAGGTTGTTAAGCTTAACATCGCCTTCGATGATCTGATAATAATAGTTAGGTAAACTGCCTTCTGTAAAAATAAAATCCCCGGTGCTGTATTCTTTTACTTTTCCGCCCGATAATTTTAAAAGGTATTCTTCGATATTCATTTATTGTCTGCACTAAAAAATTTCACAATATTATCCTTGTGATAATCTGATGTTTTAAATAAGTTTTTAATAAAATTTCACGTGGTTAAAAGCGACATCTAAAGAGAAGAATAAAGGGCGTTGTAAGCGGGTTTTCATAGTCTAATTTTTCAGACCAAAAATAATTAGAACTATAGATTTATAGTATGATTTGGGTCATATTGAAAAAAAGTAGAATTGTCTTACAAATAAGTGCTTTTGCGGAATAATTCATAATAAAAAAGCCTCACTTTAAAGTGAGGTCTTTGGATTATATAATTATAGGAATTAGTTAAAATTGCTTTGGCTTTATTTTCTTTTCTGCGGCATCCGCAATCTCAAGGATTCTTTTTTGTCTGGTCTCAGGTCTTTTGGCAAGGACGATCCATTGGAGCATCATTTTCTTTGCAGATTTACTGAGGCTGAGGAAAAACTCTGTTGCATCGGTTTTTTTGGACAGTTCGAGTAGGAGATCTTCCGGGATGGTAAGTTCTTCCACACTGTCCAAGATTTCCCAGGAGCCGTTTTCTTTTGCAAGAGTAATGATGTCTAATCCCGCTTTGGACATTCTGTTTTCGGCGGTTAGTTTTTCTATTTTTAGTTTATTGATTTTGGACCATGTACTTTTGGGTTTCCGTTTGCCGAAATACTGTATGGAAGATTCGTCGTCCAGCTTTTTCTTGAGACTGTCTATCCACCCAAAACAGAGCGCTTCGTCCACAGCATCGCTCCAGCTGACAGATGGTTTGCCAGATTTCTTGTTGTATTGAACCAGCCAAATCCCATTGTCGCGCGTATGATTTTCTATGAGCCAATTGCGCCATTGTTCTTGCGTTTCGGGGTAGAAGGTTTCTTGGATTTTAGAGGGTTTGGAGATCATATCAAAAGATCATATTTATTCTTTGAGACTTTTCTTAATTATTTTTGATGCATTTTGTTCAGTAGTAATCACCCATTTTATTACATTTTTAGGAGGTCTGCTTGTTTTAATTTTTTCAATTAGCTGCTTTGTCTGTGCATAATCCGTGGCATTTGGTTGTAACTCTGTGTACATGTTAAGGGTCTCCAGCATTCTGTCTACTTCCTGGTAGGACAAGCCTTCTGAAAAAAGTAAGTTGCGATATGCATTTCCAATATAGTAATTAACAGCATAATATTGCTTTGAACTTTTGTCAATCAACGGATAAGCTTTTTCAAAATATTTGATAGCTTGTACAAAATTCGGAGTTTCTCTTGAGTAATTGTTTATACCACTGTACCAAAGTGATGCAACATTTAAAGAATCTTTTTTCAGGATTTCGTCCAGAGTTTTTTGGGCTTTGTTGTTCTCTTTTTGATCCATCTGAGCCAATGCAATCTGATTTTTCAGAATGAGATTGTCTGGTTCCTCTTTTAGTCCATTTTTAAAAATTTCTTCTGCTTCTTTTGGTTTGTTTTGATTCAGCAAATCGTTACCAGCAGACAAATAGTCAATTTTTTTCTGTGCAAAAATTGATACTGCGAATAAAGTAAAAAGAATTAAAGCTATTTGTTTCATATCTTAAAAGTTGATATTAGAAATATAAATTAATTAAAGAAGAAATTGTTTCTAATGCATCGCAGATTTTGAAAATAAATTAATGACTAAAACGCCGATGATGATGATTGCGATTCCTAAGATGGCTGGCAGATCCAATTTCTGTTTGAAAAAGAAAACGGACACCAAAGCCGTCAAAACAATTCCTAATCCTGCCCAAATCGCGTAAGCCAAACCCAGCGGAATCTCCTTGATGGCGTGGGAAAAGAAATAAAAACAAGCTATAAATGCAATTACCGTAATGAAACTCGGCCATAGTTTTGTAAAATTCTCCGACCGCGCCAAACAACTCGTTCCTAAAACTTTCAGGCAGATTGCTAATCCTAAAAATAGATATTTCATTTTTGAATTAATTGATAATAGAAAATGTAGTTTTTCCTAAACGAAAGTAATCAAAAAAGCTGAAGTTTTCACCTCAGCCTGTCATCCATAAATGTTTTTTCTTATCCTAAATCCAACTCAGAAGCCAAAACAACTTCTCTGTTTTCCAAAAGAGGAATGATTTGTTTCACTGCAATTCCCTGATAATGATCGGAGTTTTTATGTGATTCTATACTCGCCATATCTCTGTAACTTTCACTCAGCATCAAGGTGTTGGGTTCAGCATTATCCTGGTAGATTTTGTAGAACAGATTGCCTTCTTCGTTTCTGCTTTTTTCGATTAATGACGGAAGCAGATCCAAAACGGTTTGTAATTCTCCATCTTTCACTTGCCATTTAGCAAAGATGAAGATGTGTTGTGTTTGATTTTCCATTATTAATTTTTTTGATTTAGTAAAGCTACTATTTTCTCACCAACACCTTTTGCAGATGCAGGATTTTGTCCTGTCACGAGATTTCCGTCTTCGATGCTGTGTGCGGACCATGGCGCTTCTGCGTGGAAGATGGCACCTTGTTTTGATAATTCGGTCTGAAGATCAAAAGGAACATCTGCGATCGCGTATATTGCTTCTTCCTCAGTGGTAAATGACGTGATTTTTTTTCCATCAACTAGATATTTTCCATTACTCAGCTTTACATTCAGCAAAGAAACCGGACCGTGACAAACTGCACCTACGACTGCGCCACGCTCATAAGTTTCTGCAAGTACTTTTTTCAAAGTCTGATGTTCCGGCATATCGACCATTGGTGCCAATCCGCCTGGTGTGAAAACGGCATCGTAAACGCTGGTATCCACATCACTTAGTTTGGTTGCTTTCTGCATTTCTGCCCAGCCGTCGCCGGTTAGGAATTTCAAATTGTCCGGGTCGCCAGCAAGATCTAGTCCGTCAAGATAAGGCGTGTCGCCGGTTAATGAAGCAAAATCAATCTGGAATCCTGCATTCTCAAAATCTGCATAAGGATGTGCCACTTCCGGTAAAAATGTTCCGGTCCTTCTGTTGTTTGGTCCAATTGAATTGGCGTTTGAAACGATGATTAAAACTTTCTTTTTCATACCTTATAATTTTAATTGATGATTATTTAAAATTGATAAGACAAAAGTAGGTTCAACACAGCTTTGAATAGAAGGAGCTGAGTCACAAAAAAAGTGTGATCGTAATCACACTTTGGTATTTTTTATTTGGAATAAAGCCTGCTCAGCGTTTCCCTGCTGATGCCAAGATATTCTGCAATCAGTTTTTTTGGAATTCTTTGAAGAAGATCAGGATAAAGTTTTGAAAATTCTTCGTATCGCTGTTGTGGCGTGCTGGAAAGCAAAAGTTTCACTCTTTGTTGGAGCGCAATGTAACCGTTGGTGAGTTTCATTCGGTAGAAATGTTGCATCTTATGAAGTTCCGAAGACAGTTTTTCCCTTGCGTCTAATGATGAAACCAAAACTTCGCCGGCTTCAATGCATTCAATATACATGGTTGCTTTTTTGTTTTGGAAAAATGCCTGATAATCGGACATCCACCAGTTTTCTTTGGCAAACTGCATAATGAATTCTTTGCCTTGCTCGTCCAGATAAAAAACTTTGAAGATGCCTGACAGAACCAAAAACTCATATTGAACTTCATCACCTTCGTGAATCAGAAATTGATTTTTCAAAGTTCTTTTTGGTGAGAAGAATGGTTTTATTAATTCAAATTCATCATCAGACAATGAAACGATTTCTTCGATATGTAGACGCAGTTTTTCCATTGGTTTTGCTTCTAAAGCGTTTCTTTTGTGATCCACTTTCCAACTATTGGCGCTTCGTAATTTTTCATTTTATCCAATAATTCTTCAATATTATTGCTTACAATCAGCATGTCATGGTTCACCTGTTTCAGAAAACCTTTATCAACTGTTGTTTGGATAAATGTGATTAAAGAATTATAAAATCCATCAATATTCAGGATGGCAATTGGCTTTTTATGAAGTCCCAATTGTGCCCAGGTCAGCATTTCGAAAAACTCTTCCAAGGTTCCGAATCCGCCCGGCAAAGCAATCACGCCGTCGCAAAGATCGTTCATTTTGGTTTTTCGTTCGTGCATGGTTTCCACCAAAAATAATTCGGTCAAATGATTGTGGGCAATTTCTTTTGACTTCAAGAAGTTGGGTAAAACGCCAAAAACTTCACCCCCTTTTTCCAAAACGCCGTCTGCTACAGCGCCCATCAATCCTACGTTTGCACCGCCATAGACCAATCCAATATTTTCTTCCGCCAGTTTGTTTCCTAATAAAGTGGCTTGTGTTTTATAAATCTCATCGGTTCCGAAGCTGGATCCGCAAAATACGGTTACTCTTTTCATAATTTATTTTGATAGTTTCTCTAATGCCTTTTGATATCCATTATCATCAGCATCGGAATGCTCATCATATACAATCTCGTCCAGATCTGTGATTGTATTTCCCTGAATTTTATAGAATTTGATGTAATCTCTTCCTGAAACCACACGGCTCTCGATGAGTTTGTAATCTTTATTATATTCCGGATTTTTGATGGTTTCAAAATCCTTTATTTTCGTAAAGTTCTTATTTTTCCTGTCGTAAAGATAAAGAAAATAGGTCCAGTTGCTTCGGACGTCTGAACTGTTCTGGATCAAAATATCTTTGATGCCATCGCCATTGAAGTCTTTTAATTCAATTTCTCCAACTTTGCTGTAAACCGAATCTTCAACAATTATCTTTTTGTTTTTGGTAATTGTGAGATGATAATTGGGAAGATCTTCTCCCAAATCTTGGATTTTTCGAAATGAAATTGCAATCTTGTTATCTCCATAAACTTTCTCATCATATTCATTCTGTGCAGAAATCGTTATGAATAGCAGAAGTAAGATGAGGGAAAGTGGTATTTTCATTTGTTATTTATTTTGTCCAGCCAACCGATTTTTTCCATTCTTCCATTTCCTTTTTTCTTTGATTAAGATCTTTTGGTGGCGAGTGATTTTCTTTCTTAGCTTGGGTTATTATAATCTCTGTTTGTTCTTCAAGTGTGTTCAGACCGATAGATTTTCTTCTTTGATTGACATTCGTAATATTATCAAATCTGTTTGGACTTAGTTCTCCATTTTCGTCCCAGTCAAATTGAGTTCCGTAAAGTTGGGGTTTATTTTCAAAAGTGGCAATCCTGTCTGTGAGATAAGCTAAATTTCTTGGATCAGCTTTCTTTTTTCTGACTTCAATTTCTAAAAGTTCTGCACACTTTCTCATAAATTCAGGTTTGCCAATAGAATGCTGAATCACTAGCCAGGCTGCATAAGCTGCTTCTTTGCCAATTTTTTCTATGGTTGGAAATCCAATAATATCGATAATTCCATTCAAAACTTCCGCATTGTAATTGTGAAGTGCTTCCATTTCTTTGTTGTAACCTTCGCCCAATTTTCCTTCTGAAATCAATTGGTCACGAAGTTCAAGATCCGCGTTTTGAAGTCTGATTATGATTTCTGGAATGTCTTTAAAATTCATAGATTCGAAAGTAATAAATTGAAATTGATAATAAAAATAACGAGGCTATAAATTACTTAAAATAGCTAAAGCTAGAAGCAACCCCGGATTTTGACTACTTCGAATGTCGCTTAAAAAATTCTGTGATTTCCGGTAATGATTCTTTTGGGAATGCGTGTCCAGCATTGCTCTGTTGCAGAACCAGCTCAGTTTTGTTTTTTCCTTGGAAGATCGTTTTATCGCCATCAATTTTTCCTCCTGTTGTAATTGCAAGATTAGATTTTACAATCGGAACAGAATTATTTTGGCTTTCAAAAGATACAATTTTGTCATTTTTCCCTATATACATCCATACAGAAACGGGAACTGCTCCTGAAATTAAATTACCACCCTGAGCTGATGCGGAACAGATCGCAGTAATTTTATCGCCTCTTTCTTTCCAGAGTACATTAACGAATCTTGCACCGTTGGAATGTCCGAGAAGATAAATCCTGCTGTCATCCAGTTTATAATCTTTATGAATTTCTGTAAAAACTTCATCAAAGAATTTGACATCGCGCTTTTCGAGATCATCCGTGAAGATCTGCCAGCCGTTCATGCTTCCGTCTGGATCCAGACCCGGAACTTTTCGTCCTGGTAATCCTTCCATAAAGATAACGAGAGCATCTTTATAATAATCCTGAATATTGATCCTCCGGCTTGCAAAACCGGCATTCCCACCGTGACCGTGAAAAACAAAAACAACAGGTAATTTATCAGATTTCGTGCTTGGTTCAAAGATGATTGCTTTTCTGGAAAGCCCGTCAATGTTATAAATTTTGGTAATCTGTGAAAAAATAAAAATGCTGCAAATCAAAAATAGAAAACCTAGTAACCTTTTCATAATGTAATTTTCATATTTGATTTGATATAAAAGGTAAAGTTAAGGTTTGTTTTATATAAAAAAGATCAAAATCTGAATGGTCTCTAACATCAGTTTAAAATATTATAGTGTAGTAGATCGCAAATCTTCACAGCTAAATCCCGCGGTTCGCAGAATCTGGCAGGCTAGCAAAGATCTTTTTTCTGAATATTAAAAATTGCACTAAGTTTGAAATTAAGTATATTAATAAGAAAATCAGAAATGTTCTCAAAAAATTAATTGAAAAATCGGCTGACAAATCATTAGCCAGATACATTGTCCAAATGATATAAACAGTCACAGCAATAGGAATCCCTAAAAATGTAAGCATGGATAAATAAAAGTGATTACCAATTTTTTCAAAAAGATTCAGAAATAAAACGAGTGAAGAAATAAGCATTCCGATAAGATAAATCAGTGAATATCCAAGACTGAGTAATAGATCCAGAATAAACATAAAGGTTTCAAAGAAACTGTCATTTCCGACCTCCGTTTCAGAAATGACGATCCTGTAAATGATGAATAAAGCAATGCTGATCAGTATATTGAAGATCCAGAACCTAAAAATTAATTTTTTCATCCTTGATTGTTTGCGATTTTGTACTTCAGTCAAGTTTTGATGTCGTCTGATGCAGAACCAAATATTCCCAGGGTTCCATTGTCAACATCATTGTTCCGGAAACCGTCTGCAGTTTGTTACCAAATAGATTCATATAAATCCCGGTGTCAAATGATGTATCAAACTGAGCGATGAAGCTTTCCTTACTGAGATTAATAAAAGTCAAAACCTTATCGCCATTCTTTTCCCGAACGAATGAAATCACCTGATCCATCCTGTCATTCATGATCCTTACCATTTCTCCGCCATAACTTCCGTTCCACAGCGCCTGGTTTTTATGTTTCAGTTTAAAAAGGGTAGTGTAGAGCGCTTCATTCTCGTGGGATTTCCAGTCAATAGGATCTTTCTCAAAAAATGCTAATGAACGATCCAGTCCTGCTTCCTGTCCGCTATACACCAGCGGAATTCCATCCATCAAAAAGGTGAAAACCGTGACAGCTTTCAAAGCCTCGCCAAAGTTGCTGTACTGGTTGCCTTCCCAGGAGTTTTTATCGTGATTATCTATGAAATTCATCCGGATTCCGGCTTTCGGGAAGATAGAAACGTGCTCTGCGATGTAAGCTTCAGTCAGATTCTTCACACTGATATGATTGGTTGCAATCTGGCGTAGGATATTCCATAGTGTCCAGTTGTAGGTAGAGTCAAAGGCTTTCCGGTGAAGCTCCTTATCTTCAGCTTCTGCCAGCATAAAAACTGGTTTTATGATGTCTAGCTCTACTCTTGCATTTTCCCAGAAATCAATCGGAACAAAACTCGCAATATCGCAGCGGAAGCCGTCAATATCGTATTCTTTGATCCAGAATTTCATGGCGTTAGTCATATATTTCCGAAGTTCAGGATTTCTGTAATCGAATTCTATAATGTCATCATAATCCCGCCATCTTGTGGATTGAAAGGTTCCTTTTCTGGACTTCATATACCAGTCGGGATGCTGCTCCACCAGCGCATTATCCCAGCTTGTATGATTCGCAACCCAATCCAGAATCACGTACATTCCCAAGTCGTGAATGGCTTTTACAAGACTTCTGAAATCTTCTTCATTCCCAAACTCTTCATTGATCCCCAAATAATCTTTAACGGAATAATAACTTCCCAAACTTCCCTTCCTGTGAAGCACTCCAATGGGCTGAATCGGCATGAGCCAGATGATATCAACACCCATTTTCTTCAGCCGCGGCAATTGTTTCTCTACAGCTTTGAAGCTTCCATCTTCAGAAAACTGGCGAATATTAAGCTCGTAAAGTGTGGCGTTTTTCACCCAATCCGGCGTTGTGATCTTTACGTATTGTTTCGGTTCGTATCGGTTGTTATCTAGTTCTTTCATACGGTCATTAATCAAAAATAAAAATGGTAACGAATATCATACCTATCACATCATTTCTACATCAATGAAAGTTTAAATTTAGTTTATTAAGTGTTTTTTTACAATAAATTATAATTAAGGTTTGATGTTTGCAAGGAAAAAACGAGTGACAGTCAATTGTCTTGTTTTAAAACCCAAATACATACCTATGATTCCAAAAAAAATACATTTCTGCTGGTTTGGCGGCCAGCCCAAAACTGAGTTAGCAACACATTGCATCGATTCCTGGAAGAGAATCCATCCTGACTTTGAAATTGTGGAGTGGAATGATGATAATTCGCCTGTAGATGATAACAATTACGTGAAAGAAGCTTATGCACAAAAGAAATGGGCATTTGTCTCAGATTATGTGCGCTCCAAAATAATGTACGAGCACGGCGGAATTTACATGGATACGGATATGGAGCTAAAACTTCCGCTGGATGAATTTCTGGATGAGAAAGCCGTTTGCGGTTTCGAAGTGAAAGGTGTTCCTTACTCCGCTTTTTGGATGGCAGAACCTCAGCATCAGTTATCCAAAGACTTCGTCGATTATTATGACAAACAGGAAGGCTTTGTTGAGCGTATCAATACCGATATTTTCTCTGAAATGCTTGAGAAAGAATATGGCGCAGACCGCTACAGCGACACGATCCAAAAGTTGAAACACGATGTAACGCTTTATCCTTCAATTTATTTTTCTCAGGACTTACCGAAGAATTATGTCAGCCATCATTTCAGCGGCTCATGGTTTGGCGGCGATGAGGAAAATACGCACAAAAAAATGGTGAATACTTACGGATTACTAGAAAGACTTGTCAATGAGCCGGGAACCAAAGAAGCACTAGAAAGCATTATCAATGAACACAAAATCATTGATGTGAATGATATTCTGGATTTGATTCCGAAAGATAAAATCAGGGAATATCTGAAATCATAAAACAAATTACCTCAAGGATTTCTAATCTAAAAGGTTTTTAAATCCAAATGATAAACTATTCCGAAAGAGTGATATTTTAATTTTCATTCTTTCGGATTTTTTTTAAGCTGATATTCCTGAAATCTATTGCCGAACCTTCATAGTTTAAAGAGATTCTGCCCTCTACAGAAGTGGCTTCCGTTGCTTCATTCACCAGTTTTCCGTTCAGATATTGGGTGATCTTTCCGTTAAAAGATTTGATGACGATAGAATTCCATTCGCCGTAAGGTTTTTCATTTTCCAGGAATTTGGGAGAAGTGACACTTGCGCCGAGCTCCACCAGTTTTCCATTGACTTTTGCAGTCACCTGATCCAGAAAGACAAAATCCCCAGTCGTATTTTCCTTGATCTGAAACTGAATCCCTTTTGGCCAAACCTTGTCCGGCGAGTCGGTCGGAATATTGTACATCACGCCGCTGTTTTTCTTGCCTTTCCCTTTGTATTGCTCATCAAGATTCCAACGGTAATCCAGCGTCAGTTCATAGTTGGAATAGCTTTTTTTAGAAATCAGATACCCCACATTTTCGCCGTGCATTCTGATTATGTTACCAGAGAACTCGTAAGTTTTGGCAGGCTCCAGTTTTTCAGAACTTGTTTTGATGTAGGCGTACCAGTCATTCTCTGTCCAGGCTTTTTGCTGGGTGGTGCAGGAGGATAGGATGAGGAGAAAGGCGAGGACTGGAATTAATTTTTTTAGCATAGAGAAAATTTTGATAGATTAAAATTCAAAAATCGATGACAACCGTATTCTTTTCTGGTCATAAATATCAAGCAGCATTTTTGTTCGATTACTATTTTAGTGTTGTTACTTTTTCAAATAGTTCCATCTTATGTTTAGCGCCCCATTTGTGTAGTTCTGTGCAAACAGGCATCAGATCTTTTCCAATTTTCGTTAATTCATATTCAACTCTCGGCGGCACTTCCGCATAGACAGTTCTTGTTATCAATCCATCCTTTTCCAATTCTCTTAACTGTAGCGTAAGCATTCTTTCTGTGATGTTATTGATGATCTTTTTTAATTCTCCGAAACGCCTTTTCTCTATTTGCAATTGCAGCAGAATAGGAAGTTTCCACCTACCACCAACCAGCTGAACTGCGTAGGTAACATTGCAATCTGTTATGAAAATTTTGTTTTGATTGTTTGTTGATGTTTCTTTAGTATTTGCCATTACTTACATTTTTGTATGTACCTTACAATTGCATGTGTACTGTACAAAGCTAATTGTTTGCTTATAAATTTGCAATTCAAACAAAAAGAAAAATGAAAACAAATCGTATCAAAGTCGGAATTATTGGTTTAAATCCGGATAGCCATTGGGCATCAAAATCTCATATACCTGCCTTAAAATTTTTGGAAGATGATTTTGAAATTCTAGGTGTAGCAAACACAACCTATGAAAGTGCAAAAAGAGCCTCCGAAGCTTTCCAAATTCCCTATGCCTATCCGAATGCGGAAGCTCTGATCAATTCACCGGAAATAGATTTGGTCATAGTTACCGTGAAAGTTCCTTATCACTTTGAGTTGGTAAAAGCTGCATTAGAATCAGGCAAAAACGTTTACTGCGAACATCCACTCGGAAACGGTTTGGAAGAAACCAGACTTTTAGCCGAAATGGCAGCCAAACAAAATGTTGTCTCAGTTGTAGGAACTCAGATGGTGGTAGCACCTGAAATTTTGTACTTAAAACAACTTATAAACAATGGTTACATAGGAAAAATGCTATCCACAACCTTGATTGGTTCCGGCGGGAACTGGGGAAATGAGACTGTGGCAGATTTATCTTATTTGTCAGATAAAACCAATGGTGCTACTATGCTGACGATACCATTGGCACATACATTGGCTGGGGTTACCAGTGTATTAGGAAGTTTTTTGGAACTCAGTTCCAAAATGACAAGCAATTTCAATACGGTGAAAGTGTCGGAAACTGGTGAGGTAAAACTGAAAACAGCAGAAGACCAAATTATGATAATTGGTACATTGACAGGTGGTGCAGCCATTTCTGTGCATTACCGTGGTGGCATATCACGAGGTACAAATCTTTTATGGGAGATTAACGGAACAGAAGGCGATATACAAGTGAGAGGTAATCTTGGACACGGACAGCTGGTGCCACTTTCTATTTTTGGAGCAAAGGGAGCTGAAAAAGAACTCCAGCTAATGAAAGTCCCTGCTGAGATTATGAATAATTTTCCCGAAGATCCAATAGTAGGAAATGTAGCCCGAATCTATAAGTTGCTCGCAGAAGACATTCAAAACAATACCCGAAAAGCACCTTCTTTTGATGATGCTGTACAACTTTTTGAATTACTCAATACTATAGAATGTTCTGCAAAAAATGGATAGTGCATTGTCCACTTATGGATTTGATGTAGTCTTTTGATTCCCTTATTTATAAAAAAATAATCCGCCAAACTTAAATTGATATTAATAAAATATTTATTTTAGAATCTCAATTATATCAACACAAAAAAACACAAACATGGCGGAAAGTAAAAACAACATCATCACACACGGCCTTAGCGGTAAAATAGGAGACCTTATTGTATTCAGCCAAAGATACGGCAAAACCTATGTGTCCAAAGCACCAAAGCACAAAACCGTAGAAGATTCTCCAAAACAGAAAGATCACAAGCTTAAGTTCCAGAGAGCCACTCTGTACGCAAAATCAGTAATCAATAATCCGGATCTCAAACAGATGTATTCCGCAAAAGAAGACAATTCCAAAGGGATGAGCATTTACAACGTAGCGATGAAAGACTTTTTCAATGCACCGGAAATACAATCCATAGACCTTACAGCTTACAAAGGAAAAAAGGGAGATCTCATCAAGATCATAGCCGTAGATGACTTCGCTGTAAAAGTCGTATCCGTTAAAATAGAAAATGCAAATGGCAGTTTGATAGAAGAGGGTACAGCCATAGATTCCGGCTACGAATGGATCTACACCGCCACCACAAACAACGCAAATCTCACAGGATCCAAGATCGCAATATCAGCAACAGACCATCCTGCCAATCTGACACAGGTAACCAAAATAATGGAATAGAGAAAAGGTACAGCTAGGGTACGGAAAGTGTACAGAGAGTGTACGGACGTAGCTTCCAAAAAATAACTGTCAAAATGACAAAAGCCACCCAATCCGGATGGCTTTTTTATGTTTAATATTTCTACAGACTATTTCCCGGTAGAAACCCGAAGTCTGATCTCAGCAGTATCTTTCTTTACAAACCGGTATTCTGTGGTTTCGCCTGCCTGATGCCACACAGAAGGAATGGTATCAGTCTGATAGCCATTTTTAGTGAAAATCAATTCGCCGAGCCATTCTGGGCTTCTGTCCAGTTTGAAGTAGCCCGTTGCATCCGTTTCGGTTTGTCTGTTTCGGTAGAGTTCTGAGACCGTCACGCCAGCCAGAGCTTTGCCGTTTTCATCTGTCACTTTCCCCTGATAATAATCGTTGATGGAATCACAGGAACACAAGGCCAGTAAACTGAAGCTGATTAAATATCTCATAGGTTTTCAATTAGTGAGATCCGGAAATTGCCTCATTCAGGAATCTATTAAAAGGATAGATCTCTTTCAGTACTTTCACCGTATTCTTTACAAAGTCCTTATCCAAAACATCGGCATCGGACAAAGGATGGAACACGGTAAACTGCTTAAACTTAAGATAGTCACCCATTGGATCTTCCTTATCAAAACCCTGAGGCACTCTCACAAGTTTGGTTCCCTGCAGTTCCAGCAAATCTTTTAATGATTTCTTATTCAGGATGTTGAGAAATGCTTCGCCGTCTGAACTGATGGCTTCGCGGATGGCTTTCAGGTTCTTCGGTTCGGTCATATAAACACCGCCTGCCAGGAAGGATTTCCCAGGCTCAAAATGAATATAATAACCGGCGTGATTCAGCGTTTTCGGGCCTTTCTCTACCAGTGAAGCACCGAGATTGGTCTTGTAAGGCGTTTTATCTTTGGAAAACCGGGTGTCTTTATAAATCCGGAAAATACAGTTCTTAGCTTCCAGCCTTTCCACACTGGAGTCAAATTCTGCCACTCCGGTGATGATCTCATTCACGACATCTTCAACATTGGCTTTGGCATCCAGATAGACCTGTTTGTTTTCATTAAACCATTCTCTGTTGTTGCTGATCTCAAGGGTAGACAGGAAATTAAGGGTCTCCTTATTGACAGTTGCTGACATTGCTTAGATAATTTTGAATAAAGATATTTAATTCTAAGATTATTTCAACAAAAAAAATCCCGCTCAATGAACGGGATTTGAAATTTGTTATCTTACTGTTTGATAATTTTGGAACTGTAAGTTTTACCTGCTGTATTCTTTAAATTAATAATGTAAATACCGGATTTTAATTGATTAAGATTGATTTCGTCAGCATTTCTAAACTCAGAAACCTTTTGTCCAACCGTGTTGTAAACTTCAATAGTTGATACTTTTTCGCCATTCGGCAAGTTAAGTTTCAGGATGTCTTTTACCGGATTCGGATAAAGTTTGATATGACCTTTAGTCGCATCATTTACTGCTAATACTTCATTGTTGATTTTCAAATTATCGATGTATGCACTGCCTCCGAAATTATCGTGAACAAAGTTGATTCCTGTAATATTGGTCTTGGCAAAGTTCTCCATCGAATGGATTAGAACGCCATCAATATAAAAATCTATTTTGTTTTCTGAAGTTACCGTTTTCAGTTTGTACCATCTGTTGGCTTCCCAGGTGAAGTTGGCATTTTCGTAATCATAATCCTGACTGTTTACCACTTCCAGATTGCCAGTGTAGTTGAAAGAATAGATAGAAATCGGCATAAACTCATCCGTGTCCACAATTCCAAAAGTTCCAAACTCAAAAGTAGAGCCGTCCAATTCTGTTATGAAAACATCAAACTCTACAGTCGCAGTCTGGTAATTGTAAGTATTGTCAAACAACTTAGCAGCTCCGAATATAGGGAACCAGCCAAAATCTTCATCAGCATCCACACTTATTTTAAGCGATTGTGTACCTTCTGAAGCTTTTTCTGAGGTAATTACCTGATTGTTGATTGGTTCTTCGTCGTTATTCAATGTGACTTCCCAACCGTTTTGTCCATTAACATTTCCAAGCGTATAAGCTTCTGAACTTTCGAATGAAATGCTGTTCTGAGCGAATGTAAATGATGAAATAAGAGATATAATTAATAAGTAATTATGCTTCATAATATAAAATTTTGCCAATGATAAGTAAATTTAAATTGAATTCAAACCTTAAAAAAGTTGTGTATTTGTAATGCTTTAAGAATGAGAAAGTTTAGGAATCAATATAATTTCTGATCCTTCCCGCAGAAGAAACTGGATCGTTTCCCTTTGCCTGTATCTTTTCGGATGATTTCTTCGCCACATTTCGGGCATTTCTTCTGATGATAAGCCTGCCAGTGTTTACTAAGTGTATTGGTTCTTTTCCATTTCAGAAAATCGAAGCTGTAGTTTCTGACTTCTGTCAACAGATCATTGAGTTGCTTAGTGGGAAGATTACCCACCTGACTTTCCGGATGAACACCAATTCTGAATAAGACTTCGTTCTTAATAATGTTTCCGACACCAGAGAAAATCTCCTGATCCATCAGCGCGTCACAAACCATCATTTTTGGTTCAGCTTTCATTTTCTTTTTTGCGTTTTCGGGATTCCAATCGTCGCTCATTACATCAACTTCCCAATCGATCGTTTTAAGGAAATCATTATCAACTGATTTAACAGAACATGTATAGAAAAACATCTTTCCTTTTTTGAAAGTTAATCCCAGTTGCAGGGATTTTTCTGGCTTTGTCTGCTCGTCAACTTCGTAGGAGCCGAACATTAATAAATGAATCCTGATACTTACATCATCAAAAATCAGGTAAGTTTGTTTCCCGTAAAGCCTGATTTCTTTCAGCACTTTTCCGACGAGGTCATCTTTATCAATCTTCGCGTTTCCGGTAGCGGAAACCACTTTTTCTCCAACCATTTTCTGGAGATCTTCTTTCATCAAAACAATAGTTGGACCTTCTGGCATAATGACTTTTTTGATAAATTCTCAAATATTATTCCGTTAAAAATAAAATATAACTTATTTTTGAATCCATTATGGATCTGAACTCAATTTATACCAACCAGCGCACCGGAAACCACCAGCAGAACGTGGTTTCGCGAACAGATTTTCAAAGAGACTTTGACCGCATTATTTTTTCCTCAGCCTTCCGAAGACTTCAGAACAAAACTCAGGTTTTTCCTTTGCCGGGAAGTGTTTTTGTGCACAACCGTTTGACGCATTCTCTGGAAGTGGCTTCTGTTGGCCGTAGTTTGGGAAGTCTGGCTGGCGAATTCATTTCAGAACATTATAAAAGCGATATTAATGATTTGTCCAAGGATTTTTATCAGCATCAGCTTCATAATGTAATTGCATCGGCTTGTCTTTGCCACGACATTGGAAATCCGGCATTTGGGCATTCCGGTGAGGATGCAATTGCGAGTTATTTTGAGAAAAATGAAAATCAATTAAAATCCAAATTCAGTGAAAAGGAATGGGCAGATTTGTTAAATTTTGAAGGTAACGCCAATGCAATAAGAGTTCTGACACATCAGCAGCAAGGGAAAGATGAAGGCGGCGCGCAACTGACTTACACCACATTGGCAAGCATTGCAAAATATCCCTGTGAATCTATTGCGAAGAAAAAAGGCATGATCAACCGTAAGAAGTTTGGTTTTTTCCAGAATGAAAAGCAACAGTTTCTCGATATTGCCAAATCAACCGGAATGGCGATCGAAAGTGAAGAACCAATTATCTTCAAAAGACACCCGTTTGTCTGGCTGGTAGAAGCGGCGGACGATATTTGTTATAATATAATCGATATGGAAGATGCACACAAACTCGGAATCGTCAACACATCTGACTGTGAAAATCTGTTTCTTGATTTGATTAAATCTGTAAATCCGGACGACATCAAAAGAGTAGGAGACAAATTGGATATTATTACCAATAAAAATGAACGGATTTCTTATTTGAGAGCCAAAGTCATCAATTCTCTAATTAATAAAACGATGGAGCTTTATAAGAAGAATTTTGAAAAAGTCATAGACGGAACTCTGGACAAAGGAATTCTTGACCTATTCAAAACAGAAAGTTCTTCACTTACCGAAATTGAACGTTTTTCAATTGAAAAAATCTACAATCACAAAGCCGTTATTGAGATCGAAAACGCTGGCTACAATGTGATGTACGAGTTATTGAATCACTTTATCCCATCCATCATCAAAGAAAAAGACGATAGGAAATCTTACGATAAAATGGCATTGAAACTGATTCCGCAACAATTTATTTATGACGACAATAGTATTTATCAAAAAACTTTGGGAGTTCTGGATTTTGTTTCAGGAATGACGGATAACTTTGCAACAGATCTTTACAGAAAAATCAAGGGAATTGATATTGGAATGACGATGTAACTCTAATTGATATTAGATAAAAGATAAGTGATTGACTATTTTGATTAAAATCATTCATCCATTATTTATAAGATTAGTTCACATCCGAAAACATCAGCGAAGTGCTTTTTGATTTTCTGTTTAACTTCTTCGTAATCCACTTCTTTTTCCAATTCTCTTTTCATAGAAGTGACTTGCTTATCAGAAATCCCGCAAGGAATGATGTAATCGAAATAGCGCATATCTGTATTCACATTTAGAGCAAAACCGTGGATTGTGATCCAACGTGAAGCTTTCACGCCTAAAGCACAAATCTTTCTCGCGTAAGGTTTTCCGACATCAAACCAAACGCCTGTTTCGCCAGGAGAGCGTTCACCTATTAATCCATATTCTGCAATGGTTCTGATGATGACTTCTTCCAAATCACGCATGTAACGATGAATGTCTGTATAAAAATTCTCAAGATCCAGAATAGGGTAGCCAACAACCTGCCCAAAACCGTGATAAGTAATATCGCCGCCGCGATTCACTTTTACATAAGTTGCCTCTATCTCTTTCAACTTATTTTCGTTGGCGAGAAGATTGGATTCGTGACCACTCTTTCCTAAGGTGTAAACGTGCGGATGTTCTACAAAAAGCAGATGATTAATGGTTTCTTTTAGATCTTCCGGATTTTCCCTGTTATGGATTTTGATATCGAGATTCTGTTTTAGTAATTCTTCCTGATAGTCCCAGCTTGGCTGATAATCTTTGACTCCGAGATCCTGAAACTTTACTTTGGTATTGATGAGAGAATTCACTTTTTTAATGGAATTATTTATACAAATTTACTCATTATTTAATCAAATGACAAGACGCAAAAAAACCACCCGAAGGTGGTCTTATAAAGAATAAAATCTGAAATCGCCACGGTAAATATTTTTTCACAAAAGCTAATGGCGAAATAGCGATTGTATATGATTTTTAAAAATCAATCAATATTTACCAGTGAAAATATCACTTATTTTACAATAAGTTTTTTTGTTTCTGTTTGCCCGCCGTAAGTTATTTTTACGAGGTAATTGCCAGATGAAAGTCTGTTTAGGTCAACTTCCTGAGCTGAGAATCCGGATTGATTTACGATAGAAGTTTCATAAACTTTTTTACCGGAGAAATCAAAAATCTGTACAGTTCCGTTTTTAGAAGCAGCTTCTTTTACATCAAATAAGATATTTACTTTTTTGTCTTCTTTAGTTGGATTTGGATAGATTCCGAAACTTCCTTTTTTACCAAAATCAGCTACAGCCAATAAAGATGTAATGTCTTTGTACTTGAAATACATATTTCCATTTGCAGCGCCTCCATTCGAAGTGAAATACAGTCTGTAATATTTAGTACCTTCTTTAATGTAATAAACGATGTCGGTATTTACGCCTATCGTCGGTTTCCAGGAATGGCCGATTGTTGTAATGTTTTTGGAATAGGCTGTTGCTGCAGGCGCTGTAAAAGTAGAAACTGCCTGAGCTTCCGGTTGTACTTTTGCCACAGTCACATTTGGACTTTGGATCACACCGGATAATTTATACATCATAATATTCGCATAAAATGTATAATATCTTGTAAACATCAGATCCCAGTTAGATTTCGCAGGCTCCAGGTTTGGAACTTTTGCACCAGTATCAAATGAGAAATAGTTAAAAAATGCGTCATCTGTTCCGTTTGCAATTGTTCTGGTTTGTGTTGCATCCCAAGATGTTCCGTTCCATTTTGCATATTTGAAAGTGTAACCCGCAGCATATTCATTAATGAAGAACTTGTAGTATGTTGTTCCATATTCTAATACAAACACAACCTTACCGTTTACTTTATGAGTCACAATGTCATAAGAACCCCATCCGAAGTTTAATCCGGATGCCGGTAACAAAGTCGCTGCATCAAACGCACCATCCTGGATTCTCTCTGTCTGGTCCGGATTGTAAAGTGGATCTCCCCAATTTGCTTTATCTGCAGGCGTCACAGTATCAAAAGCTGCAGGATCTGCAGAAACCTGGTATGTCAAAACGTTTGTTGCATCATTTACTTTTATGCCAAAATCCATAGCACTGTTTCTGTAAAAAGCAATATCCCATCCTGTCGCAAGTTGCGATACGATGTTGTTTGAAGAAAGGTCAAAAAAGACGCGATTCGCGTACTGTGCGCCTGTTGTAAGATTTACTTGTGTATATCCGTTTTCATCTGTTTGGGATAATACTGTTTGATTCACAGTGAAAGCAAGTAAGCTTGCCAGAAGTAGTTTTGTTTTCATTGATTTAAAATATTTTAAGCTGTTATTTAGAATTATTCTACAAAACTATACAATTGTTTTTAATTATTCTAAATAAGATTATAAATAATGATTGATAAATATCATATCCTCATCAAAACATAATTATATAAAAAAAGTCTCCTAAGATGAACTTAAAAGACTTTTTATAAAGAAAAATTAGATAAAATAAATAAGATTATTTTTTGATAAATTTTGATTTAACAGCTTGTCCGTTAGTATCTTCAATTACGATGAAGTATATGCCAGTTTTCAGTTTTGCGATGTCAAAAGTATTATTATTAATTTTTCCTTCCGATACAAACTGACCAGCAGCTGAATAAATTTTTGCATTGGATAGAGCAACCGCAGAATCAAATTTCAATGAGTTATTATCCTGAGACACCGCAAATCTTATATTATTACTATTGAATGCACTTTCGCTGACAGCCAGGTTTGTGTTATAAATCACATTATCAATCTGAACAGCAGTATGAGCAGCAGTAGGCGTAACTCTTATTACCAGATAATTTCCCGCAGAAGCTGGAATATTCACCTTGACATTGGAAGCTGTAAAACTTGTGATCTGTACTGGATTTCCCACGGCAGTAAAGGTGGCCATATTCGCCGGATTGTTTGCAACTCCAATCTGAATAGTCGCTATCCCGGGAGACGAGGCAACAAGACCTGCATCAAATGAAATAGCTTTATCGCCAGATGGTGCTGCGATTTGTGGTGTGATGAGGTATAATGGTTGGTTTGAACTACTTCCCGGATATGCCTGTAAAAATTTATTCGTGCCATTTGCTACAACCAGCATCATTGGAGATGGCGGAAAAGGAGAAGTCGGTAAAATTGCTGACCAGCCGTTTTGAGGAAAAGTATTATTTCCGGCTGTGAATCCGTCAAAGTTTTCATTGATTGTGGTTACCTGTGCATTTGCAACAACTGCAAATATAGATGCTGCCAAAAATAGTTTTGCTTTCATAGTAGATTTTATTAAACGTGAATTGTTATTTAGAATTATTCTACAAAAGTATCAAATTATTTTTAATCAGTCTAAATAAAATCTTATCTTCGCAAAAAAATTTTTCAATGAAGAAGCGAACAATGAGCATTTTTTCCGTAGCAATTTTGAATTTTGTATACGGTCAAAAAGATTCACTTACTCAGAAAAGTATTGAAGAAGTTGTAGTTACCGGGCAATATAGTCCTCAGTCTATCAATAAGTCTATTTATAAAGTAGAAGTTATAAATGAGGAGCAAATAAAAAATATGGCAGCTACAAATGTAGCAGAAGTACTGAATCAAAGCTTAAATATCTTGATCACACCTGATACCAAATCTGGTAATTCTACAGCAAATATTCTTGGTTTGGATGGTAATTATGTGAAAATTCTGATTGATAATATTCCGGTTGTTGGAGATACAGGTCTTGGAAGCAATATAGACCTTACAAAACTTAGTCTCAACAATATAGAGCGTATAGAAGTTGTACAGGGAAGTATGGGAGTAGAGTACGGAAATGGTGCTCTGGCAGGTGTCATCAATATCATCACAAAAAAATCTGCATCAAAAAAAATTAGTCTTCGTGCATCCATTCAGGAAGAATCTGTAAGAGATGGTTACAATCTGAGAAAAAGAGGAAAAGGCAGACATATACAGAATCTAAATTTAGGTTATAATTTTAATGAAAACTGGTATGCTAATTTAAGTTTTAATCATAATGATTTTATGGGTTATGAAGGTAACTCAAATGGTTATAAATATTTTGAGCGTGATAACAAAAGAGGTTACGACTGGAATCCCAAAGAGCAATATGATACCAATGCTCTTATTAAATATTCAAAAGGAAATACAGCTTTGTTTTACAAAATTTCCTATTTGAATGAAAGATTTAATTTCTATAATCCTGTTGTAGATCGCGATCCGTTGAATGATGGAGCAGGTGGTGTAACTTACATCAGTAAAGATCGTGAATATAATACAGAACGCTGGATTAATCAATTCAATATTCAAACCCAGTTGGGAAATATACGGTATTTGGGAGATTTCTCTTACCAAAGTCAGAATCGTAAATACCACGATTACACTTATGATATTCCACAAAGAAGCATCAGGTCAGAAGACAATGAACAGTCTTACTATAATACCAAAGTTTTGTATTCCAGAGGGATGTTTAGCAATTTTTTGGGTAGCAAGATATTTGATTTTCAATTGGGTTACGAGCTGGATCATACAGCTGGATATGCGGCACTTATTGCCTTTGAAGGACTTGGTGATAAAGTTGTAGACAGAAAAATTTTTACTTATGCTAATTTTATTTCTGCTGAGTGGAACGTAAGTGATCGTTTTACGCTAAGACCCGGAGCCCGTCTATCTTTGAGTAATAAATTTGATAATCAATTCAATTATTCATTATCTACAAAATATAAAACTTCAAAAAATTCTAATATTCGAGGCGTTTTCGGGACGGCAAATCGTTATCCTACTTATGACGAGCTTTTTATGTATTTTGTAAATACAAATCATGATGTTCAGGGTAATCCTGATCTTGATCCTGAAACTGGATTTTCTGTAGGCGCTTTTTGGGATCAGAATTTCACAACTGCTGATAACTGGAAAATAGCTTACAGCGTAAACACTTTATATTTGGATGTCAAAGACAGAATAGAATTAGTAACTGTAAGTCTTCCTTCAACTTTCAAATATCTGAATGTAAATTCATATAAAAGTTTGCTTTTTTCTGCCAATGTTGATTTCAGGAAAGACCTGTTTACTTTCGGTTTGAGAGCTTCTGTCAATGGTATTTCAAGAGAAATGATCGATCTGGCACAAACTTCCCCTACGGATTTCAAATACAATCTCCAGGCAGGTGCATCAGCAACATACCGCCTTGATAAAGCACAGACTCAGTTTGCTTTATATTATAAATATTCGGGAGAAGAGAGACGATATATTTCAAATGGAAATGGTTATGATCTTGGGAAAATCGGAGATTTTCATATGATGGATTTTATTATTACTCAGCCTTTCTGGAACAATCAATTTGATTTTTCTTTAGGAGTCAAAAATATTTTCGACGTTACCTCTGTCAACAATTCCACAACCAATTCCGTAGGTCACGATGTTCCTACAGGCGTTAGCAATCTTTTCTACGGCAGAAGTTATGTTGCGAGATTAACCTATCAATTTTAAAATTATCAGCTATGAAGTCTATAAAAATTTTATTCATTTTATTTTTCGCAGTGATTCTTCAGTCTTGCCTTGCTGCAGATGAAGATCCGGTAAGTGTACCTCCGATTACAGGGCAGACATTGGAGCCAAATCTTGGAGGAGATAAACAAGGAAATCAGGTTTGGGTAGATCTTTCGGAACCGTTGGAGAATAGTATGACCTTCAATCAAAGAACAGATTGGGATTTGGGTTTTTATTCAGGTGATGAGTTTCGTGTTGTTATCAATGGATCTATAATAATGGCTGTAGGAAAAATAGCAAATGCAAATAATATTGATGCCGTTACAGCTTCTCAGGTTTCGTCTTTACAAAATGAAGTAATGGTTGGAAGTTTTGTCGCTTCTAGTCTGCAATATGTAGACAATCCAAACGGAAGATTTTTAGAACAGACTACTGCAATAGCTCCAATAAGTACTAACGATAATGAAAATCCAATTTATCTTATAAATATGGGTCGTGATATCTACAATGGAACAACTTCGCCTGGCTCTGTAATAACTGGAGGCGATCTGAGAGGCTGGATGTTGATTCAAATTACAAGATCTAATGAAGGATATAAACTAAAATATAAAGATCTGAATTCCGCAAATCCACATTCGGAATATATTATCTCGAAAAAACCGGATTACGCTCTCAATTTTTTCAGCTTAAAAAACGGCAAAGAAGTTACCATTCAGCCAAAACGAAAAAATTGGGATATCGGATTTACAGTTTTTACAAATGAAGTTTTCTATCCTACAGGAGAATCTGCAGGTAGCTACGTTTTTGCTGATTTTGTAGTTAACAATATCACGGATGGTGTTGGTTCATATCAAGTCAATATTCCTTCTGGTACTAATGCTGATCAATATTACAGCACTTTTAAAGCAAGTGATATTGATGCGTCCAAATTTATTTTTAATGATCAAAGAGCAATCGGAGATCATTGGCGAACTGTGACAGGAAATAATGGTGCACAGGTTTATGGCGATCGTTTTTATATTATAAAAGATGCAGAAGGTTTTTTCTTTAAGTTGAGATTCAACAAAATGCTGAACGACAAAGGAGAAAGAGGTTATCCTCAATTTGAATACGAAATACTTTAAAAATAATACATTCAAATACTTATGAAAAACATAAAAATAGCTGTTCTTTCAGCCATACTTTTTGCAGGATTTTCTTGTAAAAAAGAAGATTCAAAAGTAGAAGCAAAAAAAGAGACAGTCGCAGAAGCAACGGTTTCTAACCAAAAAATAGTCAGTATCAGTGGTGGTGTTACAGAGATTGTAGCGGCTCTTGGACACGAAAAAGAAATCGTAGGAATAGACGTTACAAGTACCTATCCGGAAAGTCTGAAAACGACTGCAGAAGAATTGGGCCACGTGCGTTCTATGACCATTGAGCCGATAATGGCACTTAATCCTACTTTGATTGTAGCTTCTGATAAAGACATCAATCCGGACTTATTAACGAAAATAAAGGCATCCGGAATCCGGACAGAATTGTTCAATCAGGAATTCACAATCGATGGCACTAAAAAATTGATTGACCAAGTTGCAAAAGCTTTAGGAAATACAAATCAGCAAGTATTACTGGACAAGATAGATGCAGATGTAAAACAAATCCGGCCAATTGCTAAAAAACCGAAAGTTCTCTTCATCTACGCAAGAGGAAATATGATGATGGTTGGTGGCAAAAATACACCTATGGCGCGTATGATCGAGATTGCTGGCGGACAGAATGCAGCCAACGATTTCGAAGATTTCAAACCGTTGACACCTGAAGCGGTTGTACAGTCAAATCCTGATGTTCTGCTGTTTTTCACTAGTGGATTGCAAGGTTCAGGAGGAGCAGAAGGTATTCTTAAAATGCCGGGAGTTCCTCAGACCAATGCTGGTAAAAATAAGAAAGTTATTGCTCTGGATGGCGGATTGTTATCTTCCTTCGGACCAAGAGTTGGCGAAGCAGCTTTGAGCCTCAACAAATTACTAATCGAATCAACAAAATAAAAGTCCTAAAAGGACGACAGATTTTCTAACATAGGAATTCATTCCTATGAAACAAAAGAAGAAACGATTTGAAATCAAAAAGTCTTACATTTTACGCTATCATCGGTATTGTTTTATTAATGCTGATGATGGTTTTATCTTTAAATATCGGGGTTTACGACTTCGGAAAATCAAATGCGTACGAAGTTTTCGGGAGGTTTGTAACAGGAGATTCTTCATTATCTCTCAGTGAAAAGTACATCATTTGGGAAGTCCGGACTTCCAGAATCATAATGACCGTTTTGATTGGAAGTATGCTGGCCGTTTCCGGAACCACTTTGCAGGGAATGTTCAAAAATCCTTTGGCAACAGGCGAAGCAATCGGTTTAACTTCCGGAGCAACCTTAATGGCTGCAATTGCAATCGTTTTGGGTCATACATTTGAGGAATATCTTCCTGAAATTGTTAGAAATTCCTTAATCGGTGTTTCCGCATTCGTTGGTGCATTATTAGCAATGATTATCGTTTACAGAATTTCAACTTTTGGCGGAAAGACGAATGTCGTAATGATGCTTTTAAGCGGCGTTGCCATCACTTCAATTGGATTTTCAATCACCGGATTTCTGATTTATATTTCCAAAGACGAACAACTTAGAGATTTAACATTCTGGAATCTGGGAAGTCTCGCCGGAGCAACTTGGACTAAAAATATGATTTTAACAGTAGTTTTACTATTGTCCTACATCATCATTCTCCCAAAAGGAAAAGCATTGAATGCAATGATGTTGGGCGAAAAAGATGCTGAGCATTTAGGAATCAATGTTGAAACTTTAAAGAAACAAATCGTAGTAATCACCGCATTAATGGTTGGGACTTGCGTTGCATTTTCAGGAACCATCGGATTTGTCGGATTGATTGTTCCTTATATTTTAAGATTGCTTTTCCGTTCAGATTATCACTATATATTGCCTTTATCAGCTATTTTCGGAAGCATTTTATTATTGATTGCAGATACGTTGAGCCGGACAATCGTTGCACCTTCGGAATTACCAATCGGTATTTTAACATCATTGATTGGCGGACCGATTTTCATCGCCATTTTAATTAAATTTAAAAATACACTCAGATGATAAAAGGACATCAAATCAATTATCAGAGTCAGAAGGTCAACATTTTGAAAAATGTCGACATCAATATTGGTTACGGCGAATTTCTGGCAATTGTTGGCCCAAATGGAGCCGGGAAATCCAGCCTTCTGAATGTTCTCGCCAACGAAATCAAGACCGATAACAAACAAAAAATTCATTTCAAAGATAAAATTCTAAAAGATTGGAGTCTGGATGAATTATCAAAGCATAAAGCCAAATTCTCCCAACACAACGCACAGGATATTCCGCTATTGGTGAAGGATGTTGTGATGATGGGTCGTTATCCGTATTTCAGTTCACAGCCGCATTCGGAGGATTTCCAATCGGTTGAAAAAGCAATGGCTGAAACCGATGTTGTGCATTTCCAAAAGAGAGAATACAACTCACTTTCCGGCGGAGAAAAGCAGCGCGTCCATTTGGCAAGAGTTCTGGCTCAGTTGGATAATGAGGTAGAAAATACTTTACTTTTTCTGGACGAACCACTTAATAATCTGGATGTTAAACATCAATACAAAACTTTGGAACTGATAAAGAATTTCACCCAGAATAGCAATACGGCAATTGTTGTTTTGCACGATCTCAATCTGGCGGCACGTTTTGCAGACACGATTTTATTGATGGAAAATGGGAAAGTATTGTCGCACGGCTCTCCGGAAGATGTTTTCACGGCGGAAACAATTTCCAAGGCCTACAATTTTCCCTGTACCATCTGCAAACATCCGGTAAAGGAAAATACAATGATACTATTTGGATAAAAAATTATAATCAACTTAAATAAATCAATATGAGTACATTAACAAACGATTTAAAAGAAAAATGGGAAGTTCTGAAAGCAGAAAATCCACATCTTAGAATAAGAAATGCAGCTGAACAATTAGGCGTTAGCGAAGCAGAATTGCTGGCAACAAATGTTGGAAATGGTGTTACTGTTTTGAAACCGGAATTTGCAGCGCTTCTTCAGGAAGTTATCAAGCTTGATAAAGTAATGGCTTTGACAAGAAACGACGAGTGTGTTCACGAGAGAAAAGGTATTTATCTGAACCCGGATTTCAGCAATCCGCACGGACAGGTTTTCGTAGGAGAAGATATCGATTTAAGGATTTTTATCAGCTCTTGGAAATTTGGTTTCTCAGTTGTGGAAGGCGATAGAAAGAGCCTGCAATTTTTTGGAAAAGATGGATTGGCACTTCACAAAATATATTTGACAAACAAAAGCAACGAAGAAGAATTTGATGCTTTGACTGAAAAATACAAAGCTGACGAACAATCCAACGAAATCGTAACAGAACCCGTTGCTCCAAAACCTGCGGAAAAAGCTGATGCTGAGATTGATGTGGCTGGTTTCCAACAGGCTTGGAAAGATTTACAGGATACACACGATTTCTTTATGATGACGAGAAAATTCGGTGTTAGCAGAACGCAGGCTCTGAGACTGGCGCCGGAAGGATATGCTCGAAAAATTGACAATTCTAAGGTTGTAAACGTATTAGAGGATGCTTCTGAACGGAACATTCCGATAATGGTTTTCGTCGGGAACAGAGGAATTATTCAGATTCACACAGGCGAAGTGAACAAAACGCTTTGGCATCAGCAATGGTTCAATGTAATGGATCCGGATTTTAACTTGCACCTTGATACAACCAAAATTGCAGAAACCTGGATCACAAAAAAACCAACGGAAGATGGGGAAGTAACTTCAGTTGAAGTCTTCAATAAAGATGGGGAATTCATCGTTCAGTTCTTCGGAAAAAGAAAGCCGGGAAATCCGGAGCTTCAAGGCTGGAAAGACCTTGTAGCTGGTTTGGAAAACTAGAATTTAAAATAAAAATAAAAACCGTTTCAAATTTTTTGAAGCGGTTTTCTTTTGTTTCGAAATCATTACTTCATTTCAAAATTGAATTTTTCAATAATCTCATCAATTCTTCCATCGTAAAGTTTGATCGCATTTTCATAAGTTTGATTTTCTGATAATTTCAAAAATTTTTCTTTGTCGTATTTGATCAGATATTCAACAAAAGCTCCTGCAATTGGATATAAAATGTCATCATTTACTGGTGAATTATTTTTCCAGATTTCCTTGATATCAATAGAATTATTTTTATAAACTTCCTGCGAAATTTTAAGTTTATCATTCTTTTGCTGATCAAAGCATACTCCAATTCCTTCATTTATCAATTGTGTTTTTATAATCTGGCTATTTCCCCAAAACGAAATATTATGCGCAATTTCGTGCCCAGGCGTTTGGTTGAATCTGCTATGGGAGATAGAAAAAATTGGAGTAGAGAACCCGAGATTTTTATTCAGGACAGGATTAAAGCTTTCGTTCAAATTCCAGACAAAAAAGTCAATTTTCTTTGGCATATTGGAATTGAAGAAAGAATTGATCTCCTCAAAAGCTTTTTGTCTGGTTGTGACAATTCGTTCAATCTCTTTTTGATTAATACCATTTTCAAAATGGAAAATTAGGTTTTTAGATTCTCTGACTGTCCAGTTTTTGTAAAACTCATCCAAACCACTCAAAAGTCCAAAATTCCTTATACTTTTCATTGAGTTTTTTGTACCTGTGATTTTAGTTGCTTCCTCGTAATTTTGTTTCGCAATCTCAAGATTTCCAGTCCCGAAATTATTTTTTGCAATTTCCAGAAAAGTCCATGATTTTTGCCAGTCTTCTTTCATTAATGTCTTTGCTTTTTCAAGATAGGGAAGAGCATTTTTAAAACTGCCTTTTTCATCTTCTGCTCTTGCAATCATAAGAATAGTTTCGAAATCATCAGGTTGCGATTTCAAAATTTCCTGTCCTATTTCTATAGTCTTGTCAAAATTATGTTTGGAAAAAGCCTCAACCATTTCTCTTTTTTGGCTGAATGTAAAAACAGAGCAAAATAAAAATAGTGATACAAGGAATTTTTTCATTTGTGATGTTTTAAATAACTAAATTAATGAAAAATATAAATCCTAAAACATAAGAACGTTCCCTTTCCCAATTTACTTTTTCCCATATTTGTAAAAAATTCTTAACAAATGCAGGCATTACTTTTAGAAGACGATTCTGTTCTATCTTCAGAAATTGCACTTTTTCTGGAATCAAAATCAATAAAAACAGACAAAGCAGAAGACGGCGAAGTTTTCCTGAATATGTTTACTGGTAATGATTACGACATTTTTTTGCTTGACATCAATGTCCCGAAAATCAACGGATTGGAAATCTGTAAAACCATCCGCGAAACCAACTCCGAAACGCCCATCATCATTATTTCTGCCTACGACGGAATCGAAGAAAAAAAAGAAGCATTCCTGAGAGCTGCCGATGATTACCTTGTAAAACCTTTTCTGCTTGAGGAATTATTATTGAGGATCAATTCCCAAATGAGAAGGCTGACACCAAAGACAGAAGAGGTAGAAAAAATCGTCATAGAAGATCTGGAAATTTTCCCGGAAGACAGCAAGGTTTTCCGCTCTGGTGAAGAAATCAATTTGACAGTAAAGGAATTGCAACTCTTAGTTTTATTGGCAAGAGCCAACGGTCGGACACTTTCCAAACAATATATTTCCGATGAAGTCTGGAAAAATCAATTCCAATCCACAAACAACGCCATCGAAGTTTACATTAATTTCCTGAGAAAGAAAATCGATAAAAACTTCAAAACAAAACTCATCCACACAAGACCAGGTTTTGGATATTACCTAAGCCCATTATAGTTTTAAGTTCTAATCATTTATCACTTATAATTCATAAAAATGTCTCTCAAACGTAGAATAGCAATCAGTCTTAGCATCGCATTTTCCTTGATTTTCGGGATTATGATGTTTATAGTTTACGTTTCTTTCAATGATTTTAGACGAGATGAATTTAAGGAGCGTTTTCAGAAACGTTTGGTTTTTACAGTAAATTTTATTGAGAAATCCAGAGATTTTGAGCGGGAAGCACCTATATTCTTTGATGAAAATTCCGACAACGTTTTGCTGAATGAAAATATTATGATTTTCAATGCAGAAAAACAACTGGTTTACAGTACTTTGAAGGACAAAAAAATCACTTGGGACGAAAATCTTTTAAACCGGCTGGACAAAGAGAAAACAGTTTATATAGAACATTCTGCACCAGAAATCTATGCAACACTCCGAAATATCAATGGCGATAATTATTACATTCTTACAAGTGCTCAGGACGTTACGGGAGAGTCAAAACTTGACTTTTTGAAATATATGCTGATATTTTCTTATGTTGTCAGCATACTTTTGATTTGGTTTTTCTGCTATTATATTATTTCGAAATTTTTAGAACCTTTGGAAATTCTGAAAGCGGACATTTCGGAAATCAGCGTTCATAAGTTGAACACACCTGTTTTGGTCAAAAATCCAAAAGATGAAATTGGCGTTTTGGCAACTTCTTTTAATCTGATGACCAATCGATTGAATGACGTTTTCCAGTCCCAGAAAGACTTCAATTCCAGTGCAGCCCACGAGATGCGGACACCGTTGACGAGAATGGCTTTTCAGCTGGAGAATCTGATCCAGCTCGAAAATCATTCACCGAAAACCAAAGCCACCTTGAAGCAGATGCTTTTGGACGTTCATCAGTTGTCTGACCTTACCATATCATTGCTTTTACTTTCAAAGTTTGATAAAGAAGGTATTGCAAGTGTGTATGAAGAAGTCAGAATTGACGAAGTAGTTTTTGACGCTTTCGAAAAAGTAAACCGCAATTTCCCGGACTTCAAAATGGATTTTCAGATCGATGAAGAAAGTGTAGAAGATTCAATTTTGACAGTGAAAGGTGTGAAATCTCTTCTCGAAATCACTTTTGTCAATTTATTTAAAAATGCAGCTTTGTATTCAGATAATCAGGAAGTTGATATTTCCATAAAAGAAACAGAATTCCGAATCATTGTCAATGTTTTCTCCAAAGGAACCATCATTCCAATTTCTGAAAGAGAAAAACTCTTTGAAGCCTTTATGCGAGGCAGCAATTCTCAAAACAAATCCGGTTCTGGCCTTGGTTTGCGCATCGTAAAACGCATTTTGGAATATCACAAAGCTGAGATTTCTTACAATTCACTTTCCGACAAGGAGAATCTTTTCACAGTAATTTTTAATAAATAATATTTTAATTGGGCAGCTTTTTCCGCCTTCCGCTCCCAATCTTTTTTGCACGACGATTTCACATCAGATAGAACTCGAGTACAAGCAAAAAAGGATTTCCGCTCAAGTCGGGCTGCAGCTTCGCCAGGTTGAGGATTTCCCTATCAATCAAACTTTTGTAAATCAATTCAAATTAGCAAAATCTGCTGAATCTGCGAGAAAATCATAAATCTTTCCTGAGCGAAGCGCCTTTGCGCATCTTAAAATATTTTCAATAAGTTCAAAAAATCTTTGCGCGCTTTGCGTTCAAAACCACAATTAAGTTTTTTTTAAGTCTCATTTAAGTCCGTTTTAATCGAAGTAAAGCATTTTTGCAAAACCAAAACGAGATAAAATGAATAAAATAACAACGCTGGTGTTATCCGTTTCGGCATTTGTTTGTCTATCCGGACAGCAGCAGATGTCTCTTCAGGATTGCGAATTAGCATTTCAAAAAAACAACCTTCAAGTTCTCGCCGCGCAGTACAATATCAATATGGCAGACGCCGATATTATGCAGGCCAAGATCTGGGAACTTCCACAAATTAGCGGTTACGTGAATGCTTATAATCCCGAAGACAAACGCGTTTTCGACGTTGGACGTGCAAAAGGCGCAGAGATCACACAACTCATATATCTCGGTGGAAAAAAGAAAAACGAAATCCAGTTTGCAAAATCCAACAAAGAATTATCTCAATTACAATTCAATCAATTGTTGGTCGACCTAAGATCTCAACTTCGGGAAACGTATTACAACCTGATTTACGAGCAAAAAAAACAGATCAGCATCGATGGACAACTGAAATATATGAATGAGCTTTTGGCAGCTTATAAAGTTCAGACAGACAAAGGAAATATTTCTTTAAAAGATTATGTAAGACTTCAAAGCATCGTCATTCAATTGAATAAGGACAAGATTGAAATCAATAATAATATTCTCGCTTTTCAGCAAAATATGAAGATCCTGACAGGTATTTCAGACAATATTCTCCCTAATATTTCCAAGCTTGACGAGAATGATATTTTGATTTCTCAACCTTTTGGCGACTTGGAGATCCTTAAAGAAAAAGCTTTAGTTAATAATGCCGATTACCTTTATAATCTGAGACTTATCGATAATAGTAAACTCTTCGCCCAATGGCAAAAATCACTTAACACACCAGACTTAAATCTCGGAGCTGAGTACGATCAAAACTCAGGAACATTTAAAAATGAAATTAATCTGAAAGTCGGAATCCCAATTCCACTTTGGAAAGCGAATAAAGGAAATGTTGAAAAAGCAAAATATGCCATTCAGCAAAACGAGAAAAACTCAGAATATCAAAAACTGAATCTCGAAACGCAGGTAGAATCTGCCTACCAGACCTGGAAAAATCAATACGACCAATATTTCGAACTGAAACCTGTGGATGTTGAAAATCTAAATACAGTTTATAATGGCATCCTCAAAAACTTCCGAAGCGGAAATATAAGCCTGATGGACTTCACGGACTTCCTGGAAAGCTACAGACAAACGGTTCTGCAGATCTACGAAATGAAAAAACAGATTATGATTTCCGCAGAACAGCTCAATCAATTAGTACAAACCAAAATCTTTTATTAATGCAAAAAATTATTATTCCGATCATCTTAACACTCAGTTTACTTTCCTGTTCCAAAAAAGAAGAAACTGTACCGGAAGTAGCAAAAGGTTTTGAACTGAGCAATACAATGCTGAAGTCCACAACATTCGCAAAAGTGGAAAAGAAATTCATTGAGGACGAATACAGCTTCTACGGAAAGATCTCTGCCGATAAAAATACCTACATCGATATTTTCCCTTTGGTTGGCGGCAATGTCTTAAGTGTGAATGTTGAATTAGGAGATTATGTCCACAAAGGGCAGGTTCTGGCAACCATCAGAAGTACGGAATTGGCGGAAGTTCAGAAGGATGTCAGCGATGCAAAAACAGATTTGTTGGTCGCAGAGAACAATCTACGCGTTGCCAAAGAAATGTACGCAGGCAAACTAAACACGGAAAAAGATATTTTGGAAGCACAAGGTGAAGTTCAAAAAGCCAAAGATGCTTTGCATCGATCCAACGCCGTGAGCACCGTTTACAATGTGAAAAGAGGAAATATCTACAGCGTGATCTCGCCGATCAATGGCTACATCGTTCATAAAGACATCAATAAAGATATGGAGCTCAGAAGCGACCGAAGCGAGAATATCTTCGACGTTGCAAATACCAAAAATGTATGGGCAATAATGAACGTCAACGAAGCGGATATTGATAAGATCAACCTTGGAATGAAAGCCCAGGTTTCCACATTGTCTTACCCGGATAAAGTCTTTTTTGGTAAGATCGATAAGGTCTTCAAGATCATCGACCCAGATACCAATTCTATGCAGGCTAGGGTGGTTCTAGATAATTCCCAAGGCTTATTGATCCCGGAAAGTAAAGCAACTATTAGAGTTTCTTCTGCAGAAAATGAAACCGCTTTGGCCATTCCGTCCAGCGCTGTGATTTTCGATGACAACCGATATTTCGTAGTGGTTTACAAATCACAAACGGATATTAAAGTTAAAGAGATCAAAATTCTAAAACAAAATTCCCAAAATACCTATGTCACCAGTGGACTTTCCGAAGGAGAAACCGTGGTGACCAACAATCAATTGTTGATCTACCGCTCTTTGAATAACTAATATTTAAAGCTTTTCCGATAAACCATCAAGGTTTAATATCAATAGCCGTAAGTTTTACCTACGGATCAATATTAATATGAATAATCATAAATAAAAATTGTGATTCAAAATATAAAATATGAACAAATTCATAAAAAGTATCATAGGATTTTCCCTTAAAAATAAAGCGTTCACATTCATTTGGGTGGCGATTCTGGCGGTTGCCGGTTTCATCAGTTTCAAGAATATGCCGATTGAAGCTTTCCCGGATGTGACGAATACACAAATCGTCATCATCACGCAGTGGAACGGGCGAAGTGCAGAAGAAGTGGAACGATTCGTCACCACACCAATTGAGTTGGCGATGAGTCCCGTCCAGAAAAAGACAAGCGTCCGAAGTACCACAATGTTTGGACTTTCTATTGTTAAGATCTTGTTTGAGGACGGCGTAGACGATATTTTCGCTAGAAATATGGTCAACAACCAATTGCGAACCGTGAGTTTACCGGACGAAATAGACCCGGAAGTTCAGCCACCTTACGGTCCAACCGGAGAGATTTACCGTTATACATTAGAAAGCAAAGACCGCGATTCCAGAGACCTTCTGACACTCCAAACCTGGGTGGTCGACAGAGCCTTGCGAAGTGTTCCCGGTGTTGCGGACGTTAATGTTTTCGGAGGTCAGGATAAGGTTTTTGAATTAAGTATCGATCCACGGAAACTGGACAAATATAACCTGACACCAGCCGAAGTTCTGGAAGCGGTAACAAACAGCAACCTCAATGTCGGCGGCGATGTCATCGAGAAAAGCGGTCAGGCTTATGTGGTTCGTGGAATTGGTCTGGTAAAATCAATTTCAGATATAGAAAATATCACCGTTCACAATGACAGCGGAAATCCAATTCTTGTCAAATATGTGGCAGACGTTCACGAAGGTTCGATGCCGAGAGTTGGACAAGCTTCTCTCAATAATCAGAATGACACCGTGGAAGGAATCGTCGTGATGAGAAAAGGCGAGAATGCACAGGAAGTTCTGAAACTGGTAAAAGCCAAGATCGATGAACTGAATACCAAAATTCTCCCGAAGGATGTCAAAATGAGAACTTTCTATGACCGCCAGAACTTGATGGATTTTACAACCAATACGGTTATGCACAATCTTTTGGAAGGGATTATTCTCGTAACAGTCATCGTATTGATCTTTATGGCAGATTGGCGAACGACATTGATTGTTTCCATCATCATTCCATTGTCCTTACTGTTTGCCTTTTTTTGTCTGAAGATGGCCGGAATGAGCGCCAACTTATTATCATTAGGTGCAGTCGATTTCGGGATTATCATTGACGGTGCTGTCGTGATGGTCGAAGGATTATTCGTGATGCTCGACCACAAAGCAAAGAAGTACGGCATGGAACGTTTCAACAAAATGGCAAAAGCGGGTTGGATCAAACAGACAGGAACCGGATTGGGGAAAGCGATTTTCTTTTCAAAATTAATTATCATTACATCTCTTTTACCAATCTTTTCTTTCCAAAAGGTTGAGGGTAAAATGTTTTCCCCGCTGGCATTCACTTTAGGTTTTGCATTGCTTGGTGCATTGATATTCACATTGACTTTGGTTCCTGTGATGTCGCATTTGCTCTTAAAGAAAAATGTAAAGGAAAGACACAACCCATTCGTGGAATTCTGGGACAAATATGTGATGAGAGGTTTGAATTTCACCTTCAGATATAAGAAAATAAGCCTTGTGGTTTCAACTGTGGTTTTAGCGATCACTTTATTTTCAGCAACATTCCTGGGAACCGAATTCCTACCGCAGTTGAATGAAGGTTCACTTTGGATCACTGCCGAGATGCCGATGAGTTCGTCCTTAGACAAATCTTTGGTCACAGCCAATGAACTCAAAAAAGACATTATGAGTTTCCCTGAAGTGACCGATGTTCTGGCGCAAACGGGCAGGAGTAATGATGGAACCGACCCGAATGGATTTGGTTTCGTACAGTTCGCCGTGAGTCTCCAGCCAAAAGATGAATGGAAACGGAAAATCACTTATGATGAATTGATCGAGCAGATCGATAAAAAACTGAAGAATTACCAAGGCATCACCTTCAATTATTCTCAGCCCATTTCCGATAACGTTGCCGAAGCTGTCGCAGGTTTCAAAGCGGAAAACGGAATTAAGATCTATGGTGACAATCTTCATACTTTGGACAGATTGGCGGAAGAAGTCCTGGCTTCTATCAAAAATGTGGATGGTGTGAAAGAACCTGGAATTATCAAGAATATTGGGCAGCCAGAAATCAGTGTGGTTTTGGACAGAAGCAAAATGGCGGCGTATGGCGTATTACCAGCAGATGCGCAAGCTGTTTTGGAAATGGCTTTTGGTGGAAAGACTGGTTCCGAGATGTTTGATGGCGAACGAAAATTCCCGATCAGATTGCGTTATGCTCAGGAATACAGAAAGAATGAAGAAGATATAGCTTCCTTGATGGTTCCAACCCAGGACGGTGCGAAAATCCCATTGAAAGAGATCAGTACGATTGAGAAGGAAAACGGGGCAGCTTTCATTTACAGAGATGATATTAAACGTTACATTGGTGTCAAGTTCTCTATCCGTGACCGTGATCTTGGAGGAACGATTGCCGATGCTCAGAAGAAAGTAGATAAGATCAAATTGCCGGATGGCTATTCAATTGGATGGACCGGACAGTTTGAGAATCAGCAGAGAGCAACCAGCAGATTGGCGCAGGTGGTTCCGATCAGTATCATTGGGATTTTCTTCCTTCTGTTCATTCTTTTCGGAAATATGAAAGACTCACTTTTGGTTTTGGCGAATGTTCCGTTTGCTTTGATTGGCGCCATCATCGCACTGCATTTAACTAATATGAATTTTGGAATATCCGCTGGCGTCGGGATGATTGCCCTGATTGGGATCTGTATTCAGAATGGTGTGATTTTGATCTCCGAGTTTCATCAAAATGTCAAGAACGGATTATCCCTGGATTCCTCCATTATGGAAGGCGTGAAAGTAAGAACACGACCAGTTGTGATGACCGCTTTGATGGCATCCATCGGACTTCTGCCAGCAGCACTTTCCACCGGAATAGGATCGGAATCTCAGAAACCTTTGGCGATTGTCATCATTGGTGGCCTGATTACCGCAACAATATTGACCCTATTGATCTTCCCGATCATCTTCTGGATTTTCAACAGAAGGAAAAATGAAGTGGTTATCTAGTGTGCGCCCGAAGCCTCATAAAAACTAAGTTATAGTTGTTAGTTTCTCTCTAGTTTGCGTTCTTCCGAATCATTTCGGGGGAACATTTTTTTTTAAATAATTACTATCAAAATTGAAGATCGAACTGATGCTTTGTCTAAATCATCAATATCTTTTAATCAATTCATCAAGTTGATTTTCTTAATTCATCAAGATGAGTTTATAAATTCGTCTTGATGAATTTGATGCTTTTTGCGAATGCTTTATCCATCGGACTTGGCGAAGGCTTATTTTTAGATGTCAGAATGCTTCAGATTTGGTTTAAATCTTAATTCAAAATGCTAAAAGTTTCAACCTTGCGCAGCGCACCCCGGGCTGAGTGGAGCTCTTTTTCTGTCATTGCGATTGTGAAAAAGTTCAAATAGAATGAGCCACTTCTTTCGCAATGACAGAAAAAAGCGGGAACGGAGCACGGATAAGGGGCCCAAAATATTTATCTTTGAAATAAAAATAGAAGATGCGGAATTTTACGGTTTTAATATTAATGTTTTTGGGAACGCTTGCTTTTTCTCAAAAATTCTCGAAAGAAGAAAAAGAATTGATCCTTGCCGGAGATGTCAAAACTGCTTTGCCGATTTTCCAGACTGATAACGAAGCACAACATCAAGTTTTGTTGGCAACGTCTGAGGAAATATCACCAAAGGATAAAAATCTGCCAATCCTGATCGAGAGGATGAGGCTGGCTTTGGCTGCAACGGGCGGTGGCGTTGGGATTGCGGCACCTCAGGTTGGCATCAACAGGCGAGTAGTGCTGGTTCAGCGGTTTGACAAAGAGGGCGCGCCGGTGGAATATTTTATCAATCCGAAGATACTTTGGTGGTCAGAACTTCTGAACAAAGGTCCCGAAGGCGACCTGTCGATAGAAACTTTCCGTGGTGATTTCTACAGAAGCTACAGCATTCGACTGGAATATTGTGACCTCGAAAACAAGAAGCACGACGAGATGGTGGAAAGTTTCACCGCCGTGATTTTCCAGCACGAGATAGATCATCTTTCCGGTATTTTGATTTCGGACAAAATGGAGAAGGAGAAAGATTTGCAGTTCAATGAAATGAAGATTTACAAAAAAACTAAATACTAATTGAAAGCAATCAGCCAAAAGCTATTTGCCAAAAGCTGTTTAGGTCTGGTTTTTGAATAGAAAATTCCAATCAATTAAATATAAAACTATGAACTTTATTATTCGTTTGCTGATCACCGCTATATCAGCTTTTATCCTTAGCAAAGTCCTTACAGGCGTACATTTTGACGGCTTTATGTCGACTATTATTTTTGCCATTGTTTTGGGAATCCTCAACCTGATTGTAAAACCAATTCTGTCGATTCTGTCACTGCCAATTACGATCATCACACTTGGCTTATTTTCGTTTGTAATCAATGCATTAATAATTCTTTTAGCAGATTACCTAATGGACAGTATGAGTATCGATGGCTTCTGGTGGGCGCTTTTGTTCAGCATTTTACTGTCACTGGTCACATCAGCTTTTTCAACCATCTTCGAAAGCAACGATTAAAAATAAAAAAGAGTTTCAGTGATTGAAACTCTTTTTTTATTCATTAATAATTAAAATTAGATATTGTTTTTTAATTATTAATGCCTTCTATAAATGCTTTTCCTTTAGTTTCCCAATCTTCATTTTCAAGAAGAACCTTCACGAATGCCGTTCCGATGATGCCGCCTTGCGCTTTCTCGGTTACGCTTTCAAAATCAGCTTTATCCTTGATTCCGAATCCGATGAAAACTGGATTTGTCAAGTTTAAAGAAGCCAATCTATTTAAGTAATCTTCGTTTTTCAAAACGGCGTTTGCGTTTCCGGTAGTGGAAGATGAGCTTACGGCGTAAAGGAATCCGGAACTCAAAGAATCCAGATATTTGATTCGCTCTTCCGAAGTTTCCGGCGTTACGAGAAATGTAAAATTGAGATTGTATTTCTTTAAAATCTCGCCGTATTTTGTTTCAAATGCAATTGGTGGAAGATCAGGAATAATCAATCCCGAAACACCAACTTCCGCACATTTCTGGCAAAAGTTTTCAAACCCGAATTGCAAAACAGGATTCAGATAACCCATCAAAATCTTAGGAATAGTCACAGAATCTTTAACTTCAAGCAGCTGATCGAATAGTTTTTTTATACTCATTCCGTTTTTCAAAGCCAATGAGTGTGCATCTTGAATCACAGGTCCATCAGCAACTGGATCAGAATACGGAATTCCAATCTCCATCATATCCGCTCCAGAATCCTGAACCAATCTGGCGATTTTTCCTGTGTCTTCCAATTGTGGAACGCCCGCGGTGAAGTATATGTTTAGTTTTTTCATTTTTGATTGTATTAAGTATTGATGTATTAATGTAAAATGTATTAATGTATTAATGTAAAATGTATTACGATCCTTCTGGTCATTAATACATAAATACGTTTTACATTTTACAGATTTTTCAAATAAGTTTCCATATCCTTGTCGCCACGGCCACTAAGGCAAATCACAACAACATCATCTTTCTCGAATTTCTTTTTATCCAAAACTGCCAAAGCGTGTGCGCTTTCCAAAGCCGGAATGATGCCTTCAATCTTCGTCAGTTCAAAGGCAGATTTCAAAGCTTCATCATCATTAATGCTAAAAAACTCAGCTCTGTTTTCTCTGAAAAGATTGGCGTGCATCGGACCAATTCCGGGATAATCCAAACCTGCGGAGATAGAATGTGGCTCAATAACTTGTCCGTCCTCAGTCTGCATTACAAGACTCTGGCTTCCGTGTAAAATCCCTAAAGTTCCAAGAAAAGTGGTCGCTGCCGACTTCCCAGAATTGACTCCAAAACCACCAGCTTCGGCCGCAATGATTTTTACGTCTTTTTCATTCACATAATGATAAAAAGTTCCAGCTGCATTGCTTCCGCCACCAACACAGGCAATCAGGTAATCTGGATTTTTCCTGCCAATTTTTTCGTGCAATTGTTCTTTAATTTCCTTCGAAATCACACTTTGAAATCTCGCTACCAAATCAGGAAACGGATGCGGACCAACAACACTTCCAATGATGTAATGCGTCGTTTCCGGATTATTGATCCAATCTCTTAAGGCTTCATTCACAGCATCTTTCAGAGTTTTGGAACCTGATATAGCAGGAATTACCGTTGCACCAAGCATTTTCATTCTTGCAACGTTCGGCGATTGTCTTGCAATATCGACTTCGCCCATATAAACGATGCATTCCAAGCCTAACAAAGCACAAGCTGTCGCAGTTGCAACGCCGTGTTGACCGGCTCCAGTTTCTGCAATAATTCTATGTTTACCAAGTTTCTTAGCTAGCAAAGCTTGCCCCAAAGCATTGTTGATTTTATGCGCTCCTGTGTGATTCAGATCTTCTCTTTTCAGATAGATTTTAGTCTGATATTTTTCACTTAGATTTTTTGCAAAATAAAGTGGAGTAGCACGTCCAACATAATTCTTCAGCAAATCCTGAAACTCGGTTTGGAATTCTTCGGATTCTATGATCTGGATGTATTTTTCCTGCAGTTCGGCAACATTTGGATACAACATTTCCGGAACGAAAGCGCCTCCGAAATCGCCGTAATAGCCGTTTTTATCTGGGTTTTGAAAGTTCATATTTTTCTTGTATTAATGTATTATGTAAAAAGTACAATGTATTGATTTGAATTAAATACATTTTACAAACTACTTTTTACTTTGTACAATTGTAATTCTTTTATTTTTTCTAAGTCTTTATTTCCCGGTTCAACCTCAAATTTTGAATTGATGTCGAGAGCAAATGGTTGAATGTTGATGGTTGACAGTTGATGGATGTTTTCTAATGAAATGCCACCACTTAAGAAATAGGGAATTGGGATTTCGATTTCGTTAAGAATATTCCAAGCGAAGGTTTTTCCGGTTCCTCCGAATGCTTTCGAGTCTGTATCAAATAGGAGATAGTTGATGGTTGATGGTTGTCGGTTGATGGTGTTTTGTAATTCGTCAGGTGTTTGATTTCCGATTCGTATTACTTTAATAATTTTAATTTCTGAATTTAGTTTTTCTCTTAATTCTGAAATATAATCTTCCGTTTCATCACCGTGAAGTTGGATGAAATTTAAATTTGCCTTTTCCGAAATTTCAATAATATTATCCAAATCTTCATTCACAAAAACACCAACTTTTCCTGAATGTTCAATGTCTGAAATTTGTTCTAAACTCAAATGATTCAAAACATATCTTGGTGATTTGTCATAAAAGATAAAGCCTAGGAAATCAATTTTCAAATCAATTAATTCTTTAATTTGGTCGATTTTGGTCAATCCGCAAACTTTAACTTGTAATAGGCTTTTGGCTTCTGGCTTTTGGCTCTCCATCATTGGTAAACTGTTAAACTTTTAAATTGATACATTTGAAACAAATTCTCCAAACTTCTTCCCTGGATTTTCATCTTTCATAAAATATTCGCCCATCAAAAATCCATCAAACCCTTTCTCTTTTAGGAATCTAAAATCTTCTTCGTTATAAATTCCGCTTTCAGCTATCGATAGAATATCTTTTGGAAGCTGATTTTTCAAATTGACAGAATGTTGCAAATCAACCTTGAAATCCTTCAAATTTCGGTTGTTGATGCCTACAAAATCCACATTTTTATTAATATGAACGAGTTCCTCTTCTGAATGGATTTCCAATAAAACTTCCAATTTTAATTGATGAGCCAATTCTGTAAATTCTGAAACCTGAGTCGGAGAAAGGCAAGATGCAATCAACAGAATAACATCGGCTCCGATTGATTTTGCTTCGTAGAACTGATATTCATCTACCATAAAATCTTTTCTCAAAATCGGAATATTGATGTGATTTCGAACGCTTAAAATATCTTCAAAACTTCCTCCAAAAAAATCTTTATCTGTCAATATAGAAACGGCACTTGCTCCAAATTTTTCATATTGAGAAACGACTTCCAGTGGCAAAACTTTATCATTGATGATTCCTTTGCTCGGCGATTGTCTTTTGAATTCTGTAATGATCCCTGATTTTGATTTCAAGGTTTCTTTTAATGAAAAAGTTTCTCTTCCAAAAAATTCTGAATCTTTCAGTTGTTCAACAGAAATCTTGGATTTTGAACCTGCAACTTCTTGTTTTTTTCTTTCTATTATTTTATCTAAAATTGTCATTTCTTTCGACTAAACTTTATATTTATATTGAATCCGCGACCCGACCTGAGTGGAGCTCATTTTTTGTTGCTGGAAAAGCAAAGGCAAAAAATAGCGGGACGGAGGGCGGAAATTGTCGCCATAATAATTCTAATTAATAATATTCTTCAAACTTTGTAAGGCTTTTCCACTTTCCAAACTTTCTTTTGCAAGCGCTAAACAATCATCGTAACCGCCATATTTTTGCGTATTCAAAAGAGCAATTGAGGCGTTTGCCAAGACAACAGAGTTCTGTTCCTCAGTACCTTTTCCTTCAAGAATATTGATGAAGATCTTGGCAGATTCTTCTTTTGAATGACCTCCGAAAATACTTTCCGGTTCGATGTTTTTGAATTTCAAATCTTCCGCGGAATAGATTTTTTCGCCCGACTTATTGAAGATTTTTGTGTCGCCAGTTAAAGAAATTTCGTCATAACCATCCAAAGCATGAACCAGCATAAACTCGCTTTTTTGCTGTTGCAAAAGGTATTGATAGACGCGAGCAATCTCGAGATTTGCTACGCCAATCATAGAATATTTTGGTTTCGCAGGATTTACCAACGGTCCCAAAATATTGAAAAACGTTTTAAGTCCCAATTGTTTTCTCAATGGCGCGACGGATTTCAACGCCGGATGAAAAAGTGGTGCGTGGATAAAGCAGATGTTTCCCTTTTCCAAGTCGGCTTTCAAATCTTCAGAATTATCTTTGAATTTGTAACCTAATTCTTCAAGAACATTAGAAGAACCGGAAATTGATGACGCTCCATAATTACCTTGCTTAGCCACTTTTTGTCCGGTTCCGGCAACAATAAAACTCGCCAAAGTCGAAATGTTGAACGTGTTTTTTCCGTCGCCACCAGTTCCGACAATGTCAACCAAGTCGTTCGTTCCCAAATCGATAGGTTTTGCCAATTGAAGTAGAGCTTCACGGAATCCTGTGAGTTCTTCTAAAGTAATACTTCTCATCAAGAAAACTGTGATGAAAGAAATTACTTCGCTTTCATTGAATTTATTTTGTGAGATTTCTGTCAATATTGCTTTGGCTTCTGCTCGCATCAAAGTCTGATGGTTGAAGAGATATTGTAATATTTGTTTCATTTTTAGTTCAGTAAGAAATTTTCTAAAATCTTTTTCCCATTAGGTGTCAAAATACTTTCCGGATGGTATTGTACAGCGTGAATATCATAAGATTTGTGTTTCAAACTCATAATCATGCCGTTTTTATCAACACTTGTGATCTCTAATTCTTCCGGGAAATCTTCTGTATTGACTGCCCAGGAATGATATCTTCCTACTTCCAAAGTTTCTGGTAGATTTTTGAAAATGTGATGTTCCTTGATTTGAATTGCTTCAGTAGCAACACCATGATAAATTTCAGAAAGATTAATCAAACTTCCGCCAAAAGCTTCCGCAATCGCCTGTTGTCCAAGACAAACCCCGAAAATAGATTTGGTTGGCGCATATTTTTTTATTAATTCCAATAAAATTCCAGCTTCTTCCGGAATTCCTGGTCCTGGAGAAAGGATGATCTTATCGTATTTTTCTATGTCTTCCAAAGCGATTTTGTCATTTCTGAAAACGTCTACTTCTGAACCAACAATTTGTTCAATGATTTGTACCAGATTGTAAGTAAAACTATCGTAATTGTCAAAAACTAATATTTTCATAATTTCTCTGCTTTTAAAACTGCTTTTTTCAAAGCCCCTAATTTATTGTTCACTTCTTGCAATTCACTTTCTGCAACGGATTTGGCTGTGATTCCAGCGCCTGCCTGATAAAATAATGTGTTGTTTTTGCTAAGGAATGTTCTGATCATAATTGCCTGGTTGCAACTTCCGTCGAAGCCAACAAAACCAATACATCCTGCATAATAACTTCTTGATGTTTTCTCGTGTTCATCAATCAATTGCATTGCTCTGTATTTAGGTGCGCCGCTTAAAGTTCCTTGTGGAAAGGTGGTAGCAATCATTTCGTAAGGATTTTGCCCATCTTTTACATCAGCAATAACCTCCGAAACCATATGAATTACGTGAGAGAAAAAATGAATTTCCTTCAATTTAGAAACCGTTGTGTTTTTCCCGTGAATGCTCAAATCATTTCTTGCCAAATCTACCAACATCGTGTGTTCGGCATTTTCTTTCGGGTCTTTTTTGAGTTCTTCTGCGGATTCCAAATCTTTTTCGATGTTTCCAGTTCGTTTGAAAGTCCCTGCGATTGGATGAATTATGGCTTTTCCGTTTTTGATAATCAACTGACTTTCGGGACTTGACCCAATTAATTTATAATCACCGTAATCGAAGAAGAATAGGTAAGGAGATGGATTGATATTTCGCAAAGCACGATAAACATTGAACTCGTCACCCTGGAACTTCTGCTCAAATCTTCTGCTCAAAACCAATTGGAAAACATCGCCACGGAAACAATGTTTCTTTGCAAATTCTACCGATTCCAGAAACTCTTCATCTTTTAAATTTGAAGTCTCTTCTGCGGTGATTTCAAATGGAAAAACGGGTGCATTTTTTTGATTGATGAAGTTTTCTATCGTGGAAAGTTCCGATTTTAAACCATCGATTTTGTTTTCAATTAAGAACATTTCGTCGTTGTGATGGTTGATTGCGATCACGTATTGATATAATCTGTAACGCATCAACGGAATTTTATTTTCTTCAGAAAGCTCTTTGAATTTGATGTTTTCGAAGAACGGAATTGCATCGTAACTTGTATATCCAAAAAATCCCTGCGCACTTTTCCCAATCTCGTGGTTTGGTTTTTCACATTGGAAACTGTTGGAAAATTCCTGAAGCAAATCGGATAATTTTTCGTTTTCCAATTGGATCTTTTGTGGATTTTCCAATGGGAATTTGAACTCAGCTTCGTGGTAATCTCTGATTTCGATTCCTGCAATGGCGTTAACACAAATGAAAGAATAGGAGTTTTCCGAGTTTTGATTTCCCGCATTTTCCAGAAGAATCGTATCACGAAAGTTGTCGCGGAGTCGCAGGTAAATTCCGATTGGCGTGAATAGGTCTGCCAATTGGGATTTTACGGTGGTTTTTACTTTTATGGTTTTACTGAATTTCATCAGATTAATTTTAGAATTTTAAATAAAAAAAAGACTTCAACAAAAATGTCGAAGTCTTATTATGATTGAGTTATAGTTAGTTCAGAATTTAGAACACCGATAAGTCTTTCAGACCCGACAAAGAGTTAGAAAGCCACCACCAGTTATTTTTGTTCATACGTTTCATTGGGACAAATTTAGAAATGATTTTTAATTCTACAACTATTTTTTTGAAATAATTCTAAACCAACTTCACAATTATTTTATAACCTTCTGACTTGTAATAGATTTGTTTGTTTCAATTTTAACTAGATATGAACCTTTTGGATAATTTTTAAAGTCAACAGAGTTACTGTTTCCGTTGATTGTTTTAAGTAATTTTCCGTCTAAAGAATATATTTGTACCAATTTGATAGTTTCATCAGTTTTAATATTCAATTGATTAACAACAGGATTTGGATAAACTTTGATATTGGTTTTATTGACATCACTCACGGCTAAAATACTTTTTGAGAAACTGATATTATCTAATCTCAAAGCCGTTGTTGTCACAACTTTCGGTGTCGTATTACCAAATCCGATGTAATAAACTTGGTCGGCTGTTGCTGTGTAACTAACGGTAAATTCTGTGTAAGTTTGCTGAGAAACAGTTTGAGTCTTAAGGTTTTCAATAATGTTATTTTTGTCCGGAGCACTTGCTACAGCTACTTTCAAAGTCACTGGGTCGGCAGATTCATTTCCGATGGATGTGTAATATTTTGCTGTAACCGTTTCGCCATTTTTCAGGTAAATAGGATAGGAAAAAAGCCAATCGTTTTTTCCAGCGGTAGATGTACTTGTGTTGTTATAAGCATATCCACTTCCGTTTTGAGCAACAGTTTGATTTTCTCCCATCAACCAAGTGCTAGAAGCCCAACCGTCTGAATCATATTCGCCAAAATTCTCAACTGTTTTTTCAAAATCATAAGTGTAAGGCAATTCTGTAGGTGTCCAAACTGATTTTGGTCCAGCCCAGCCAGATCCGCAATCTGCATTTTTTAAATAGAACTGATATCTTTTTCCTGATTGCAAATTATCGAAAGCTTTGGTTGTAGAAGAAGTTGTTCCCTTTGAAGAAACTGAAGTGTCAAAAGTCGTCAATCCTGTGTCATAACTTGAAATTCCAGAAGTTGCAGACCAATTGATTGTAAAGGAATTCGGTTTCAAATTAGATGATGAAAATCCGTCTAAAGAAGGCATCACACAATTTGCAGATTGGCTGATATACAAATCATCCAAAGCCAGATAAGTACCACTATTGGTATTATTAATGAAAGCTAAATAGATCGTTTTTCCTTTGTAAGCTGAAAGGTCCAAAGTATGACTGGCGTAGTCGAAAGGCTGCTCGCCATCAATTTGAGTAAGTGTAGTCGTGAATGATTCTGCATTATCATTAGTCTCAGAAACTTTTACAGCGTAAGAATCTGTGAATTCAAAATCATAAGATTTCCCCTTCCAATAAAGCGTTGGATTTCCCTCATTCGGGATTGTAATGGCCGGCGTGATCAACCAATCATTAGCCTGACCTTCCGGATCGTAATATGAAGTACTGAAAGCAATTTTGTTGTCATAACCGTCATAGAACTGAATCCACGCTTCTGTATTGAATTCCTGAACTTGTCCCCATTCCGGAACTGTAAAGCCGTCTGCATTGATGGTTTTAAATTGTGATAAAGGTGTTCCGTTGTTGTTCTCGAAACCTGCATTGAAAACCTGCGCATTGATATTGACCACTAATGATAAAGCCAATAAACTGATAATTTTTCTGTTCAATTTAAATATATTTTTAATTTCGCATCAAATTTAAATATTGTTATTCGGATTGATATAATGGTATTCGTTAAATTTCTTCAATTTAATATAATTATGAAAGTCCGAATTTCAACAATAATTAGCTTTGATTGTCAAATATATTATAGAAAAGGTTTCATTTCGTCTTCTATGTCGCGTCGAAGATTCATTAGTTTGATGGCATAATCCTGCATATAAATTTCTTGTTTTTCGGTTGGTGTCCATTTCGGAACTTGGACAGATTTTCCATTCTCGTCTACGGCTACAAAAACGATGATGCAGTGAGTACGCTTTTCGAAGGTCTTTTCTTTCACATTTCGGGAAAATACATCAATAGAAATATGCATACTCGAATTTCCTGTGTAAATGATTTTGGATTCTAATTTTACTATTTCTCCAATTTTAATTGGTTTGTAAAATCTTATTCCGCCGACATAGACCGTTACGCAATAACTTGATGACCAATTGCTTGCACAGGCATATCCAACCTGGTCTATCCATTTCATCACACTTCCTCCGTGTACATTGCCACCAAAATTAACATCGGTAGGTTCGGAAATAAACTGAAAAGTAATTGGTTTGTTGTCCATTTTTAGAAAATTAAATTCAAATGTAAGGTTTTTTAGGAGGATTGAACTGAATACGGATAAAGCTGGGCAAATAATACTTAAAGAAAGTTAAACTTGAAACTTAAAATGCAGTAGATGAGGGATTGAGCAGTTTTGCAATATAAGATAACTGGCTGACATAGTACTCATGTGAAAAAAAATCCATACTTTTGCAAAATGAAAAAAGTATTTTATCTTAAAACTTGCGATACCTGTAGAAAAATATTAGGACAATATGACACTAGAGACTGGGAGCTTCGCGAAATCAAAATCAACCCTATTACCGAGGAAGAAATTGAAGATATGTACAAATTGGCTGGCTCTTATGAAGCCCTTTTCAATAAGAAATCGAATCAGATAAAACTACAGGAGCTTGATCCAAAAACCCTTCAGGAAAAAGATTACAAAGAATTGCTATTGGACCACTACACGTTTTTGAAACGTCCGGTTTTCCTTACAGAAGAAGAAATCTTCGTAGGCAGCGACAAAATAAATCTTGGTAAATTAAAAGATTATTTCCTTTCTAAGAAAGAAAATTAAGCAATAAAATTTGTACAGTAAATCAATCCGGAGCATAATCGTTTCGGATTTTTTTGTTTTTTGGTTCTAGCAGATTCTGCAGATTGAGCAGATTTATAATATTGAAAAAAATCTGCTCAATCTGTAAAATTTGCGAGCCATTTTTTACTTTTAATTCTAAATCTGGTTTCAGAATTTTGAATGCGAAAAAACAAAATTTAGTCGTAATTTCACACAATGAAACGTTCCGGAACCGCAGATTTGCCTTTACATTACGGTCAGGTTCCGCCTTGGCTTTATGAGCGGATGTCCAAACTTGGGCTCGCCGTCGTGGAAGTAATCCTTGCCGATTATGGTAAAGATGAAGTTCTAAGAAGGCTCGCAGATCCGTTTTGGTTTCAGAGTTTTGGAGCGGTGATGGGAATGGATTGGCATTCTTCAGGAATCACGACCTCTGTGATGGGCGCTTTGAAACGTTCCATCAATCCGAATTCTAAATCACTGGGAATCTACATCGCTGGTGGAAAAGGAAGATTCTCCAAAGAAACACCGAACGAGCTTCTGAAAATTGCAGATTCCACAGGACTTGACGGCACGGAGCTCGTGCGTTGCAGTAAACTTTCTGCAAAGGTTGATAACACGGCTATCCAAGATGGTTATCAGCTTTATCTTCATAATTTTATTTTGTCGGACCAAGGGAATTGGGCGGTTATTCAGCAAGGAATGCACGATTCTGATGGAACTGCTAGGCGTTATCACTGGCTTTCCGAGAATGTCAGTTCTTTTGTGAATGAGCCTCATACGGGAATTTCTGGCGTGAATCGTGGGAATATTCTCAATCTGACTTCTGCTCAAGCTGAACAAAGCAGAAATGGTATTGTGGACATCACAAAAACCGATTCGGAGAAATGGATGCAGGATTTCCAACGCTTGATTTTGCCGGCGCATCACGAGGTTTTGGCCAGTGATGTGGATATGAAAAAACTCGGAAATATCCTTTGGCTTGCGAGGGAGAATCAGCCTGAGAATTTTGAGGAATTGCTGATGCTGAAAGGCGTTGGTCCCAGAACGATGCAGTCTCTGGCGCTTGTGAGTGAAGTGATTCACGGTGCGCCGTCGAGATTTACAGACCCTGCGCGGTTTTCTTTTGCGCACGGCGGGAAAGACGGTCATCCGTTTCCTGTGCCTACGAAAACCTATGACGAAACCATTTCTATCCTAAGAACCGGCATCGAGAAATCTAAGTTGGGGAATACGGATAAAGGCCAGGCCATCAAGAAACTTCACGAGATTGCTTTGAGAACGGAAGCGAACTTTACGCCGGATTTTAACCTTGAAGAAGTGATAGAAGAGGAGCGACAAAACTCGTGGCAATATGGTGGGAAAACGGTTTTTGGTGATGCGAAGCCGGGGAAGAGTCGTGGGATTCAGTTGAGTTTGTTCTAGTTTTAAATTATGCCTTTTCGCATATACATGATGCCTTGTTGCTTTTGCATGACGCCTTGTTGACTGTACATGATGTCTTGTTGAAGTTATATGATGCCTTGTTGATTTTGCATGATGTCTTATTGCATTTACATGATGCCTTGTTGACTTTACATGATGTCTTGTTGTAATGAAATTGTGTCTTGTTGTAATTAGATTGTCTCTTGTTGCAATTGAATTGTGTCTTGTTGAAGAAGCGTTATAAAATATTGGACGAATTTTCTATATGTACGTTCTGACGATGTGACCATTATTTTAGATAAAAATTGGATATTATTTTACGAGAATTTTGAAGTTGCGAATGTTTGGACTTTGAAATGAAATCTTTCTAATGGGTACGAGCAAGATGCTCGCACCAGCGTTGGGGGAAACCGAATGGTGGGATTCAGTTGAGTTTGTTTTGATTTTCAGTATTTTGTTTTATTAATCTAAAACTTTCTATTCTTTTTGTTTCACTTTAGTGAAACTTTTGTATTTTTGTTTTGTAAACACAAATATGAAATATAGAAAAGTAACATTTTTCAAAAACTACTTTCAAGATTTCTTCGAAAAGCAGACAGCAAAAGTAAAAACAAAAATTGTTTGGACTTTTGAATTGATTGAAGATTTGCAAAGAGTTCCGGAAACTTATCTTAAACATCTGGAAAATACGGACGGACTGTACGAAATCCGTGTGCAGGCTGCGAGTGATATTTTTAGAATTTTCTGCTTTTTTGACGAAGGTAAACTAATTGTTGTGGCAAACAGCTTTAAAAAGAAAACGCAGAAGACACCTAAGGAAGAAATAGAAATGGCATTAAAAATTAAAAAAGAATATGAAGACAGCAAATAAAAACCTAACAACTCTTGATGAGTTCAAAGAGAAAAATTTTGGCAAACGTGGCACAAAAGAACGTGACGAACTTGAAGCTGGTTACGAAAATTTTAAGATTGGAGCGCTCATCCACGATACACGTTTAGAACTTGGAATGACACAACAAGAATTAGCGGAAAAAGTTGGAACGACTAAATCCTACATTTCAAAAATTGAAAATAACCTAAAAGAAACGAGAATTTCTACGCTTCAAAAGATTGTTGAACTTGGTTTTGGTGGACGGTTGGAATTGAGTATTAAGATTTAATTGGAAATTTTTATGAATAGATATTTGTATGATAATTTGACAGTTGAAGTCTTTAATGACTCAAAATTTTCTCTCAATTCAAATGATAATTTGAATGTTTATAAGAATATCTACTTTGGTGAAGATGCTGAAAAATATCCTAGTTCAAAGCACGGAATTAGATTAATTGAGAATGGTGAAGAAATTAATAATTGTCTAATAATAGGTTCTGGTGGCGGAACAGGTATTTATGAAAATTCTTCGATTTTAGATAATAATAATCTTCTTGTTTGTTGTTCCGATTCTGTCTTTTCTATTTCGATATTAGATTTAAAACTGAATTGGATTAAGAAATTAGATATGGCAACTTGTTTTAAAATACTCAGGATTGAAAATGATTTTGTTGTTCACGGAGAGTTGGAAATTACAAGAATTGATAGTTTAGGAAATGTAATTTGGCAATTTGGTGGTGCTGATATTTTTGTTTCTTTGGATGGAGAAGATTCTTTTCAGCTTAATGAAAATCATATTGTTTTGAGGGATTTTAAGGGAACAAAATATGCAATTGATTTTGATGGTGAACTCATATAATTTAAGTTAATTTAAAAAAATATAAATGTCACACATTGGATTAAAATATTCTAAACAAATAAAATTAGATTCTGATTCTATAAAATCTGTTTTAGAGAACAAGCCTTCTGGAAAAGGGAAGAAGATTATGGACGACTATCTAAAAAACAATAATTATGCAGAAGAATCTGATTATGATTTAGTTTTAACAACTAAAGATTCTTTAATTTTTGGATTTGATTTTTTACATAATGGAAAAAAAATAATGATGCCTGAAATAAATCCAATTACAATTTATTTCTCAAATGCAATTATGTCCAATGTTCAGATTGGAAAATATAAAAAAATATTAATTTCTGAGGCTAAAATTGGTGTATCGCAAGTACATTCATTTGGTAATTTCTTTCAACTTGCTTTCAATTGTATAATGAACCTTCAATCATCAATAGAAGTATTTGTAAATTTAATTATCCAAGAAAATAATTATATTTTTTTAAAGAAAGACGGAACACCAAGGGAAGGAATAATAAGCATTCACGATAAAATAAAAATTGCATTACCTCAGATACTCAGTAAAAATTTTAAATTAAATTTTGAAAATGAATATTTACAAATAGAAAATTTAATTAAATTAAGAAATGAATTAATTCATTTGAAACCTGAAACAGAAACAACAAATACAAAGTATAAGATTCCTTACAGAAAAGTTATTGAGTTCAATTTTGATAAAGCGATTAAAGCAACTCGAGAATTTATTAATTATTATGAACCAAATTTAATTGAAGAATGTACCTGTGGAATTAATTTCCATTTTGATATTATAAAATAAAATCAAAAACCCTCCGAAAAAATTCAGAGGGTTTATTATTTCAATCAAATTGATAATCTAGTAAGAACCTTTCCCAATAAAATGAGAGGCAATCTTTTCCGTCAAGGCAATTGGATTTGGCGTGTTCACGTATTTTGTAAAACGTCTTAGTCCGGCCAACATCATTCTTTGCTCGTCGCCTTCGGAGAAAGACACAATGCCTTCTTTGGCGTTGGTGGCGATGATGTCAACGGCTTTGTAAAGATTCAGTCTTGCCATCGATGCTTCTACAGAGTCTGTGTCGAAATGTTTCTCCGCTCTCAGGATGGCAGATTCTGCCATATAGATTTGGTTCAGGATTTCGGAAGCGTTCAGGAGAAGATGCTGTTGTTTCTCGATGTCCATCATATATTTTTGAAGGGCAGAACCGGAAACCATCAGGAAAACTTTCTTCAGATTTTTGATGACCTCTTTTTCTTCAGACATATATTCTGAATAATCCGGAATGTCGAAAGACGGAATTCCCATCAATTCTTTTCCTACATTTTTTGCTGGTGTCAAAAGGTCGATTTTCCCTTGCATTGTACGTTTGATGAGCATTCCAACGGCAAGAAGTCTGTTGATTTCGTTGGTTCCTTCGTAGATTCTGGAAATCCTTGAATCTCTCCAGGCAGATTCCATTGGTGTATCTTCTGAGAAGCCCATTCCACCGAAGATTTGAATCCCTTCATCCGCTGAATGCTGTGCCAAATCTGAAACGAAAACTTTCAATATAGAACATTCTACAGCAAATTCCTCCACACCTTTCAGTTCCGCTTCCTCGTGGTTCATTCCGCCGGCAACCAATTCCTCGATTTTGTTTTCGACATCTTTTGCACCACGGTAAGAACCAGCCTCACTCACAAAAGCGCCAGTCGCCATCTCTGCCAACTTCTTTCGAATTGCGCCGAAAGTGTTGATAGAAACACCAAACTGCTTTCTCTCCGTAGAATAAGTCAATGAATGGTTCAGGATTCTTCTTTGCGCATCCAAGCACGCCGCCGCCAATTTGATTCGGCCAACGTTCAAGGCATTAAGAGCGATTTTGAAACCGTTGTTTCTTTCACCCAAAAGATTTTCAACCGGAATTTTCATATCATTGAAGAAAACCTGACGCGTAGAAGACGCACGGATTCCCAATTTGTGTTCTTCCTCTCCGAAAGTCAGGCTCTCAGGATTTTCCAATTCGGAACGGTTGATGACGAATCCGGTGATGTTTTTATCATCGTCAATCTTGGCGAACAAAGTGAAAGTGTCAGCAAAACCAGCATTCGAAATCCACATTTTTTGTCCGTTGATGATGTAATGTTTTCCATCCTCGGAAAGTTTGGCTCTTGTTTTTCCGCTGTTGGCGTCAGAACCTGCGTCTGGCTCGGTCAAGCAGTAAGCACCGAATTTAGTTCCCGCCGCTAAGTCAGGAAGGTATTTGTTTTTCAGATATTCGCTTCCGTAAAGTAGGATTGGTAAAGTTCCAATTCCCGTGTGTGCGCCGTAAGCTGTTGCTAATGAGCCAGTTGTTCCGGAGATGTAATCGCAAGCCAGCATTGTGGTCACGAATCCCATTCCCAATCCGCCGTAAGCTTCCGGAACAGCGATTCCCAGGAATCCCATTTCTCCGATTTTGCGCATCACTTCTTCCGTGTAGGCATAATCTTTTTTCTCGAAGCGTTCTTTGTTCGGAACCACTTCTTTATCTATGAATTCTTTCGCAGAATCGCGAAGCATTTTTTGTTCTTCGGACAACTCTTCAAGACTGAAAATGTCTTCTGTTGTTATTTCTTTGATGAGAAATTCCCCACCGTGTGTTGTTTTAGTTTCGGTTGACATAGTATTGTGATTTTAAATTTTAGATTATAAATTTTAGATGTAAGATTCGCTGTTATAAATTTTCAGATGAAGTTTTGATGATTTTAGTTAGAATATTAATGATGCTTTCAATTTCTTTTAAGTAAGAATCAACTTCAACTTTGATAAGATTTGAAGATTGATAAAGTTTCAACCAATATTTTGTTTCTCTAGCTTCCTTATTTGCAATAGAAAGTTTGGAGATAAAATCTTTTTTAGATTGAGCCGCAATTGCTTCTTCTACATTTACCCCAATTGATGTTCCGCTTCTAAGAATCTGTTTTGAAAGAATATATTCATTTTGAGATTTACAATGCGTGTAAAATTTAATTATACTCAATGCAAATTCAAATGTTTTATGTTGAATCAAATTATCTTCTTTGAAGCTCATTTCATCTAAAATTTATAATTTAAAATCTATAATTATTAAAGAAGTTCGAAAACACTCGCTGCACCCTGACCAGTTCCAACGCACATTGTCACAACACCGTATTTGCTGTTTCTGCGTTTCATTTCGTCAAGAAGTTGAACGGTTAATTTAGTTCCTGTACAACCAAGTGGATGTCCAAGTGCGATTGCGCCTCCGTTTACATTTACGATTTCTGGATTGATATTTAATTCTCTTAAGATTGCAACAGACTGAGAGGCAAATGCCTCATTCAACTCAAACAAATCGATGTCGGATTGTTTAAGACCTGCTTGTTCCAAAGCTTTTGGAATGGCGAACATTGGCCCAATTCCCATAATTCTTGGCGGAACGCCGACAGTCGAATAGGAGAGAAGTCTCGCAACAGGCGTCAGATTTAATTCTTTTACCATTCTTTCGGACATTACCATTGTGAAAGCGGCGCCATCTGAAGTTTGAGAAGAATTACCAGCTGTCACTGAACCATTCGCTGCGAAAACTGGACGAAGTTTTGCCAAAGCTTCCACCGATGTGTCAGCTCTTGGACCTTCATCTTGTTTGAAGGCGTATTCTTTGGTTTGGACTTTTTCCTTTTCGTCAAGGAAATTATATGCTACATCAATCGGAACAATCTGGCTTTCAAATTTTCCTTCTTTGATGGCTTTCATTGCTTTCTGATGCGAGTTGTAAGCAAATTGGTCTTGCTCCTCACGACTTACTTTGAATTCGTTGGCAACCGCTTCAGCCGTCAATCCCATTCCCCAATAATAATCGGGATGTTTCTTGGCCAAATCCGTGTCTGGAATCGGTTTGTAACCGCCCATCGGGATATAAGACATACTTTCTGCGCCACCAGCGATGATGCATTCTGCCATTCCGGCTTTGATTTTCGCTGCCGCAATTGCTATTGCTTCTGAACCTGATGCGCAATATCTGTTTACTGTCACGCCAGGAACTTTGTCGGTGTCCAATCCCATTAATGAAATCAGTCTTGCGACGTTAAGCCCTTGTTCTGCTTCCGGCATTGCACAACCGACAATCAAATCGTCGATGCGAGCCGGGTCAAGATTTGGAACATCTTTCATCAGATGTTGTATCACAGTTGCCGCCATATCATCCGGGCGGGTAAAACGCAAAGAACCTTTCGGCGCTTTACCAACTGCTGTTCTGTATCCTGTTACTATATATGCTTCCATTTTATTTTGTTGTATTACGTATTAATGTAAAATGTATTTATGATTTTAAAATGTTTGAGTATTAAATTTCTGTTTCAATTTTGCCAACATATTTTGTATGTGTTTGATTTCGGAATAAATGATATTATAATCATCATTTTTAAAGTATCCCAAATCATTAGCAATTAATATTTGAGTTTCAAATTCGAATGATGAGCCTAAAGCAATATTCAGAAAATGAGAAAATTGAGCATTTGTATCACGACCAGCGCCTTCAGCAATATTAGACGGAATTGAAATTAAACTTCTTCTTGCTTGAGAAGTCAATCCAAACAATTCATCTTTTGGAAAATTATTAGAAGCCAAGTAAAATATTTTACAAAGTTTCATTGATTTTGTCCAAACTTCTAAATCTCTAAAATTGTGCATCGTTAATACATTAATACTTTTTACATTTTACAAAAAAGTCTAATTTCTAAGTGGCTTTCCTGTCGTTAACATTGTCTGGATTCTCTCAAGCGTTTTTCTTTCGCCACAAAGTGAAAGGAAGGCTTCTCTTTCCAAATCCAAAAGATATTGTTCGGAAACTTCTGTTGGTTCGGAGAGATTTCCGCCGGTCATTACGTAACCGATTTTGTTGGCAATCAATCTGTCGTGTTCTGAGGCGTAACCGCCGGCAACCATTTGATCTGTTCCAACGTAGAACATTCCCATTGATTCTTTTCCGAGAACTTTTATTTTTTCCGGAACAGGCGCTGTATATCCCAATTCGTCCATAACAATTGCCTGACGTTTTGCTTCCGCAATTTGTCGGTCTTTGTTTACCACGATGATATCTTTGTCGGTCAAAATTCCCATTTGCTTAGCTTCGTGAGCTGAAGTTGCCACTTTTGCGGTTGCAATATTCATAAAGTAATTACGCAAATGATTGGTTTTAACATCGTCTGGAAGTGCGCCTTTCAAAGCTCTTAAGGCAAACTCTTTTGTTCCGCCACCGCCTGGAATCAGGCCAACACCAACTTCCACCAAACCGATGTAAGTTTCTGCAGCTGCAACAATTTTATCTGAATGCATCGAGAATTCGCAACCGCCACCAAGCGTCATTCCGAAAGGTGCCGCGATAACTGGAATTGAGGAATATCTCAATTTCATAGAAGTCTGTTGGAACATTGCGATGGCCATATTCAGTTCGTACCAATCTTGTTCAACAGCCATCATCATTACCATTGCGAGATTTGCACCGACCGAAAAATTATCAGCTTGATTTCCAATAACCAAACCTCTGTAATCTTTTTCTGCAATGTCAATCGATTTATTAAGACCTTCCAAAACACCGCCGCCAAGAGAATTCATTTTTGAACGGAATTCGAAGTTCAAAATGCCGTCGCCAAGATCAATTAACGCAGATTCGGAATTCGACCAGATTGTTTTTTCTTTTCTGATATTATCCAGAATAATGAACGCATCCAAACCTGGAATTGGTTCGTAAGTTTTCGTATTTTGATTGTAGAATAACTGCTTTCCGTTTTCTAATTTGTAGAAAGATTCGTTTCCGGAAGCCAGCATTTCCTTAACCCAATCAGCGACTTTGTAGCCTTCGCTTTCAACCAAATCGATTCCTTTTTGAATTCCTAGGAAATCCCAGTTTTCAAAAGGTCCATATTTCCACGCATAACCGGTTTTCATCGCATCATCGATGGAGTAGAACACATCAGTAATTTCGGGAACACGTTGAGAAACGTAAGCGAAAAGTGACGCATAATGTTTTCTAATCAATTCGCCAGCTTTGGTTTGGTCTTTCAACAAAATTGGTAAACGGTTTTTCAAACTTCCGGCTTCTTTTGCCGCTTTTACGATTGGAAGTTTTGGCTGTTTCGTCGGTTCGTAGCCAAGTGTTTCATAATTAAGAACGAAACGGTTGACATTTCCGCCAGCGTCTTTTTCTTTATAATAGAATCCTTTTTTAGCTTTATCGCCGAGGAATTTATTTTCAATTAAATGATTCAAAGTTTTGGAATCTTTCAAAGCCTGAACCATTTCGTCGTTTTTCAAATTGGCTTGAAGTCCTTTAGTTACGTTGAAAGCCGTGTCCAATCCTACCAAATCTCCCAATTTGAAAGTTCCGGTTTTTGGACGATTCAGCAAATCACCTGTCAAGGAATCCGCTTCTTCAATGGTCAAACCGATTTCCTCAGTCAGTTCCATAATTTTCGCCATCGAATAAACACCGATTCTGTTTCCGATAAATCCTGGTGTATCTTTACAAAGAACCGTTGTTTTTCCAAGGAATTTCTCGCCGTAAGACATAAAGAAATCCACAACAGATTTATCCGTTTTCGGACCTGGAATTACTTCAAATAATTTCAAATATCTTGGTGGATTGAAGAAATGCGTTCCGCAAAAATGCTTCTGGAAATCTTCAGACCTTCCTTCTGACATCAGATGAATCGGAATTCCTGATGTATTTGAAGTAATCAAAGTTCCCGGTTTTCTAAGTTTGTCAACTTTCTCGAACATCGATTGTTTGATGTCCAATCTTTCGACAATCACTTCAATCACCCAATCCGAATTTTTAATTTTCTCCAAATCATCTTCGAAGTTTCCAACCGTAATTCTGGATGCAAACGATTTGTCATAAATAGGTGAAGGATTGCTTTTCAGAGCGGTGTCAAGATGACCTTGCGCCACGCTGTTTCTCGTTTTCTTGTCGGCATTTTCTGAGTCTTTCGCAGGCATATCCAACATCAATACCTGAATCCCGTTTCCAGCCAAGTGACAGGCAATTCCGGAACCCATCACGCCGGAGCCGAGGACTGTAACGTGTTTTATTTTTCTGTTCATTTATTGAGATTTATTATTGTTTTCTATTATTAAGTTCGTTGGCGATTTTCAGGATATCGTTCATCACTTCTTTAAAAACTTCAAACTTTTCCGGCTGAATTCTCTCCACAATTTTCTTATTAAAATTAAGAACAACTTCTTTTGATAAGTTTCTGGAATTGATTCCTTTATCGGTAAGCTTAATAATGACTTCACGTTTATCAGTTGTAGTTTTCTCTTTATATATATAACCGTTGTCTTCGAGAAGTTTGATAATCCTTGTCAAAGAAGTAGGTTCGATAGCCATTTTGGGACCAAGATTTGTGCTTCTTGTCCCTTCTTTTGGATCAATTTTAAGTAATGTAAGTGCCTGAACTGCAGTAGAGTTGTACAAGGAAGCCTGATCTGAATACATTTTCGAGACCGCTAACCAAGCTGACTTTAACATCAAGTCAACACTTTCGACTTTTTCTGAATTTTTCTTTTCCATAACTGGCATATTAAAGTGCTTTATACAAATATAAAAAAAATACTATGCATGCATAGTATTTATAATTTTTAATAGTTAAGTAATTGATTTACAAAGTTTTAATTACTATGCGAATCTTAATATTTTAAATGGAGTATTTTATATTTAACTCTGATTGTCAATATTAATAAGGTTTTGCAGAGATTGTTTAATTTCTGTTAATGTATGATAATTGTCATAAAAATCCTCCGTTTTCAGTTCCCATTTGTCATTTTTAAACGTCAATTTAAATTTCCTCAAATCTGAGGCGAAGTTTTTTTGAAGGAAAGAAAACATCATTTCTTTTTCCAATTTTGGCGCATCAATTTCTGGTGGATGAAAATTTTTATTAAAATCTAAAATCTGTGGTGTGATTAATTCCGGATTATTTAGGATAATTTCTTCAGAGATTCCGCTGATGATTTTTTCATCTTTCAGCCACCAAATTTTATCTGAAAATTCCTTCGCCAATCGCCAGTCGTGGGAAGAGAAGAGAATTAATTTGTTTTCATTTTTAGCAAGATTTCTGATTAATGAAAGAATCATTAGCTTGTTTTCTTCATCCAGATGCGTTGTTGGTTCATCTAAAATAATGAAAGGTGAATTTTGAGCTAAAGCTCTTCCAATAAAGACTTTTTGAAGATTTCCGTCAGACAGTTCGATTAATTTTTTGTTTCGAAATTGTGTGAGATTTAGTTTGTCAATTATTTCATTGATTTCATCTTTATCCTTTTCATTCAGTTTAAAATAATACGGATAATGAATATATTTCCCAAGCGAAATCAAATCTGTAACTGTATAATTATCGGGAATTTCAGCTTTCGAAAAAACAATGGCAATTTGAGAAGCAATTTCGTTCGAATTCAATTTCTGAATTGATTTTCCGTTGATAGAAATTTCGCCATTCAAAAGTTGATTTTGTCCAAGAATTGATTTGATTAAAGTCGTTTTTCCAATGCCGTTATTCCCCATTAAAAGGCAAACCTCGCCTAATTCTAAGGAAGTATTGATGTTAGAAATTAATGGTTCTGAATAACCGATTGATGCATTATTAATTTTAAGGAATCTCATCATCTTTTCTTTTTAACTAGCATCAATAATATCACTGGAATTCCGAAAAACGTCGTAATAATATTAATCGGGAACTGACTGAGTTCTGAAATAATCGAGAAAACCTGCATTATAAAGATTCCCAAAACGATATTTAAAATCCATTGATGCCAAAGTTGGGCGGGATTCCAGAGCATCCTGCAAAAATGAGGAACCACAACACCAATAAATAAAATTGGTCCAAGAAAAGCAGTTACAGAAGCCGATAGAATAGAAGATGCTACAATAATACTGATTTTCAGTTTCGATTGATTGACTCCAAAACTCTGTGCGTAAGCCGAACCCAGAGAATTTCCAATTAAAGGTTTTATGGATTTGAAAGTAAAAAATAATCCGATAATTACTAAAATTGTCAAGATTGAAATTTGAGAAATATTAGCTTGATTATTTGCTCCGAAAGTCCATAGAATATAGTTTTTCAGACTTTGACTTTCCACATAAAACTGAAGAAATGAAACAACTGCTCCAGCCAAAGCTGAAATCAAAAATCCGAAAATAATGATGAAACTTTTGTCCCGAAAACGATTTGAAAATAACAGCAAAACAATCATCAAAACTACACTTCCAAGAATCGAAGATAAACTGATAAAACTATTTTGCAAAAAATCAGGAATCAAAATATCTTGCGAAAAGAAAATATAAAACGCCACAAACAAACTGGAAACCGACGTGATTCCCAAAACATCCGGACCAGCCAATGGATTTTTGAAATATTCCTGCAAAAGAAATCCACTTGTTGGGATTGCAATTCCAGCTAAAACCATTGCTAAAGCACGATTGATTCTAAATCCTGCAAGTTCAAAATTTTCTGTTTCAGAATTTAAAAAGTCGGAAAAGTTGAGTTTTGCATAACCAACATTCAAATTGATGATGAACGAAATGATGATTCCGACAATCATAAAAAAACAAAGAACTCCGAATTTATTTTTCAAGATTTGTCTTTTAGTTTAATTCTTATCATTGATTTTTGCTTAATTATTTTGCAGATAAAAACTGCGAAAGTTTCTGATTCAGAGCCTCTTCTGTCATAGAACCCAGCGTTTCATCAGTTTTGTCGCCTTTTTTAATCAATGTAAAAGGAATTGCTCCGCCATCCCAAGTTTTGAAATTCTGTTTGAAAAATTCCGGTTTCAAAAGACTTCCGTCCAATAATGTTACGTTTTTTCTGATGTTATATTCATCCGCAAAATCGCTGACTGCGGTTGCCCAATCGGTTTTGTTGTCAAGACTTACAAACGTGAATTTAACAGGTTGACCTTGTAATTCTTCCATTTTTTTGTGGAAAAAAGGAATCTCGTGCATACACGGTCCGCACCAAGTCGCGAAAAAATTGGTCACATATAAAGTATCGGAATTTTTATTTTGAATGTAAGCTGACATTTTTTCGGGAGAAAATTCTACCAATTCCGCAACATCGGCTTCGGTTTTCGTTGGTTCAATTTTTATTGAATCTTCTTTGGCTTGCGTTTCAGCAACTTTCTCATCGTTTTTTTTACAGGCTAAGAAACTGAGTGACAGGAATGAATATAATATTATCTTTTTCATAGAATTTTAATTTAAATGAATTTACGAGCTTGTCTTGAATTTAGATTTTTTCTTCTGTCAATTTTCATTAAATTTGATTCTTGACAATGGAAAATCAATTAACAGTAGCCAACCAACCTCAGTTTCACAGGCTAAAAATAGCTAAAAAACGCCAATTGACAAAAAATGCTTTTGCATTGGAATTGGAGATTCCTGAAGCTTTGAAATCCCGATTTCAATTTCGTGCCGGGCAATATGTGACGCTCAAATATCACTTTAATGAAAAAGAAATCCAGAACGATTATTCCTTTATTTCTGCACCTTTCGAGAACAAAATCGAACTTGCAATCAAAATTAATGGCGATGAAAGTTCAACCAATTTCCTGTTTCAACATTATCATATTGGCGACGAAATTTCTGTGAGCGAACCGTTGGGAAGATTTTTCATTCCTGCAAAACCAAACGAGAAACGGACAATCATTGCTTTTGCATCCGGAATTGGAATTACACCAATCCTTAGCCATATCAAAAATATTTTGTTCGGAGAAAAATCGACGAGAATTTTCCTTTTTTATGGCAATAAAAGTTACGAAGATATTATCCTGAAAGATGAATTGGAAAAGCTTCAAATAGAATCTGGCGGAAGATTAGAATGTTTCTATTTCATTTCGCAAGAACCTGTAAAAGACAAGTTGTTTCAAGGTAGAATTGATGAGAAAAAAGTGTCGCTTATCATTAATCAAATCCTTCACTTAGATGAAGATGACGAAGAATCTACAATTTGGGACAGCACAGATAAAGTTTTGATTTGTGGTCCAGGAGCAATGATAAAATCTGTCGCAAACGCCTGCTACAACCACGGAATTCCGAAGAAAAATATTCATTTTGAGTTGTTCGAAGCTTACAATGAAGACATCTATCCAACCGAAAAAGAATTTCCTCTGATTGAAAATGTTGAAATTAAAATCAAATTCAATCACATAGAAAAAGACGGCATTATTCTTAAAAATAACGAACGAAAAATCCTTCATCAACTGTTGGATTTGGGTTACAAACTGCCTTATTCCTGCAAATCCGGAATTTGTGGTAGCTGTCTTTGTTATTTGAAAAGTGGCGAAGTGGATATGACGGAAGACGAATATCTGACAGATAACGAAAAACATCAGGGAAAAATCTTACCTTGTACAGCTATTGCGATGAGCAAGGAGATTTTCTTAGATTTTGATATGGTTTAATTATGGTTCAGGCGTTTACCAACTTTTTCAAAATAGCTTTCAGGCTTTTGGAAGCCGGATTTTTGCTGATGATTTTAGCAAATTTCTGGGTGTATTCGCTTACAAGTGGCCGGACTTACAACAGAATCAGCAAAGTGCCTCCGAGAGATTGCGCCTTAGTTTTAGGAACATCTCCGAAAATGCGTTCTGGTGTTGCCAATCCTTATTTTGTAGCGAGAATGGATGCCGTCGGAACTCTTTATCATCACGGAAAAATCAAGAAAATCATCGTTAGCGGAGAGAAAAGCGAGAACTATGACGAAACTGAAGCGATGAAGAATTTCCTGGTTTATAATGAAGGTGTTCCGGAAAACATCATCATCAAAGATCCAAAAGGTTTCAATACACACAAGAGTATTTTGAATTGTAAAAATACTTATAATCAGAAAAATGTAATCATTGTTTCACAGGGTTTTCATAATCTCCGGGCATTGTTTTTTGCGAGAAATAATGGGATGAATGCATTGGGTTTTGATGCTCAGGATGTGACTAAAAATGAAAGTTTCTACAGAAATCATACCCGTGAGTTTCTCGCCAGAGATTTGGCTGTATTTTATTATATTTTAGGGATTTCGCCGGAAGAATAGTTTTCATCAATCAAATCAATTTCATTGTAAAATCTTCCAAAATTTAAGTTGGCAGATTCTTTGTAACTATATGATTACTATCAATTACGATGGTAATTAAAACTTACAAGAATGAAAAATTTATTTAAAATATTAGTTCCGTCTTTTCTAGCAATTGCTTTGACATCTTGTATTGCAACTACAGCTTCTGATGGTTATGGTTCAAACAACAGTTATGGATATAGCGATAATTATTCTCAAGGATATTCGGATGGTTATAGAGATGGATATTACCAGTCTCCGGACGGATTTTGGTATGCGCCAAACGTAGTTTATCTGGATTATAATAACAATTATTACAGAAATGGAACGGTCTATAATTCAAAAAGAGGACGAAATAATGTGATTGTGTCTCCAAGAAGAAGTTCTTTACAGAATCAAATTTCTACTGGGACAAGATCACAGTCTCAATCGGCAATCCGAAATCAACAAAACGGTACACGGAATCAGAATAACATCAGAGTTCAGCCAAGTACAGGGATTCAAAATGGAACCAGATCACAAAACAACATCAGGATTCAGCCTAATACAAATAGCGGTATGAGAAACCAATCTCAAAATAATGTCAGAGTTCAGCCACAACAAAGTGGTACAAGGTCTGGCACACAAAATAACATAAGAGTGCAGCCACAACAAACTCCAACAGAAAATAATTCCCAGAGATCAAACGGATCACGATAACCAAAAAGCCAGTTTCGACTGGTTTTTTTGGGTCTAAATTTCAATTTTTCAATATTAAAAATGAGTGTAACTGAAAATTATATTATTTTTGTAAAAATTGTAAAAGATGCTCGTGATTGGAATTGCCGGTGGAACAGGTTCCGGAAAAACTACTGTTGTTAATAAGATTCTTCAACAACTCAATATAGAAGGCGTTAACGTGCTTTCTCAGGATAATTATTATCACGATAATCCAAATCTTACTCTGTCCGAAAGGGAAGTACTTAATTATGACCATCCAAAATCCATTGATTTTGACCTGATGTTGCAACATGTGAAAGCACTGAAAAACCATCAAAGTATAGAACAGCCGATTTATTCTTTCGTAACGCATTCCAGAACGGGAGATCACGTTACAGTTGAACCCAAAAATGTTTTGATTGTCGAAGGGATTTTGGTTTTAACTAATAAGGAATTGCTGAAAGAATTCAATCTGAAAGTCTTTGTACATGCAGACTCAGACGAAAGATTAATTAGAAGAATCCGTAGAGATACGCAGGAAAGAGGAAGAGATCTTCAGGAAGTTCTGCATCGTTACCAAACGACTTTGAAACCCATGCATCAGGAATTCATAGAGCCTTCCAAAAATGAGGCAGACCTTATTGTTCCGAATATGAGACAGAATTCGGTGGCCATTGATTTTCTTACAACCGTTATCAATAATTCGCTTAAAAAAGTTCATTAGTTATGAAAGAACTAATCAAGGATATCAAGAAAAAATCGCCGACTTTGAAGTTTTTAAAAACGTATGTCTTCAACAAATATCTGTTGACGTTTATTGGATTTTTAGTCTGGATGATATTCTTTGACAGCACTTCTTTTTTGGTTATCAATGAATTGAATGGTGAAATAAACCGCTACGAAAAGCAGCTCGCTTTTTACAAAACAGAATATGAAAAGAATGACAAATTCTTTCGTAAACTGATGAATAACAAAGACGAAAAAGAAAAATACGCCAGAGAAAATTACTTTATGAAAAAACCAAATGAGGAAATTTTCATCCTGGTGGTAGATAGTTCTAAAATCGCTAAGAAGTAAAATATTTTTCAGAATGAGTGCATTGGAAGATTGGGAACAGCTTGTAAAAAAGCAACTCAAAACAGAAAACATCTACGAGATTCTTCAAAAGGAGAATCTGGAAAATATTGAAGTAAAACCTTATTATCACAATAATTCTGAATACAAAATCCTTCCCAAAGTAGAAGAAAGCACACATCTTGTTGCAGAATATCAGGGAGGTTTGGAAGATCAGGCATTCGCTTTTTTGCTTAATGAGAATGTAGAAAATCTTGATGAGAAATCGATTTTCATTAATGATGCTGACCTTGCAGAACATATTTTAGCAGAAGAATCCAACCGTTATTTTTCTTTAATTGATGTTTTTTCTGATGATCAAAAAGCTGAGATCAACGAACATCTTGTTGGTGAATTGCTCTCAAAATCATTTGAAAGAAACATTTGCATAGATGTTAGTTTTCATCAAAATTCCGGCGCTTCCATTATCCAGCAATTGGGTTTTGCTTTAGCTAAATCGAAAGAATTGGTTGAAAAATTTGGTTATGAGATTTTGGAAAAATTAATTTTCAAATTTGCAGTTGGAAGTCAATATTTTTTTGAAATTGCTAAAATCCGAGCTTTTAAATATCTATTCAATCAGCTTTCTAAAGAGTTTGGAAAAGATTTGATCCCATATATTTTTGTTGAGACAACTTTACGAAATAAAGCTAGAAACGATCAGGACAACAATCTGATACGTTCCACATTGGAATTGGCTTCAGCAATGATTGGAGGAGCGGACGCCGTTTTTTGCAATAATTACAAAATCGAAAATCCAACTGAACTTTCCAAAGAAATCTCCTTCAAACAACAAATCGTTTTGGCTTACGAAAGCATTATCAATGTTTTTGAAGATGCTGCTTCCGGAAGTTATTTTGTAGAAAACATCACGCAACAATTCGCTGAAAAATCCTGGAAACTATTCCTTAAAATAGAAGAAAAAGGCGGTTATATTGAACTTTTAAAATCTGGAGAAATTCAAAAAATAATTTTTAATCACGGTACGAAAGAACAAAATTGGGTAGAAGAGGGGAAAATTAAAATCATTGGTGTCAATCTTTATCCGAAACTGGAAGTTAAAAAATCGATTCCCGAACTTTATAATTCTTCTGAAATAAAACCAGTTCGTCTAGCAGAAATGTTTGAATAATGAAAGAGCATTTTCAGGATCTGTTAGAATATAATCAGCTCTTCAATCAATTATTGATAGAAAATTATCTGGAAAATAGTTCGCTCTGGTGTGAGAAAAGCAAGAATGTTCTCAATCATATTCTGAATGCACATCAGATTTGGAATGCGAGAATACTTAATGATAATCAATTTGAAGTCTGGCAAATCAATGCTGACGATTCATTAATAAAAATCAATTCTGAAAATTTTATCAATTGTTCCAAAATCCTTGATGAAAGAAACATTACTGAAAAAATCAATTATAAAAATTCCAGAGGAAATGTATTTGAAAATACAATTCAGGAGATCATTTTCCATTTCATAAATCATTCTACTTATCACCGGGGACAAATCGCGATACTGATGAAACAAGCCGGACTGGAACCAATCAATACAGATTATATTTTCCATAAACGGTTTTAATAAATTCGGAATTTAAAATTACATTATTCTCAATTTTCGGAATTCTTAAACTCAGAATTCGTAACTCTTAACTAATTCACTATCTTTGCAAAAATTTTTAGAAATGAGCGAAGACGGAAAAAGACCAGAAAGAGACAAAAAACCAAGAAGTGCAGGTACTAGCAGACCTTCTGGAAACTCCCGTAGCTCTGGCGAAAGAACGTCCAAAAGCAGGCCTTCGGAAAACTCCCGTGAATCCGGATCTGGCGATAAAAAACCAAGTTTTGGAGCAGGATCAAGAAGTTCGGCTGGAAACAGACCGGCTGGAGGTACGCGCAAACCAAAAACTACAAGAGGTGGCGAACGTAATTTTGACAGCAGAGACAAATACGAAAATGGTGATAAAAAACCATTTAATAAAAAGCCTACGAACAAAAAACCATACATCCGACCGGAAACCGCTGAGGACAAAACCAAATCTTTCATCCAAAAGAGAAGGTTTGAAAAGATCAGCAAGGAAGTTCACAAAGATACCATCAGACTTAATAAATATATTGCAAATTCAGGCATTTGCAGTAGGAGAGAAGCGGACGAATTGATTTCTCAAGGTCTTGTGGAAGTGAACGGAAAGGTGGTGACAGAAATGGGTTATCAGGTTCAGAAGACCGATAGAGTTGTTTTCGACAGCCAAAATATCACGCCTGAGAAACCAGTTTATGTTTTATTGAACAAACCAAAAGGTTACATCTCAACAACCAAAGACGAAAAAGCGAGAAAAACTGTAATGGATTTGACAGCAAATGCGTCGCCATACAGAATTTTCCCAGTTGGAAGATTGGACAGACAGACCACAGGCGTTATTCTTTTGACAAACGACGGTCACATCACGAAAAAACTCACGCATCCATCATTTGCAATGAGAAAAATCTATCACGTGACGCTTGACAGAAAACTGACTAACGATGACATGAAACTGATTGGCGAAGGAATTCGTTTGGAAGAAGGTGTTGCAGAAGTGGATAGCATTTCTTTCATCGAAGGAAAACCGAAAAATGAAGTTGGAATCGAGATTCACATTGGTTGGAATAGAGTAGTACGCAGAATTTTCCAAAAATTGGGTTACGAAGTGGAAGCGCTGGACAGAGTTATGTTTGCAGGACTTACCAAGAAAAATATCAAAAGAGGACACTGGAGAATCTTAACGGAACTAGAAGTGAACAACTTGAAAATGTTATAAATAGCTTTTGGCTCATTGCTTTTTGCAATTGGGTTTTGGAAAAGATAGAATATTAAGACTGAAGAAATTCAGTCTTTTTTGTTAAATTGAAAATCATAATTAGGAAAATGAATAAGATTTATATTTTCAGTGGTCTTGGCGTGGACAGAAGGGTTTTTGATAATATTGACTTCAGAGATTTGGATGTTGAATTTATTGATTGGATTGATCCTTTAACAAATGAATCTTTAGCACATTATGCTGAAAGAATTTCAAAAAAAATAACGACTGAAAATCCGATTCTCATTGGGTTGTCTTTCGGTGGAATGGTTGCTGTAGAGATTTCTAAAATCCTTAAAACCGAAAAAATAATTCTAATTGCATCTGCGAAAAATAAATTTGAACTTCCACAATTTAACCGGATCTCAGGAAGATTAAAACTTAATCAATTAATTCCGAAATCCGTTTTCAAAAAGCAAAACTTTGTCACGAATTGGATGTTTGGAATCGAAACAGAATCTGAGAAACAATTATTAAAAAATATTCTTCAAGATACAAATCCCAACTTTTTCTCCTGGGCAATCAATGAAATTGTGAATTGGAAAAATGAAACAATTCCGGAAAATGTGATTCATATTCACGGAAATATAGATCGAATTATTCCTTTTAAAAATGTGAAAGCTGATTTTATGATTGAAGGAGGTGGACATTTTATGACGGTGAACAGATCTCAGGAAATTGAAAAAATTATTAGAAAAATAATCTCATAATTGTAAGCTTACGGCTGACTTTTCAACTTCAAATCTGTTAATTTACCTCTCACTTTTTTCATAAAATCATCGCCCGGATCAGCTTTTCCAGTAAAATATTTTGGGTTGGATTCCTTCCAAAGTTTAGAATTCCGGAAAACGCCATATTCAGAATGTCCGATGAGATATTCAATCGGATATTTTTTGGTTAAATATCTTACCAATTCTGCATTGGCTTCCACTTGTTTGTCGGTCAAAGGTTGTGCTTTACTTCCGATATTCTCAACGCCGATTGCACAATAATTGAGGCCGATTGTATGTCTTGCAAACATTTCGGGATCTACCAATTGATAGATTGTCCCATCTCTGTCGATAATAAAATTAGAAGAAACATTCAGAGGACTTTGGTTTTTTAAAGTTGATCTCTGGTTTTCCAGATACAGATTATTGAAATATTTGAAATTGGACTCTACAGTTCCGCCTGCTGTGTAATGTAAAACAATTATTTTCGGAGTAATCTTGGGCGTTTTTTGATCCAGATCATGATGCTCTTTCATATATTCCAGACTCAGCTTGATTTTTCCCTTAGAATAATCAATTGGTTTCTGAATAATTTTAAGATTCTGAGCCTGAAATAAAAAACAACAATTCACGAACAGCAATAGAATACACTTTCTCATCTTTAATCTAATCTCTAACATCTAAATTCTAATTTCTATTTCTGATATTGATAATGCCCGGTAATCGTCCAGTCAAAAAGACAATCCTGCAAAACCTGTCCCGCTCCGATATTATGAACAATCATAAAACGTTTGCCGTCAGGTGATTTCTTATTAACCACAATTCCAATATGTGTCAGATTCTTTGGCAAATCCCAAGTCACAATATCGCCAGGAATATAATCTTTGGGATCTTTGGATAATGGTTTTGATTTCCCAAATTTAGCAAAAAATACCTGTAAATTTGGAACTCTTCGGTGGTCGATATTTGAATCGGGTCTTTTCAAATTCCATTTTTTAGGATATTTTGAAAAATTCTTTACCATATCTTCATGAACTTCTTTTTGCAGATCAATTCCTAATTTACGGTAAGTACGGATCACAACATCGGTACAAACACCTTTATCAGCGGGAACATCGCCGTTTGGATATTTTAAAACAAAATAAGCGGGATCATAGACCACTTTATCTTTCGTAAGTTCAATTGCTGCATTGGAAAGCTTTAAAGGAAAATTCTGTGCAAAGTTTAAAACAGAAATAAGAATAAATAGGAGACAATATCTTTTCATTTTATGGCTTACTGGTTCTCGAAGGATTAATATTTTTTAAACGAAAAAACCTACGAAAATATTTCCGTAGGTTTTCTCTTTTAAAATATATAAGATTGATTTGGTCTTTATCCAAAGGCATTGATGCCTGTAATATCCATTCCGGTAATCAGCAAATGGATGTCGTGTGTTCCCTCGTAAGTGATGACAGATTCCAGATTGGCTGCGTGACGCATCATTGGGAATTCTCCCATAATGCCCATTCCACCAAGCATCTGACGGGATTCTCTGGCGATATCGATGGCCATTTTTACATTGTTTCTTTTCGCCATAGATATTTGTGCTGGCGAAGCTTTATATGCATTTTTAAGCGTTCCTAATTGGAAACAAAGCAATTGTGATTTTGTAATCTCAGTCAGAAATTCTGCCAGTTTCTTTTGCTGAAGCTGGAATCCGCCAATTGGTTTCCCGAACTGTTTTCTCTCTTTGGAATATTGAACAGCGGTGCAATAGCAATCAATCGCAGCACCAATTACGCCCCACGAAATTCCATATCTCGCTGAATTAAGACAAGAAAGTGGACCTTTCAAACCTTCAATATTTGGAAGAAGATTTTCTTTCGGAACTTTCACATTATTGAAAACCAATTCGCCGGTTTTGGAAGCTCTCAAACTCCATTTGTTATGCGTAGTTGGTGTTGTAAAGCCTTCCATTCCGCGCTCAAGGATCATTCCCCGTACTTTTCCGTCTTCGCCTTTTGCCCATACAACTGCAATGTCTGCAACGGGAGAATTTGTGATCCACATTTTTGCACCATTAAGAAGATAATGATCGCCTTGGTCTGTGAATTTTGATTCCATAGATGATGGGTCAGAACCGTGATTGGGTTCCGTCAATCCGAAACAGCCAATCAAATCGCCTGATGCTAATTTTGGAAGGTATTTCTTTTTTTGTTCTTCAGAACCATACTCAAAAATTGGGAACATTACTAACGAAGACTGAACAGAAGCCGCAGAACGAACCGCTGAATCACCTCTTTCCAGTTCCTGCATAATTAATCCGTAAGAAATCTGATCCAATCCTGGTCCGCCATATTCTTCAGGAATGTAAGGTCCCAAAGCGCCGATGTTGCCCAATTCCTTCATCAATCCTGGAATATCGGTGTGATCTTGTGCTGCCTGATCTATTTTCGGCATTACAAAACTTTCCACCCAGCTGCGTACAGATTCGCGGATAAGCTTGTGTTCTTCGGTTAATAGGCTGTCTATTGAGTAATAATCGGGTATGCTGGTTAATGGATAATATGACATTGTTTTGTTTTGCCTAAAAATAAAGCTTTTCCTGAATTACCAAAAAGTTTTGTTAACAAATAATTCATTTTCTGAAAAACGTCATAAATGCTTCGCAAGTCTGTTTGAAACCTGCACAACTTTGGCGGAAGTCATAAACAAGTGTATTTGTAACAAAACAACTTTTACTTTTGTTTAAAACAATAGTATTTGTAACCAATCAACTTTGTCGGAAGTCACAAACAAGTGTGTTTGTAACCAAATGACTTACTTTTGTTTGAAACAGATGTGTTTGTAACTAAATGACTTTTATTTTTTAGAATTATGTTAGAATTAAGGTATTTTTATGGTTGAAATTGAAAACAAATGAAAGAGCCTGTTTTATCTACGCATAAAATACTTAAAGAAAAAGCCTGTAACGCTGACATTGACGAAAGCTGGATTGATTGGGCTATTGAAATGATGGAAGCAGGATATGAAGAAGATAGCTTGTATCAACTTGCGGGAATTTCAAAACCTTATAATCAATTTGAACTACAACAATTAACGAGCAAAGTATTATCGGACTTAAAACTAGACTATTCTGATAAATTAGATACTATAAAAAAATACGTTTATTATTTGATAAAATCTAATCTCGATCAAACGAAAAGTTATTACGAGGTTCTGAGAGAAATCAGAGATATTTTTTATGAACTTGATATGGATAATGAATTTCAAAATTTAACTTTACTGTATTGGGCAAAAGATGATTTAATCTACAGTGAAATTCAACACTATGGGATTAATGCAGATAGGACTAATATTGATAAAATTATCAAAGAACAATTTGTACTTTATATAAATGAATTTGAAAATAAATTATAATGTAATTAACTCATAACAAAAATCTCCAAACCTAATTGGAGCTCTCGCATTATTTCTCTTTCACATCTTTACTAACCTGCTTCTCCGCATTCTCAGCTTTCTTTTCCTGCGCACGTTTGTCTTTTCGTTGTTGCGCTCTGGTTTTTTTCTCAGCCCGTTTTTCCTCACGGATGACTTTATTCGATTTTGTATTATAAAGAGCATCCATAATTCCTTGTCCGGTTTTACTGAAGATTTTGATTTTCGGTTTCTCGTGCGTTCCTGTGACTACTACCGGGAAGCCAATCCAACCGCCAGGTGGCAATCCAACTCTGATTCGGAAATCGAGTAGGCCGTTGAAACTGGTAGTTCCGCTGATTGATGGTCGCAAAACTGAAACTTTGAAAGTGAACGGGTCCACGTGAATCAAATTGTTTTTGATGTTTGTTTTGATGTCAACGCCTTTCATATCAGGATTGTTGAAGGCATTTGCTCCAATATCATTTCCGACTGCTGAAAGCATTTTCAGGTTTTTGACTTCGACATCTTTCAAATTCACATTTCCGCCACCTTCAAGTGAAGGATAAATCGGTTTCATATTGCCGTCAAAATCGCCTTTCAGTTTGTAATCCAAAGACACAATTCCTTTCACGTCTTTGGCTGCAGTTGCCATTTCACGAACCATATCGATTTCCTTGTAAGCTCTCTGAACATCGAAGTTATCAACCTTCAAAGCGACGTCATAATTGGCTGTAATTGGCGATTCGTTCTGATATCTCGCATCGATTCCCATTCGGCTGCCAACAATGTCGAAGGTTGTATTTTTAAGGTACACTTCGCCTTTGTTGACAGAAGCCAAACCAACCAGATTATTCAGTCCAAGTCCTTTGAATTCCACTTTTTTCGCATTTGCTTCCAATGAAACATCAAGGTTTGTTGGAACAATCACAACACCGCTGCTTTTTGGATTTTCTTCTTTCGCATATTCTACAGCCAACGATTTGTCTTTGTTGTCGCCTTCTTTCAGCGCCATAAACTCATCAATCAAAATATAATTGGACTTGAGATGGAATTTCCCGTGTAATGTTCCTTTTCTTTCGATAAAATAATTGATGGTATTTAAAAGATAACCATTCAAAGCAAAATCGGATTTACCATAATTCGCAAAGAACTTTCTGAACCACATTTTTTCATTCTCAAATTCGAAGTTTCCTTCTTTGATGAAGAATGATTTTGGTAAATATTCTGTAGTTGCTTTGATGTTTTTCAGGATTAAGTTCCCTCGATTATCAAGCTTGCTGTATTGTCCCGTTGTCGCGTAACTTTGACGACCATTTAAAGATAAATCCGCCATTATCAAACCACTGACATCAAATCCTTCTTTCTTGAAAACCTGATAGATTCTTCCAATATTCAAAACACCTTTTGCTCTGACTTTATACAATAAGTCTTCGAAGTTTTGCAAATCAGCATTCACGAAAACCGGATTGCCTTCAAAATCAAATTTGAAAGGGTCGAGTTTCACGCCCAGACTTTTGAAAGTCCCATCTGTATTATAAATGTTCGCTAAAATATTGATGTTTTGAATCGCATTCGGATAATATTTCGTTTTCAGCCAACCGTTTTTCAGATTCAGATAACCTTTTGTTTTCGGGAATAATTTTTTGTCAAGATTGAAAATCCCATTCGATTGAATATCCGTATTCATCAAACCTTTCAATTCAATATCTTTCAATCCTAAAGCAGAGTCCAATGTTGCCAAATCAATTCCACCTTTGATGTTGGCATTGATTTTCATTTCGTCCATTCCCTGCGTTCTCACAACGGCTCGGAACTTATTATTTTTACCTAAGTCAAAACTCAAATTCCTCAAATCGAGTAGGAGTTTATTCGTATCAAGCGAAGGTAAATCAACATTCAAATCCAAATTCAGATTGTTCATCGGCACTGGCGCGTTGCTGTTGGAAACGAAACCGTTGTTCACTTTCAGACTGGCTTTCACATCTGGTTTTTGGTTTTTCGGCTCGCTGAATCTGCCTTTTAAACTAAAGAACAAATCACTATTTCCCTCGATTTTCGTATCCTTCACCCAACCTAAATATTGCGGAGGCAAAACGGACAACATATCTTTAATCGTTGTTTTTTCCGACGCCGCATTGATATTCAGATTATAACCATCCTTCAAAATACTGACGAAACCGGTGAATTTCAAAGGCAGTTCATTGATTCTCAACTCATTTTTTCTCAAGACAAAAGTCAAGGCATTGGTGTTGATTCTCGTAATCAAATCGGCGTGAAGTGACTTTTCTTTGGCGTACCAAATTCGGTTCAAAGCAAAATCAAGTTTGTCGATTCCAAGGTCGGTTTCGAGGTCGAAAATATCTTCGCTCAATCCACCTTTTCCTGTGTAATTAAGACCTTTTGCATTTACCAAAACATTGGCTGCGTGGTCATTGTATTTGATGTTCCAGTTTTTCAGTTTGATTAAATCTAATTTGATGGATGCTCCAGCTTCCGTTGTATCTTTCGGCTTTTCCGAAGGTTTGGAAACATAAACATTATAATTTGCCTGACCTTTGGAATTGACGAAAACGTTGGCTGTAGCGTCATTCACATAGATTTCATCAATTTTTATCTCGCCATCAAAAATCAGATTTTTAAGATTGATTCCAGCCGCAACTTCCTTGGCCGCGAGAAGCGTGTCTTGTTCAAAAGGTTTGGAACCTTTCAATAGAAAATCATCCACAGAAACCGTGAGAGAAGGGAAGTGACGGAAAAAACTAAGGTGTGTTTTCTTATAATCGAGTTCGCCAGCCAAATGTTTGTTGGCGAATATCTTGACCTGATTCGAAATTTGTCCAGGAAATAGAATCGGAATGATGAACATTAGAAATAGGACAGAAGCAATCGTAATTCCCAGCCATTTTAATATTTTCAGCAGCACTGTTGTGATATTTCCCGCACTCATAATCTTAGATTTTTATGATTGATTCAAAGACTGTGCTAAAAATTAATTCACAAAAAAACCTTCCCCGATTTGAGAAAGGTTTTAAGCCTTTATTGATGAATGTTTACAAGTATTTGTCGATAATTGGAAGGGCGATTTCTGCCATCATTTCATATCCTTTTTCGTTGGGATGAACACCGTCTTTGGAAAGCAGAATCTCTTTGTTTTCCAAAAAAGCCGAATAAAAATCAATGTAATTCAATGCGTTTTCAGTTGCGATATTTTTAAGGATTTGATTGTAAACCAAAACGTCTTCGTTTGTTCTAATCTTTCCAGTTGATGAGATTTTAGAATCAATTCTATCAGAAACAGGAAGAATACTTACCAGATAAATTTCTTTTGAAAATACTTTTGCCTGTTGAATTGCTTTTTCAATATTAGCTTTAAATTGTCTAGAATTTACGATTTGATTTCCATCTTTCACAGCCAAATCATTAGCACCATAGCCGAGAAAAACTACATTTCCATCCTCCGCATTTCTAACTGACATTTCATTCTGAATTCTTCTGACTAAACCTTCTGAAGTTTCACCACCAATTCCCAAATTAAAAAGGATCAGTTCACTGCTTCCTTCATTGTATTTCTGTAAAGCAAATCTTTTAAGAATATCAACCCAACCTCCGAACACGCCATCGTATTCGCCATAAGTTGTGCTGTCACCGAAAAATAATCCATACTTCATTTTCTTCTTCAATTTTTAGTCTAAAACTAAGGTTATGTTCTTATGCGATTCTATAATTTCAATCAGAATATCAAATAAGGTTTGTCCGTTTCCGGCAATCAAATCATCCAATTTTTGTTGAGCAAAATGGATATTAAAAGGTTTTCCCTGTCTGATTTTATTTTCGTAAAATTCTTTCGTTGCTTCAAAACCTAGAGCTTCCTTTGATTTTTGAGAATCCTTCCAAATGATTTCTATTTCATCTTTACTTTCAAAAACTCCGAAACCTCCGTACAATATATCTTCAAAGCCATCTAAAGTTCCGACTTTCCAATCCACACCTTCCATTAAGACTGTAGAAACTTCTTCGTAGAATCCTGACAGATCGGAAAAGTGATTGCCATTAATGACAGTAGATTTTATGTTATAGTTATTTGAAATAATTTCCGAGTGATTTAATTTGACGATAAAATTTTAACAATAAACCTAACGGATTTTGAAAATCCGTTAGGTTTGAAAGCTATATTTTTAAGCTAAAAGCCAATTGTCAGAAGCCATCAGTTTATTTAAAGTATTCTACTCCGTTTTTAAAAATGTTATGGTAATTCGCAGTTGGGATATTTTTCATCAAGCCTTCTGCAAAACGTTCCGGGTGTCCCATTCTACCATAGATTTTACCACAAGGACTTGTGATTCCTTCAATCCCAAATAAAGAATTATTTGGATTGAACGGCATTCCGTGAGCGATGTTTCCATCTAAATCTAAGTATTGCGTTGCAATCTGTCCGTTCTCATACAACTTCAGAATTTCCGATTCTGAAGCCATAAAACGACCTTCTCCGTGAGAAATCGGAATGGTGAAAACCTGATCTATCATTCCTTTCAACCAAGGCGATTCGTCATTTAGAACTTTCACATTCACCATTTGAGAGATGTGTCTTCTGATCGCATTGTGAGCCAACGTTGGAGAATTTTCATCCAGATCCTTAATTCTACCATAAGGCAACAATCCTGACTTCACCAAAGCCTGGAAACCGTTACAGATTCCGATGATCATTCCGTCTCTGTCGAGCAGTTCGTGAACAGCATTCCTCATCTTTTCATTCTTCAGAACATTCACAATAAACTTAGCAGAACCATCCGGTTCGTCACCTGCAGAGAAACCTCCGGAGAATGCTAAAATCTGTGATTGTTTAATTTCTTTTACCCACGCATCAATGCTCTCGTCAAGTAACTGATGGTTGATATTAATCAAAGGCAAACTGCTTACAATTGCACCTTCTTTTTGGAATGCATTTAATGTATCGTATTCGCAATTTGTTCCTGGGAAAATCGGTGCAAAAACTCTCGGCTGAGCGATTCCGTGTTTTTTGATTTGAATATTTCTTGGGTTGATTGAGTTCAGTTTTGAATCCAGTTCAAACGTTATTTTTTCTTTTTCTACTGTTGAAAAAAGGTTCTCAAAAGTTTTTGTATTGGCTTCGAGTAATTTTTCGATTTCAAAACTCAAATTATTGATTTCCAAATTATTTGAATTTTTAACTTCACCGATTAATTGAAGATAAACCGAACTTAATTCTTCAGTTGATTCTATAATTAAACTTCCAATATTTTTAGCTAATAAAACGTTCTCATCAGCGATATTTATTTCAGCTCCTAATCTGTTTCCGAAACTCATTTTCGCTAAAGCTACTGCAACTCCTCCTTCTTTAATAGTCTTCACAGAAACGATTTTTCCGGCTTTGATATTTTCGAAAATCAATTCAAAAACTGATTTCAAATTTTCATAGTTTGGAAGTCCGTTTTCCTGTGGAATATGGTTGAAGAAATACAGTTTATTTCCTGCCTGTTTAAATTCCGGAGAGATCACATTTTTCTTTTCTCCATTCGCACAAGCAAACGAAATCAATGTTGGCGGAACATTCAAATCCTGATACGTTCCACTCATCGAATCCTTACCACCGATGGCAGCCAAACCAAGGTTAATCTGCGCATCGTAAGCTCCCAAAAGTGAAGCCAAAGGCTTGCCCCATTTTTCAGGATTCTGACCTAATTTCTCAAAATATTCCTGGAAACTTAATCTGATATTTTTGTAATCGCCGCCCATTGCAACGATTTTCGCAACGCTTTCAACGACTGCATAAGAAGCTCCCAATAATGAGTTTTGCTTTGAAATTTCAGCATCAAATCCCCAACTTGCGAAAGAAACTGTTTCAATATCTTTTGCTCCTAAAATCGGTAACGTTTGAGCACTTCCTTCCATCAAAGTCTGCTGATATTTTCCACCTAAAGGCATCGCAACGGTAGTCGCACCAATGGATGAATCAAACATTTCCAATAAACCTTTTTGAGAGGCAACGTTTTTATCTGCAAGAATTTTCAAGAAATTCTCTTCGTTAAAAGTTTGAGTTTCTTCTTTTGCTTCATTAAGATGCGTAATCTTAACTTCCTGACTTTTAGAACAACCGTTTGTATCCAGGAATTCTCTTGAAAGATCAACAATCTTATCGCCTTTCCAGAACATCTGCATTCTTCCTGAATCTGTTACTTTTGCAACTTCTACAGCCACAATATTTTCAGCCTCACAGAATTTGATGAACTGTTCTTTATCTTTTGGTTCAACCACAACCGCCATTCTTTCCTGAGATTCAGAAATGGCAAGCTCTGTTCCGTTCAAACCTTCATATTTTAAAGGTAAAACATCCAGATTAACTTCTAAAGAATCAGCGATTTCGCCGATGGCTACAGAAACTCCACCAGCTCCGAAATCGTTAGATTTTTTAATCAGTCTCGTCACTTCAGGATTTCTGAATAATCTCTGGATTTTACGTTCTTCAACGGCATTTCCTTTCTGAACCTCAGAACTCATTGTGTGAATTGAAGTTTCGTCCTGTTCTTTTGAACTTCCGCTTGCTCCACCAACACCGTCACGACCTGTTGCACCACCTAAAATGATGATAGAGTCGCCAGCTTCAGGCTTTTCACGTCTCACCCAATCTACAGGAACGGCGCCGGTAACGAAACCAACCTCCATTCTTTTCGCTTTGTAACCTTCATCGTAGATTTCAGAAACCATTGTAGTCGCCAGACCGATTTGGTTACCGTAAGAAGAATAACCGTTTGCAGCCTGTTTTGTAATTGTTTTTTGAGGTAATTTTCCCGGTAAAGTTTTATCAACCGGTTCCAAAACATCTGCAGCACCCGTTAATCTCATCGCCTGAAAAACGAAAGAACGTCCTGACAAAGGATCTCTGATCGCACCACCTAAACACGTTGAAGCACCTCCGAAAGGTTCAATTTCCGTCGGGTGATTGTGTGTTTCATTTTTAAATAATAAATACCAAGGTTCTTTTTTCCCATCGTATTCAGCTTCAATCTGGATTGTACAAGCATTGATTTCATCAGAAACCACCAAGTTTTCCAAGTTGCCTGTTTTATGGAAATATCTTCCGCAAACTGTTGCCAAATCCATTAGAGAGATTGGTTTCAATTCACGTCCTAAGAATTTTCTTTTTTCGATATAATCATTGAAAATCGTTTCCAATGTATGTTTAAACTGTCCTTCAAATTCAATATTTGACAATTCTGTTTCAAACGTTGTGTGACGACAGTGGTCACTCCAATACGTGTCTAAAACTTTCAGTTCAGTTTCGGTAGGATTTCTTTTTTCAGTTTTAAAATATTCCTGAATAAATTTCAAATCATCCAATCCTAATGCAAAACCGTGATTGTTGAAGAATTCTTCCAACTGAACATCATCAAAATTGATGAAATTTTCGTGAACCAAAACCTTTGACGGAGTTTCTTCTGCAGGAATATTTAAAATTGACAAATCTTTTTCCTGAGATTCTACTTTGTTGATGAGAAGGTCTTTGATTTTTGCTACATCAGATTCGGAAACTCCTTCGAACTCGATAAGCTTGCCGCTTCTTACTTTAGACTTTTCATTTTCAGTCAGTAAGGCGATACACTGTTGAGCTGAATCGGCACGCTGGTCGTATTGTCCAGGCAAAAATTCCATTGCGAAAAAGATTCCCTGCGCAGGTTTTTCTTCGTGCAGAATATCCGTAACCGGATCAACGAAAGTGCTGTTTACCACTTTTTCGAACTCACCATCGTTCAAATTGAAAATATCGTACACATTGTACACTTTTACATTTTTGATCGACGGAACCACCGCTTTTACGTCATCAAAAATCTTTGGACTTTCTACATCGAAAATTCCTCTTTTTTCTACGAAAATTCTTTTGTTCATTTTTATAGATATGAGATTTTAGCTTTCATTCTAAAATCGTTATTTAGATTTATTTTATAACAAAAAAATGCAGCCGAAGCTGCACATATTATACTTTTAGATCAGATTCCAAACCAATCAATTCGCTGTTGGCATCCAAAATAGGCTGAACTTCATTTGCGATGAATTCTTCCGTTTGAATTGGTGCAAAACCGATAAAGTTATTCGGGTCGAGAACTTCTTTTAATTTTGATTTATCAAGTTTTAACGTTTCATCGTTCAAAATCCTTTCGATCAAATCGTTTTCCTTACCTTCTTCTTTCACTTTTTTCGAAGCTTCCATAGAATGAAGTCTGATTACTTCGTGGATTTCCTGACGGTCCCCTCCAGCTTTCACTTCTTCCATAATAATATATTCCGTCGCCATAAAAGGAAGTTCCTCTTCGATGTGTTTGTTGATTCTGTTCGGGTAAACTACGATTCCGTTCATAATATTATTCCAGATCAATAGGATAGCATCAACTGCTAAAAATGATTGAGGAATGGTTAATCTTTTGTTAGCAGAATCGTCCAAAGTTCTTTCAAACCATTGCGTAGAAGCTACCATTGCAGAACTTGTCGTCAAAGACATTACGTATTTTGCCAAAGCTCCGATTCTTTCACTTCTCATTGGATTACGTTTGTAAGCCATTGCAGATGAACCGATTTGGTTTTTCTCAAATGGTTCTTCCACTTCTTTAAGGTTTTGAAGTAAACGCAAATCGTTGGTAAATTTATGTGCAGATTGAGCGATATTTCCTAATAAGGCAACAACTTTCGCATCAATTTTTCTGTCATAAGTCTGTCCGGAAACGCCGAAAACTTTCTCGAATCCGAATCTTTTTGATAATTCTTTATCTAAATGTTTTACTTTGGAATAATCGCCGTTGAAAAGTTCCAGAAAACTTGCTGCAGTTCCAGTTGTTCCTTTTACACCTCTGAATCTTAATGTTTCTAAGAAGAAATCAAGTTCTTCGATATCAATAACTAAACTCTGTAACCAAAGTGTCGCTCTTTTTCCAACAGTCGTTAACTGAGCTGGTTGGAAGTGTGTGAATCCTAAAGTTGGAAGATCTTTATATTGAATAGAAAAATCGGCTAGATTCTTCATCACATTGACTAACTTTTTTTTAATGATTAAAAGTCCGTCACGAATTTGGATTAAATCTGTATTATCTCCTACAAATGCGGAAGTTGCTCCCAAGTGAATAATACCCTTTGCTGAAGGCGCAACATCACCGTAAGTATGAACGTGAGCCATCACGTCGTGGCGAAATTTTTTCTCATATTCTGCCGCTTTGTCATAATCGATGTTTTCTGCGTTGGCTTTCAGTTCAGCTATTTGCTCGTCTGTGATTTCTAAGCCAAGGTCTTTTTCGATTTCAGCGAGAGCTATCCAAAGCTTTCTCCAAGTTCTAAACTTGTTGTTGTGAGAAAAATTAAACAGCATTTCTTCACTGGAATAGCGCTCTTCCAATGGGTTTTTGTAGGAATTCATTTCTTTCTTTTTACTTTTTTAGATTACCACAAAATTAAGAAAATTAAGCGACTGAATAAAATGAAATTAAAAATTGAAAACGATTTAACCAAAAGATAATTTTTTAATCAAATAATCGGCGGGATATTTGTATCTCAAAATTAAATCTAATAAAATGGTGTCAAAAAATACTTCCGAAATAAAAGTCAGTGTGACGACTGAGTATGACAATTTTAACAGTTATCCTTCTGAAAACCGTTTTGTTTTCCGGTATAATATTGAAATTGAGAATCTTGGAAGCCTTCCTGTAAAATTGCTTTCCAGAAAGTGGACCATATATGATCTTGGATTTGGATTTACAGAAGTTGAAGGTGCCGGCGTGATTGGGTTAACCCCTGTGATTGAAAGTGGTGATACCTTTAATTATTTTTCAAATGTGATCTTAAAATCTGGTGTTGGAAATATGGAAGGATATTATATTTTTGAGAATTTTGAGAAGGGTACATTCAATGTGAGTATTCCGAAGTTTAATTTGGTTACGGAGGTTTTGAGTAATTAGTATTGTCAAATTTTCAATAAGCTTTTAAAGCTTATTTATAGGAACTTAATCTTTTTATTAAATACTTCTTTAATCTCATCGTTTCTGGAAATCATTAACCTTTCGAAACTTAAAAGGGAAATCTTTGCACAAACTTCCGCATCAGCATCTGCTCTGTGGTGGTTGAAATTTATTTGATGATGTTCCGCCAGACTTTTCAATCCATAACTTTTCAGATCTTTCCAAGCCTTTTTCGCAACGCCAATGCTACACAAATAATTAATTTTTGGCGTGAAAAAACCATAATGATCCAGACATCCACGTAAAACGCCAGCATCAAAAGATGCATTGTGAGCGATCATCAGATTGCCATACATCAAATTCTCTATCTCGTACCAAATATCGCCAAAAGTAGGAGAGTGGCGGACATCTTCCGGATTGATGCCGTGGACAGCAACGTTGTGGTAATTGAAATAAGGAAAAGAGGGTGGTTTTATGAGCCAAGATTTGGTTTCTTTGATCACGCCATCTTCCACGATGCAGATTCCCAGCTCGCATGCTGAGTTTTTCTCGTGAGTCGCAGTTTCGAAATCTAGGGCTATGAAGTTCATTGATTAACTATTTTTTGATCCTAAAAAATGTTTAAACATCAACCATTTTGTCTGATAATAAGGATCAATCTGATGTTTTTGTCGTAATTGAATTGACTTTGGAAGCTGGATGTAAAAATAGACGTGCGCTTTGAGGACAGCCAAGAGAAATCGCCATCCATTTTTATAAGCCAGATAAAATGCCGCATAACCATCAAGATGAAGTCGCAAAAACAAGATAAAAAAAGCTTTTGGAGATGGTAGATTCTTAAGCATCATCGTCAGATTATTCCGAAAATTGAGATAGGTTTTTTTAGGATTTTCTTTTTTTAATGTTCCACCACCAACATGGTATATTGTAGATTTCCCTGTGTAATAGATCTTTCTTCCTGAGTTTTTTAGTCTCCAGCAAAGATCAATTTCTTCCTGATGGGCAAAGAATCTCTCGTCAAAACCATCCATTTTCCAAAAATCCTCGGATCTGATAAAAAGAGAGCAACCTGATGCCCAGAAAATTTCTGTTTCATCGTCGTATTGTCCGTTATCAAATTCAATATCGTCAAATACTCGGCCGCGGCAGTATGGATATCCCAAATTGTCAATAAATCCGCCTCCGGCGCCAGCAAATTCGAACTTATCTTTTTGATTGTAATCCATAATTTTTGGTTGGATTGCTGCAATAGTCTGATCTTCTGAAAACAATCGTACGACTGGCGAGATCCAGTTTTCTGTAACTTCCACATCAGAATTGAGTAAACAGTATATGTCTGATTTGATGGATTTTAAACCTTCATTATAACCAGCTGCAAAACCGGAATTTCTTTGGTTTTGAATAATCTTAACCGTTGGGAAATTTGTTTTCAAAAATTGAATAGAGTCATCCGTTGAAGCGTTATCTATAACGTAAATTTCTGCCTCGGAAGAATATTTTAGTACGGAAAGAAGAAATTTTTCCAGCCAGTTTTTTCCGTTCCAGTTTAGGATGGCAATTGCGACAGTCATCTAATCTTCGTAGGTTTTTATTGAGTCTTTATATTTCCACCTTCTGTGAGACCAAAGCCAATTGTCTGGTCTTTTTTTGATGGTATTTTCCAGTAATTCGTGGAACTTTTTTACAACTTCATGCTCTACAAATTTTTCTCCGTCGGGATAAATTCTGTGATAATTGACCTGATAATAACCCCGTTTTACTTTTTTCATTTCGCAAAAGATGAAAACCATATCCATCCTTGTGGATAGTTTATCATAACCTACAAATGCTGGTGTTCTCTGATTCAGAAACTTAAGTCCGTAGTTCACTGAATTAATATTCGGAGTCTGGTCTGCAACAAACATATAAATAGAATTACCGTCATTTGGATTGCGAAAAATATGTTTTATCACATCGTTGGCTTCCAAAGATTTATTATTAAATCTATTTCTAATCATTTTGATTTTCTCTTCCCAAAATTTACTGCTCATTCTCCGGTAGACAGGATGTGAATTTTCCTGAGGAACAATTGTTTTCAAAGCATTAAACCATTCCCAATTGAAAACATGACCTGACAGAAGAATTATGTTCTTACCTTCTGCTTTAGCTTCGTGGAAAAGATCTTGATTCAAATGTTGCATTCTGACCCTGGATTCTACATTACTGATTGTAAATGCCTTAAGCATCTCAGCAAGATAATCACAGAAATTGGAGAAGAATTTTTTGGAAATATTTTTAATTTCCTCATCAGATTTTTCGGGAAACGAATTTTTCAGATTCTCCAAAACCTCTTTTTTTCTGTAACCAATAATATAATAATTAATGAAAAACAAAACATCTGAAAATATATATAATATCCTCAAAGGTAATTTTGAAATAACTAATAATATATTAAAGAGAAATTGATTCAAACGATCGTGTTTATTGGCAAATATACTGAAAAATGGCTGGATAATTGTTTAAATTTGATGTTGTAAAAATCAATAAATAAATTTAAATGAAAAAATCAATTATAAAAACGGTATTAATTGGAAGTTTGGTCACTTTTTCTACTTTGAATGCGCAGACTGCGGAAACTCCGATTACCAAAGAACAGATGGAAGCGAAAAAGAAAGCTGCGGCGGAAGAAAAGGCAAAGCTTCCCAAGCCTTACCATCCGGAAGCCAATGCCGAGTTAGAAATTAAAAATGCTGTTGCCCTTGCTAAAAAAGAGCATAAGAATGTTTTGATTCAGGCTGGTGGTAACTGGTGCATCTGGTGTTTGAGATTTAATAATTACGTACAGGAGACGCCCGAACTTAAAAAATTGGTAGATGATAATTATGTTTATTACCATTTGAACTGGTCTCCGGAAAATAAAAATGAAAAAATATTTACAAGCTACGGAAATCCGGGAGATAAATTTGGTTATCCTGTTTTTATCATTTTGGATGAAAATGGTAAACAAATTCATACTCAGGACAGTGCGGTTCTGGAAGAGGGAAGTGGCTACAGTTTAGCGAAAGTTAAGACATTTTTCAACGCTTGGAAGTCGAATAAATCTTAGAAATACATTAAAAAAAAAACCATCTCGAAAATCGGGATGGTTTTTTTATGATTTTTGAAATCTAATTAAGCTTCTTCAGAAGAAGTTTCTTCCTCAACTTTAGCTTTTGGAGCAGCTGGTTTAGGAGCTTCTACCGGAGCATCAGAAACGATAGCAAAATCAAAGTTGTACTCTACAGTTCTGTGAAGTCTGATCAATGCAGTCACTGTACCAGTTCTTTTGATTGTGTTTCCAGGGATTTTGATATATTTTTTATCAACGTTTACACCAGCTTTTGCCAAAGCAGCAGCAAGGTCAGCATTATTGATAGAACCGAATAATCTGTCGCCAGAACCTACTTTTGCAGGAATAACGATAGATGTTTTCTTCAATTGATCAACTACAGCATTTGCAGCAGCTACCAATTTAGCTTCTTCTTCTTTTCTGGATTCCAAAGTAGCCTCTAGAGCTGCTTTGTTTTTAGGCGTTGCTAATAAAGCAAAACCTTGAGGTAGTAAAAAGTTACGAGCGTAACCCGGTTTTACATTTACTGTATCGAACTCAAGTCCTAAGTTCTCTACATCTTGTTTTAGGATAATTTCCATTGTTGTTGTCCGTTTTAGTTTTAGAGCCAAGAACAAAGAGTCAAGAAGCAAGATTTAAAATCTTTTATCTCTTATCTTTTATCTCTTATCTAAATCGTTAGAATTAATTGATTTATTCAGCAACAAAAGAAGCAGGCGAACCTACTTCCTTTATTTATTTTTGTCTTATTTCAAAAGATCTGCTACGTAAGGCATCAAAGAAAGATGTCTTGCTCTTTTGATAGCTGCAGATACTTTTCTCTGATATTTAAGAGAAGTTCCTGTGTATCTTCTTGGTAAGATTTTACCTTGTTCGTTTACAAATTGTAAAAGGAAGTCAGCATCTTTGTAATCTACATGCTTAATTCCAAATTTTTTGAATCTACAGTACTTTTTATCAGTTTTTGTATTGATATCAAGTGGAGTAAGAAATTTTACTTCAGATTCGCCTCCGGCAGAGGCTTGTTTTGCCATATCATCTATTGCCATGATTTTAAAATTTTAAAAGGTTAATAATTAAGCTTTAGCAGATTTGATTTTGCTTCTTCTTGTTACTGCGTAATCGATAGCGTGTTTATCTAACTTAGTTGTTAAATAACGGATCACTCTCTCATCACGTTTAAAAGCAGTTTCAAGATCTGCAACTACAGTTCCTTCTCCTTTGAATTCGATCAGTGTGTAAAAACCATTCTTTTTCAATTGAATAGGATAAGCTAATTTCTTAAGTCCCCAATTTTCTTTGGCAACGATTTCGCAATTGTTTGAAGTCAATAGATCTTCAAATTTTTTCACTGCTTCCTCCACCTGAGCATCAGATAGAACGGGAGTTAAAATGAAAACAGTTTCGTAATTGTTCATAATGTTAATTTATTAATTAAAAATTCGAGTTGCAAAAGTACAACTTTTTTCTAAACTACAAACAGTTAGCATAAAAAAAATCCCGCCAATATTTGGCGGGATTAAATTTAATATTTTAAAAATTTTATTTTTTGATCACCTTCGTAGAAGTAGAAGTTCCGTCTTCTAATAAAGTTGTAACAACATAAACACCAGCGTTGAATTTGCTGAAATCAATCTGAGATTTAGCATCATTCAGGTCTTTGGTAAATAATTGTTTACCGGTAACATCATAAACTTTTACATTTTTGATCTTACCCGGAGCCTCGATGTTAAATATGTCTTTAACTGGGTTTGGATAAGCTTTGATACTATTTTTGGAAGTTTCTGAAACTGCAAGTGTTCCTATCGTTACCGTGTAATCTTCCATTTCACCATAATTGTTATTCGCTAATAGTGGTCCACATCTGTATTCATCTGTGAATGCTTCTGCTGTAGATGCTGCAACTACAACTCTCATTCTTGTGTTTCCTAATAATGCACCTGCCGGAATGGTGATATTTTGAGTAAGAACCTCGTTTAGCCCAGTTCCGATGTATGTGTATTCATTAGAATCAAAAACACCATTTTGGTCATAATCGATCCATACACCTACAGATTCATATAGCCAGCCGTCTCCAGAAGGCCCTACTTTCGCTGAGAATTCAACAGAACTTCCTGTAGTTACATTAGCCGGAGAAACAGATGATGTATAGTTAGAATATCCTGTTGTTGTGGAGCCACATTGTGAATCATTGTTAATTCCGCCAAAAGTAACATTCTGGATAACATCGCCATCTGCGCAATTGAAATTAATGGCATTGGTACAATAGCATTGATTTGCTGCGTTTTGCGTAACCGTTACAACGTTCGATGTAGAAGTCTGGCTGGTGTCTGTACAAGTTACTATCAATCTATATTGTGTGCTTACAGATTGGGAAGCCACTGTGTAATTTGGAAAGTTCTGGGAAGCTCCCAAATTAGTCCAAGTCGTTCCGCTGTCTGTGGAGCTTTGCCATTGGTATTTGTAGCCGGAAGTTGCTGCTGTGGTTGAGTTAAGCAAGAAAGATGTCCCCAGGCATATATTTGAAACAGAAGCAGTAGACGTTCCTATCACAGGCGCTCCAGTACAAGCAGTAGCTTCTAAAACATTAAGCGTATAATCTTCTGCCTGCCCATAAGATGTTCCTAAGCACGGATCATTCTGGTTTGTGGTTCCGAATAATTTTTTAACCCTCAGTCTCGTAGATCCTGGAGTTGCAGTTGCTGGTATTGAAATAGAATATACCAGCTGTTTACTGTCTGTTCCTGTAGATCCTGTAATTTCACCTGCTGAATAGGTTTCTCCTGCGTCCGCAAAATCACCATCTTTATTCCAGTCAACAAATACCATGAAATTACTGCTGAATTCCAACCCAAACTCTACGAAGTCGTTGGTGTTTCCTTTCAATGTAATGTCATAAGATAATCCTTTGATGACAGTTCCCTGTTGGTCTAGGAAAAATTCGTGTGAGGGCGTTCCATCAATTTCTGCGCTGGTAGAATTATTAATTCCTGCAAAATTGACCAGAGAAATTGGTTCTACCTGACTTGTAAATGTCAGAGGTCCGCAGTAAGTCTGAGCAAAGCCAAATAATGGCAGAGTCAAAAATGCTAATTTTAGTAGATTTTTTTTCATAATAAAAATTTATTTTTTTGGTTAATTTCAAAGTTAACAAAATTATCTAAACAATTGTTTTATTTTCAAATTAATTTGGATTTTATTGTTGATTTATGCTTTAATTGTAAAAATTAGAAAGAAATTGACATGAAAAATCCCGTCAAAATTTGACGGGATTGAAATTGTTATTTTAGAAAATATTATTTCTTGATCACTTTAGTAGAAGTAGAAGTTCCGTCTTCCAATAAAGTAGTCACAACGTAAACACCAGCGTTGAATCTGCTGAAATCAATTTGAGATTTAGCTTCACTCAAGTCTTTTGTGAATAATTGTTTACCTGTAGCATCATAAACTTTTACAGTTTTGATTTTACCCTGAGCCTCAATATTAAAGATGTCTTTAACTGGGTTTGGATAAGATTTGATACTGTTTTTAGAAGTTTCGGAAACTGCTAATTTCTCACCTACATTCACTGTATAATCTTCAGCTTGTCCATATCCAGTATTTGCTCCAGCTGCAAGAGTACCTGCTGAGAAACAAGGGTTAGGGTAGAAGGTTGTAGAGCTAAAGTTTTTCTTAATTCTCATTCTTGTGTTTCCTAGCATTGCACCAGCAGGAACTACGATGTTTCCTACGGCTTCTTTACTGTCAACACCTGTAGAGTTAACTACTTGAACAGTTGTCGCTGCAGTGTCAAAATAAGTTTCACCCGCATCTAAGAAATCACCATCTTGGTTCCAGTCAATGAACACAATAAATTTGGTTGTAAAATTCCCACCAGTATTACCTTGTAATTTGATTGGGAAACTTCCCTCTCTGTTTACTGCAGCCACCTTATCTACAAATGATTCGTGTGCTGTTCCACCTAAAGCCGCAGCAGAAGTGTTTGTCATTCCACCAAAAACAACTGAAGTTATTGGCTCAACACCACTAGAATATACAAGTGGTCCACAATATGGAGCAAATAGGTTAGCAGCTGTTGTGAATGAGAATTCTGAACATCCAGTTGCAGAACCTGCAGAATTTTTAGCAATTACCTTCCAGTAATATGTCGTAGAAGCCAAAAGTCCTGTAGCTGTAGTGCTGGTCCCTGTTGTATTTATTAATAAAGTTGTAGGATTTGCAGTTGTGCCAAAAAACACATCATAGCTTGAAGGAGTTTCTCCTGTTGTAGGAGCAGTCCAAGATAGAGTTGCAGGCGTTAAATAGCTAATGCCGGTCGCAGCGTTTGCAGGCGCAACCTGTGTAGCACAATTTGGAGCTACAGTTGGAAGAACAGCACTTACTATTTTGAAATCATCTACAGCAAATCCAAACTGATCATCTGATGTACATTGGATTGCTACGTAAATTTGTTGGCCAGAATAAGCATTTAAGCTGTAAGTGTATTCATGCCAAGTTACATCTGAAGGAGTTGTGATTACAGGTGTAATTGCTGTAAAGTTTGCCGCTGCAGTTCCTGTTGTAGAAACCAAAACTTTAAACTTTTCAGCACCATAAGTAGCATCACAGCTTTTTGCCCAAAAACTTAAAGTCGCTCCCTGGCCTGCTGTTACCTGTACTTGAGGAGAGATCAACCAGTCATTACTCCAAGGAGCAGAGTTCGCACCAAAACTCGTCATTGTTTTAACACCTGATCTGGCAGTCCAGTCTGATGTGTCAGTAGGATCTAAAGGTGGTGTAGTCAATGTTGAATTGAAAACCTGGAAAGATTTTGCTACGCCAGCATTGGTATATGTAACGCCAGTAAATCCAAATGTAGGTTTAGCATCTACATCCAGTAGTGTCCAATTTCCCACATTGGCAATCGCAAAATCTGTGTACGATTCAAAGTCGTCTTGGAATAATACAGTTTGTGCTTTCATTGCATCGGTAGAAAATAATGCTGCCGTTGCAAATAAAGAAAATAGAATTTTTCTCATAATGTTAAATTTATTTTTTTGATTCATTTCAAAATTATGAAAAAAAACCAAACCATCGTTGATTTTTTGACTAATTTTTAAAAATTTATTTACAATTTAACATAATATGTAACTATTAATTATAAAGAATAGTATTAATGTAATTTAACAAACGTTATTAAATTAAAAAAATCTGTGTTTTAACTTTACTCTGGATTAATTAATTATCCTAAACGTACTAATGAGATTGATAATAGGTAATAGACTGATTCAGGAGCATAAAGATAATATGAATTGTGAAAAAACAGTTAGATATTCAGAACGTACGGATCATGTAGACGGATGATTTTTGCACCCTTTCCAATTAATTTCAAATGCAGATCCAAAGTTTCTTTTTCAACATTATTTGCCAGTTTTCCAAGGGGTTTGTAAATAAATGATTTTTTTGAAATTCCTGCCAATACAGGATACTTTCCAAAACCAAAATATTCAAAATCCTCAATCATCTTATATTGATCTTCCACGGTTTTCCCAAATCCAAAACCAGGATCCAGAATAATGTCTTTGATTCCTTTTTGTTTCAATTCTGATATTTTATAAGAAAAAAAACTGTTGATCGATAGAATAATATCCTCGTACTTAATTTTCTCATGCATTACTTCATAGCTTGGATTGATATGCATTAATATATAAGGTAAGCCTGTTTTTGAAACTGTATCTATTAATTTTGAATCAAATTGTCCCGCAGAGATGTCATTCACCAAGTCAATTCCTTCATCATAGCCAAATTTTACGACATCTGAATAAAATGTATCCAGCGATATCAGACTTTCCGGAAATTCTTTTTTAATTAATGAAATCACATTTCCAATCCTTTTGATTTCTTCATCAGCTTTCAAAAATTCGGCTTTTGGTCGGGTAGATTGTGCGCCGATATCAATAATTGTTGCACCGTTTTTTAACAAATTTTCCGCTTGTCTCAGCGCATTTTTTTCATTATTAAATTTTCCGCCATCAGAAAAGGAGTCGGGCGTTAAGTTCAGAATTCCCATTAATTTTGGTTTCGACAGATCGATCAATCTGCCATTGCAATTAATAGAAAAGAATTTGGAATTGTCAGAATTGGTAAAGGAAAAACTCATTAAACAAAAATAAAATATAGTTATGAGTTTTAAGGTATTAGTGATAAGTTATTTTGAATTGAACAAAAACTGATAACCTTCAATTTTCAACTATGAACTAAATTTGTATCTTTGAACCAATAGACAGATTTATGCCCAATACATCCGCTCAGTTTGATAGCGTCATTACGATTTGCAGAGACTTATTTCAGAAAAAAATGAAAGATTATGGAACCGCATGGCGCGTGCTGCGTCCAAGTTCCATTACAGATCAGATTTATATAAAAGTCAGCAGAATAAGGACTTTGCAGATGACAGATGTAAAAATGGTGGACGAAAGTGAAGAGGATGAATTTATTGCAATAGTGAATTATTCCATCATCGGATTGATTCAGTTAGAGAAAGGTTTTTCTGATGAAATCAATGCTGACCAAGCAGAAACAATAAGACTTTACAATTCTTACGCCCAAAAAGCAAAAGAATTGATGGAACGTAAGAACCACGATTACGGCGAGGCCTGGCGCGAAATGAGAATCTCATCTATCACAGATTTAATTTATCAAAAAGTTCTCAGAACCAAACAGATAGAAGATAATAATGGAGCAACTTTGGTTTCTGAAGGTTTGGATGCCAACTATTTTGATATGCTGAATTATGCAGTTTTCTGTTTGATTAAATTTAAAAATTAATAGCTAAAAAAAACTATGAAAACAATTTTACGCTACATTGTCTCCATCATATTCATCGCTTCCGGATTTGTAAAAGCGGTAGATCTTAAGGGATTTTCTTTTAAATTGGAAGAATATTTTTCACCCATTGTTTTTGATCTGCCATTTCTGGAAAAATATGCTTTGGCACTTTCTATCATTGTGGTTTTGCTGGAGCTGATTTTAGGTTTTATGTTATTAATGAAAATTAAACTAAAAGAAACCATTTATGCATTAATAGCGCTGTGTGTTTTCTTTGGATTTCTGACATTCTATTCAGCTTATTATAATGTTGTTACAGATTGTGGATGTTTCGGAGATGCGTTAAAATTCACGCCTTGGCAATCGTTCTGGAAAGATATTACGCTTTTGGTTTTATTAATCATATTAGCATTCCTTTATAGAAAAAGAGAAGAAGATGAAGTGGTAAGATTTGGAAAATTACCCTTGTTAAGCGTTTTCATTCTGATTATGTTTTTCGTGATGTACCGAGGAATTTTCCACGAACCGATGATAGATTTCCGTGCTTACGCCATCGGGACAGATTTAGCTGCCGAAAAAGAAAAAATTGCCAAAGATCCTTCAGAATACAAAACTTTTTATTCATTGAAAAACAGCAAAACCAATGAAGTCAAAAAAGTAGATCAGGACGAATATATTAATAAAGAATATTGGAAAGATACCACTTGGCAGATCGAAGAGGGAAAAACGACAACGGAACTCAGCAAAAAAGGTTACGAATCCGAAGTTTCTAAATTTAAAATCGAAGATGAGAACGGAAATCCTTTCACAGACGATATTTTGAAGGAGCCGAGAGTTATTCTTATATTTACCTACAAACCAAAAGAAGCCGCTTCGGAATTAGTCAAAAAAACAGAAACCAAAGCTTTATCAGAAAAAGCAAAAGTTATCGGAGTAAGTACTCAACCCGGTTTTTACAAACAAATCCCCAACTACCTTATGGACGAGATTGCCATCAAAACAATCGCCAGAAGCAATCCTTTTGTTCTAATTTTGGAAAAAGGAAAAGTGGTTGAGAAATTGGGAGCAAAAGATTATTTAAATAAAGAATAGATTATATAATGAGAAAATCAAACAAACCCATAGCAGGCTATCATTTACTAATGATTTTATCAGCTGTTGATGGAATTATAAAAGCAGAAGAAGGTCTTAAAATTCAGGAATATATGGCGGAAGAATTTCCGTTCCGTATCGATTTGGATGACGAGTTGGAAATCATTGCTCAATTAACTGCGGAGCAATGGCAGGATCATTTCGAATTCCACGCTAAATGTTACGAAGAAGATTCCACCGAAGCTGAAAGAAAAGACTTTATCCAATTTGCAAAAGCACTCATCAAAGCTGACAACAAAGTAAGCGATGACGAACACAAATTTTACATCCTTCTAAAAAACCTTTGGAATTTAAATTAATATCAAAATGAGAAAAAACATTGTTGCAGGAAACTGGAAAATGAACAAAACTTATGCTGAAGCACAGGAATTAATGGCTCAGCTTTTAGAATACAAAAAAAATAACACCACAAACTGCGAGGTTTTCATCGCACCGCCGGCTTTGTATCTTACTGCTGCGAAGGAAGTTTTCAAAAATGGGGAAGTGGGCGTTTTTGCTCAGGATATTTCAGAATATGCGAGTGGCGCTTACACAGGCGAGATCTCTGTAGATATGTTAGCTTCTATCGATGCAGACGGAAGCTTGGTGTCGCACTCCGAGAGAAGAACTTTCCACGGAGAGACAGACAGCCACGCAAACAGAAAAGTAAAAGCACTTTTGGACAAAGGTCTGACGCCAATCTATTGCAACGGCGAAAAATTGGAAGAGAGAAAATCCGGAAGACATTTCGAAGTCGTAAAAAACCAAACAGAAACCGCACTTTTCACTTTATCTGCTGAGGAAATCAAAAAAGTAGTGATTGCTTACGAACCAGTCTGGGCCATAGGAACAGGCGAAACGGCAACTGCAGAGCAAGCGCAGGAAGTTCACGCGTACATCAGAAGCCTGATTGCTGACAAGTACGGCAAAGAAGTGGCGGACGAGGTTTCCATCCTTTACGGCGGAAGCGTGAAGCCGGACAATGCCAAAGAAATCTTCTCCCAACCAGATGTTGACGGCGGATTGATTGGCGGCGCAGCGCTTAAAATCGAAGATTTCGCAAAAATCATCGAAGGATTCAATTAATAGAAACCAAATTTGTCAAAGTTCCAAATTGCAATATTTGAACTTTGACATTTTTTTTTAGGAGCTAAATCCCGCTATCCGTTGCAATCTTTTTTGCATCAAATTTAGCCAATCAAAAGGGAGTGAGTCCCCGCAAAAAAGGATTTCCACTACTATCGGGGCTAGGGATTTTGTCATCCAATCAAATTTTGTCAATTAAATTTTTAATCAGACAAATATTTTTTAGAATTCAATACAACAATAATGGAAATAGAACATCTCGGCATCGCTGTCAGGTCTCTCTCGAATTCAGATAATTTGTTTGCCCGACTTTTAGGGAAAGCAAATTACAAACAGGAATCTGTAGAAAGGGAAGGCGTTACCACCTCTTTTTATGAACTTGGAGAAAGTAAAATAGAACTTCTGGAAGCCACAAATCCCGAAAGTCCGATTGCAAAATTCCTTGATAAAAAAGGAGAGGGAATTCATCACATTGCATTTGGTGTAGAAAATATCCAAATCGAGATAGAAAGATTAAAAAAAGAAGGATTTATTTTCATCTCCGAAGAACCTAAACAAGGTGCTGATAACAAATTAGTTGTCTTCCTTCATCCCAAATCTACGAATGGTGTGTTGGTAGAATTGTGTCAAGAAAAACCACAAAACGTTTTGTAGATAAAGAAATTTTGCTATTTTTGCAAACACAAAATTTAACCAATTTTACGAGGTCCTATAGCTCAGTTGGTTAGAGTCCCTGACTCATAATCAGGTTGTCCCTGGTTCGAGCCCAGGTGGGACCACTTTTAATCAACCACTTACAAAATAATGTAGGTGGTTTTTGCTTTTTCAGCTAACAAATTTTCCGATTTTTTTCAGTGACGCATCACATTTTGATATAATCTGTAATTAAATGCTAAAAATAAAAAGATTATAACTGCTAAGATTTCGAGATAAAAAATGCGATTTTATAATGAGATTTATTAAATCATTGATTTTCAGTATTTATTTTTTCTATATTAATTTTATATGATATTAACCTGTGAGAATACGATTACATTGTTAATATTTCTTCTAAACACTTTTATGTATTACTAAAAAAGTTCATTCATAATTAAAATTTGATTACTAATAAGGTAATACTTCAATGATAGTTTTACGGCAAATCTATAAAAGAAAAGAAATGAAATCTATTTTATTATTTGCCTTGATGCTGATTTTCGGAATCTCATCAGCACAGGAATTATTTCCCTATTTGCAGGCACCTTCACCAACTTCAATCTATGTGAATTGGAAAACTTCAGGAAATGCAGAAACCATCGTTGAGTACGGTTCTTCTCAGAATCAGTTAACTTTAACAAAAACAGGAACCAACAAAATCTTAACCGATACCGGATATCCTGCAAATTACTATTATCATTCTGTAAAGATTGATGGCCTGACTGCCAACACAAAATACTATTACAGAATCAAAACAGGAAGCAGTACTTCACAAATTTATTCTTTCAAAACATTGCCTTTGCCGGGACAAGCTGCAACGGTTGACGGTCACCTCCGGTTTTTGATTATGGGAGACAATCAGATGAAGGGTGTTCCAAGATATGACTCTTTAGTTTCTGCTGCCAAACGCCAAATCGCTAAGAAATGGGGTTATGACAAGGATCCTTCAGACAACATTGCGATGACTGTAATGGTGGGAGATCAGGTAGATGTGGGAACACTGGATCATTACGAAAATGTTCATTTCTCAAAAAACAAAAAACTATCCGGATTTTTGCCAATCCAAACGCTGGTAGGAAATCACGAAACTTATGGAACATTGGGAATGCAGGCTTACTACGATCATTATATTTTGGATGATGTCACTTATAAAGGCATTTCTTCCGGTTCAGAAGCTTATTATGCCAGACAAGTTGGAAATACGCTTTTTATTGCATTCGACACGGAACATCCATCTAATGATCAGGTTATTTGGCTTAATAAAATTTTACCGCTTGCCAATCAGGATACTACAGTTGAATGGATTGTTTCTCTGGGCCACAGACCTTATCAGGCAGAGCAATATGTAGGCGATATTTCAACATGGATCAGAAATACCGTGATGCCAATAATGAATACAAGTTCCAAACATATTTTGCATATCGGCGCACATCATCATTTGTATCACAGGGGCCAATTGAAGAATTTTCCAACGTATCAGATCATTTCAGGTGGTGTTGCCTGGGATCAGTATTGGGGAATGTCGACAGAGCAGGACTTTGACGATGTTCAGAAAACACTTTCAAACTGGATTTATCAGATTATAGATGTTGATACTGTTAACAAAACTTTTGATGTCGAAGCTTACTCCATAGGAAGTGTTTACGAATGGAAAGATAATGTTTTGATGGATTCATTTCATCATTATAAAAATAAACCGGCTCCAGAGAAACCAACAATTACAAACAATTACTCCGGTCAGGAAATGGAGTTGCCAATTACCATAGAAAGCTCTGCCTATCAAACTAATTCAGATGAATTGCTGAACACAACTGAGTTTTTATTGTCAAAAACCCCGGACTTCAGTGTGATTGAAAAAGATGTTTACCGAGATTATGAGAATTTTTTCGGTCCAGTAGGAAGTAGGGCAGATCAATCCAAAGACATCAATGCTGATATTGATATTACAAAAGCTACCATTATTAAAAACGCTTTGACCAACGGTATTTATTATGTAAAAGTAAGACACAGAGACAGAAACCTAAAATGGTCGGACTGGAGTGATGTAAAGTCTTTCAAAATCATCAACAGCACTGTTCTGAATACTCAGATTGTTCCCGACGCTACAGAATATGAGCAGAATAAACCCATTAAAATTAGTTTTACAGATACGCCGGGAAATGCAAAAGACTGGATCGGAATTTATAAAAAAGGACAAACACCAGGTTCTGCCAATCCTTCTCAAACGTGGAAATATACCAGCGGACAAGTGAGCGGAAGTATGACTTTCTCTTCTGGATTACCTAATAAAGGACAATACTACGCAACACTTTTAGCGAATGACGGTTATACAGAAATTGCTCCAAGAAAATCATTCTACGTTGGACCGCCTGTTTCTTTAGCAACAGATCAAAATACATATCCTGTAACTGGAACGGTAAAACTGACTTACGCCAATGCACCGGCAATGTCCAAAGATTGGGTAGGTGTTTACAAAGTGGGAACTGTACCTTCTTCCGCTGTCACTTCCCCAAAATGGACTTATGTGACAACTGCCAGCGGAACATTCAACATCACAGGACTTTCCAAAGGTTATTACTTTGCACAGTATTTTCTTGAAGACGGTTACACAGCTGTAGGTAACAAAATATTTTTCCAAATTGGAGATGACATCACACAGTTAATGATTAACAAAACGATTTATAACCTGAACGAAAATATTATGGCAACTTGGACAGATTCTCCCGGAATTGTGAAAGACTGGTTGGGAATTTATCACAAAGATGACAACCCAAATATCGATCCTTTGGTAAGTTACACGTATTTTAATGGTATTGCCAATGGAAATGCTGAGATTCCGACAGATAAATTACCGACTGAGCCGGGAAGTTACTTCATTGTGATGTTTACCAATGATTCTTATAATGAAGTTTCGAACAGAGTTCAGTTTGAAGTAGTAGGTGAGACGCTTGGGACGAACAACAATTCATCAGAAAGCGGCATTCAGGTTTATCCGAATCCGGTTAACAGCGGAGAAAGAACCTACATCAAAGCAAAATATCCAATTGAGAAAATCGATGTTTATGATATGACAGGAAGTTTATTTTATTCCTCAAAAAATATCAATAACAATGCGACTTCTATCATCAATCAAAGTTTGCCAAAAGGTGTTTATGTTTTGAAGATAATCTCGAACAAACTTTACACTGTGAAAATGATCGTAAAGTAACGACACTAAACCTTTAATTATATATTTAAAAACCTCGATTAGCAGATTGCTTTTCGAGGTTTTCTTTAAAATGTAATGTGTTGTTTCTATTTATTAATTAAAAATTTTCAACTTGTCAAAAGCAATAGGTATTGCCATCGTTTTTTTTGGAAGAAATATAAGTTAAACTCATCATTGCGTTGTAATTTTTAAGCAAATCAGGGATGGGGATGCTCAGGAATCCTTTAATAATTGAAAATAATTTCCCTGGCACTGATGATTTGAAATCTTATATCAATTAATATAAAAAGTTATTATGTTAAATTCAGTTTGTAGGTTATTGAATTAAGCATTATCTCAAATAAAATTTTTAATTTAGTAATTATAATTTATTATTATGAAAAATGGTGCAATTATAAATGTTGTTTTTTCATTTTTAGTATGTTGTGCCAATGTTTCCTGCAGTAAAAATAACAAGCCCGACACTTCTTCCAATGCTGACTCTGGCAAAAATTCTTTAGTTGAAACCAAAACAATTTCTAATGCAACGACAACCTTAGAATCGGATTCTTTAGCTGATAAATTGAAGGAAGTCATCAAGTCAAAATATTTGAAGCCGGAAGATTTGAAATTGCTGGACAGCAATGATCGTAAATTCAGCTTTCAGGAAATTGACCTGAATGATGATGGGAAAAAAGAGGTTTTTATCAATTTTTTCTCACCATATTTTTGCGGAACAGGTGGCTGTTCTCTTCTTTTGCTGGATTCAGATCTCAACATCATTACCCGCTTTACAGTTACGGAAACACCAATTTATATAAGCCCTGAAACCAAAAATAGATGGAATGTTTTGATGGTAAAAAGCAGAAATGCCTGGAAAACATTAGAATTTGCTAATGGAAAATATCCTTCAAATCCTTCTGTGGCAAAAGACAGCAGCTCAAAACCCGATCCCAAATCGATCTTGGTTTTTAAAGATCCTAATGATTCAAAAGTCTACAATTTCTAATTAAAAAATAAAGTAAATATGAAAAATCTGACTTCTTTAGCAATATTAATTTTGCTTTGTACTTTTCCTTTTTTGAGTGCTCAAAAAATTGCTGACGGCGAAACAGTTGATCTGAATGGACTTGCTGTAACTTTTAACATCTTAAACAAAGAATCTATAACCGTGGGCGGCAAAAACTTTGACAGGTACAAGGTTTCTGGTACGCTCGTCAATAATTCTCCAAAAAGCTATAACCTAAGAATGAGCAACGCTCCACAAATTGTTATGAATACGGCACTTGTTGAGCTAAACTGCATGAATGCAACCGGCGCAAAATTGACTTCCAAAAAACTGGATCTGAAACTAAAGCCTCAAAATGTGAATGTGACTTATTGGGCTTATACAAAAGACGGTAAGTACGAAAGCTCTGTCATTCCTATTATCGCTGCATATTATTTGGATATTGGCGATTCTGTAAATGACAATGCTATTTTCATTGTTCCCGCAGGTGAGCAGCCCAACGTCTCTGTAAGGAAATTACAGTAATTTTTATTAACAAAAAGGTAATGAAAAGCTATTTTTCTTTTCCTAATGCTTTTTTTGGTGTCTTGCATCGGCGAAGAACCCTTAAATCCTAAAGCTGACATCGAGGAATTCACTATTGATTCCCAATTTGCCAGATAATATTCGCAAGATTAAAAGTTGTAATTCGACTTTTAGTTCTTCTCTGGGCGCTGAAGCTTTGTATGAATTTCGTGATAAATGGAGGTTTACGGTCTGCTTTTCCATCTTTATTTATAGGAATCAGTTTCCCGATATCCAATATTTAGGCACAGATAGGAACTGGTTACAGGCTTTAATCTGATTCAATTAATATCTTCTTGCAATCCCTCAGAATCATTTTTTTTAAATTTAAAAAACAAAAACAAATTCCAAAGAATCATCTCGTAGCCGTAAAATACATCTTCAATCGGGATTGTGAGAATTCTGAAGCCAATGAAATTTTCGGGATTATAATTCACGATAGGAGAGTCCAGACCTGTTCCGGTTAGGATTCCATTAACTCCGAGAAATCCCGGCATTAAAATTAAATAGATGAAAGAAGCTTTTCCAATCCAATTTACTTTTAAAATAAATTTTAGTATCAACAGGCTAATTGATGCCGACAGAAATGTAACGAAAGTATAAATTCTATCGTGATAATAAAGCGCAATTCCCAAAAACATAATGGATGCGATCACAACAAATACTTTTTCAGAACTGGGTTTCCAATCAAGTTTGAAAAATTTGTCCAGACAGAAATAGGTAAAAACGCAAGAAAAAGGAATGCAGATGAAAAACATAATTTCTTCAATTGGCAATTCCGAAATTTTTAATCCTATTAAATACCGATAATTAAACCACCAAACACCATTTTTCGTAAACCAAATATCCCAGAGAATAAATACCAAACCTACCAAAAGCGACGCTTTGATAAAAGCACCAAAATGCCTGTAGAATTTGATCTTAAGATGAAAAGAAAAAATAAAACAGATGATGACTGTAAAAAAGTTAATCAGCAGATAAGTATATTGGATCATCAGGCTTTGTCTTTATTAAAATACATTTTAAAATATTTTACCGGTACCCAAAGAAATCCAAAACATTCGCCATCTTCCTTATTAATATGTTTGTGGTGCTGTTTGTGAGCACGTCTTATGGCCAGTAGATAGGGGTTTTTTGTATCCTTTAGAAACTTTATACGCTGATGAATAAAAATATCATGAACAAAGAAATACGACATTCCGTACAGTGTAATTCCAATTCCAATGTAGAACCAGATATCAAAATCATTCATCGTTCCAATGTACATCAGCACAATTGCAGGAATCGCAAAAATAACGAAGAAATAATCATTTTTTTCCAACGGAGGATCACTACTGTGGTCATGATGATCTCTGTGCAGAGACCACAAAAAACCGTGCATCACATATTTGTGAATAACCCAAGTGAAAGCTTCCATAAGGAAAAAAGTGGCCAGTATAATCAGGAAATTCATTTGCTTTCTCTTTTGTTGTTGAACATTACTTCCAAAACTTCGTGTCGGTAATCGAAGATATTTTTAAGCTTATTTTTCACAAAAAGTTTGTGAGCAATTTCACCTAAAAATCCCATCGGAAGCTCATAAGTTACCGTATCTTTTATCAAAACTCCATTTTCATTGGGAACAAATTCATGGAAATGATTCCACAATTTATAAGGTCCTTTTTTTTGAAAATCTGTAAAACTTTTCTGGAAATCTACTTGTGTAATTTGAGTCTGCCATTTCATCGGAATATTCAGTACCGGAGAAACTGTGTAGTCTATATGCATTCCTTCGTAGATCTCATCATTTTTCAGTTTTGTAATAACTGTGAAATTCATATCTTTTGGGGTGATGACAGCGAGGTTATTAGCAGACGAAAAAAACTGCCAAGCCTCCTGGATATCACAATTTATCTGTTGTGTTCTTATTAATGTATGTACCATTGTTCAATTTTTTAAAATTTGATAACCCATTTTTTTTAGAAAAGGATTTTGGATTTCTCTTATATTTTTGATAAGGAAATCCCTGTCTTCTTTCATATCATTTTTGTACCGCAGGAATGCCGGACTTTCTTTTTGTATTGCATATCTCAAAAACCGGGCTTCGAAAAGATCCGGCTGCTGGCTTATCGCGTTATCCAGATTTCTTTTACCATTGTTAAAACTTTTTAGTTTCTCAAATGGATTGTTGGTATGCTTTGCCCAGATGGTTTGCAATGCACCATAATAAGCTAAATAGATATTTTTGTTGTCATTTTTTTCAAATGTCTGCAGCATTTGTCTGCATAATTCTTTTTCAGAAATGGCGTTATGATAGTCATTTCTTATTTTATCAAGATCCAAAGTCTGTGTACTCATAAAAATAGGAAAAAATACCACAAAGCTCAAGATTTTCATATAGAAAACATTTTGTATTCCAGATAAGAACCCATCATCAGCGTTATCTTTTTGCTGTTAGAAATCCTGATTCTTTGATTAATAATTTTACTGGCAGATGTTTTCTTAATCTTTTTAAACAAAGAAATATAATATCTGTAAGCCAGATAAACGCCGAATCTGGAAGAAGGCGGAAGTTTTTTGATTCCTTCCAGAGCTTCCCGAAATTCAAATGCAATCTCTTTTTCTATTTCGGCCTTCACCTGATTGTCAAACGCTGCGATATCAACATTCGGGAAATAAGTTCTTCCCAAAACATCGTAGTCATCTTTCATATCCCGAAGGAAATTCACCTTCTGAAAAGCCGATCCAAGCATCATTGCAAAAGGTCTTAACCTTTCAAATTCCTGCTTATCACCTTCAACAAAAATATGAAGACACATTAAACCAACCACTTCTGCCGAACCCAAAATATACTCTTTATAAAGTTCTGAATTATAATCAATCTTATGAAGATCCATCTCCATACTATTGAGAAATTGTTTGATGAGATCGTGGTCTATCTTATATCTACTGACCGTTTCTTGGAAAGACTGCAGAATAGGATTGAGGGAAATATTCTCTTCCAGAGCCAAAAAAGTCTCATCCCGAAATCTGGACAAAAGCTTCTGTTTGTCGAAACCATGAAAGCTATCTACAATTTCATCCGCCAATCTTACGTAGCCATAAATGGCGTAAATTGGATTTCTGATCTTGGAAGATAATGCCAAAATGCCCAGCGAAAAACTTGTGCTGTACTGCTTTGTGGTCTGTTTGCTTATCTTGAAGGATAGGTCATCAAATAGTTTTTTCATAGCTAGATGTTATTTGTTTATTGGCTTCTGTTGCGGCAATTTTTCCGGAGATGATGCTTGGTGGAACACCTGGGCCTGGAACCGTCAATTGTCCTGTATAAAATAGATTTTTTATTTTTTTATTTCTGAGAGAAGGTTTCAGTACTGCTGTTTGGGCTAGTGTATTGGCTAATCCGTAAGCATTTCCCTGAAAAGCATTATAATCCTTTTCGAAATCATTGATGCAGTAACTTCTTTTATAATCAATTTTTAAAGCTAAATTTTCTGTCTTTGTATGTTTTTCCAATCGGCTGATCATTTCCAGAAAATATTTTTCCCGCATCTCATCAGAATCTGAAATTCCGGTAGCAATTGGCATTAATAAAAACACATTTTCACAGTCTTCCGGTGCTACATTTTTGTCGGTTTTGGAAGGACAACAAACGTAAAACAAAGGTTTGGAAGGCCATTTTTTATCTTCATAAATTTCCTTGGTGTGTAGATCCAGATCATTTTCGAAAAACAATGTGTGGTGTTTCAGATTCGGGATTTTTTCTTTGATTCCAAGATAAAATATGAGACAGGAAGGCGCAAAGGTTTTCTTTTTCCAATAATCTTCATCGTAATTCCGGTATTCTTTTGCCAACAATTTGCTCTCTGTATGTTCATAATCGGAAGATGCAATAATGGAATCAAATTCAATTTTTTCTCCGTTGACTATGATTGCGTTTGCTTTTTTATCATTAATGACAATCTGCTCAACATCAGCATTTAAATGGAACTTAACACCTTGTTCAGCAGCAATTTCCTGCATCGCTTCTATAATTTTGATGAAGCCGCCAATCGGATACCAGGTTCCTAATTTGTAACCGCCGTAATTCATCAAACTGTATAAGGCCGGAATATCTTTTGGTGCTGCACCGAGGAAGATCACAGGAAATTCCATCAGCGTTATCAGTTTTGGATTGGAAAAATATTTCCGAACAAATTGGCTGAAATCTGTTAACAAATCCAGACTGAAAGCACTTTTTAGAATCTTAATCGAAACAAATTCTAACCAGGAATTACATGGTTTGGTAACGTAATCCTTCATCCCGACTTCGTACTTGAACTGCGCATCTTTCATAAATTCTTCCAGCTTTTTCCCTGCGCCTTTCTCTGTTTCTTCAAATAGAATTTTCATAGCATCAAAATCCTGAGGAATTGCCATCAAACCATCAGAAAAAACCATTTCAAATTGCGGATCTAGCGGAACCAATTGGTAAAAATCAGAAGCCTTTCTATTAAAATCATGAAAGAAATTTTCAATGATATCCGGCATCCAGTACCAGCTTGGACCCATGTCAAAAGTGTACCCGTTTTCACTCTGGAAACTTCTGGCACGTCCGCCCACGCTGGTGTTTTTCTCGAAAACATAAACTTCGTGACCTAGTTTTGCGGAGTAAGCTGCAGCTGAAATTCCTGAAAATCCGGAACCTATGATGGCAATTTTTTTCTTCATATTTTAATTTTTCCCGAAAGAATAATCTTTGTAAACCGTTTCTACAAGATTTTGGCTGTCAATGTTTCGTGAGAATATGGGCTGGTGGAATTTATCCAATTTAATAAGGATTCTTATCAGTTCCATTTTTTCTGTGTGGGTTAGATCTCCGCTCACAATTTGGGTTGCATACCGGATTTTCTCCATTTGATTGTCTAACGCAGAAACGCCTTCTTCCGTAACATGAAGCACTTTTGACCTCTTATCTATTGCAGAATTGGTTTGTTCTATCCAGCCTTGTTTTATCAATCGATTAATGATCAGAATTCCGGAAGATTTATCGTGAATATTCTTTTTAATAAGTTCCGTTTTCGTCATAGATCCGAATGCTTTTAGATTGATCATATAGCTAAACTCATCCTGCGTATGAAAATCAGAATTAGCGATGGCTGACTTAGAATAATTTTTAGCATATCTATTGAGGTGAACCAATAAAGTGCTGATGTAACTTTCAGCTGTTCTACCATTTTCTTTTCCTTCCCACTGCGGTTCTGCACCTGTTGAAGGATTTTTCTTTAATTCAAAATTAGAGATCCAGGATTTAAAGCCTTCAATATCACAAGTGTAACCATTGTTAATAGTTTCATCTTCAAATTTTTCTGCAAGATCTATAATTTGTTTTAGTAAATTAATATCCAATTGTGTCAATTTTTAGTACGTAAATATACTAATTTTCATGCCAATACTGAACTGTGAATCCAATTTTCTTAAAAAATAATCTTAAAATGCGATATGAGTTTTAAACTTTCTTAATTATGAGTCGATTTTCGTTAACGAAGTCTTAAAAAATTTAAAGTTTGAAAATTTTTTGGGTTTGTGGAACCGTTGTTGTCATTCTTATAACAACATTAAAACAAAAAGTTATGAAAACGGAAATGAAAATTAAAAGCTTGTTTTTTGGAGTAACAATGTTGACAGCAGGTTACGTAAATGCACAAACGACGCAAACAACATCTGATAGTGTAAAAACTGAAACAAACGCAACAACACAAACAAACGCTGCAAATCCAACAATTGATGCACTTATAAAACAAATTGCTTCAAAACCAGATGATACGCAGGCAATGGTGACACTGGCAACCGCTTATCAGGATGCAGGCGACTGGAACTCCGCAATTGCAACGTGGAATAAAATTACAACCGTGATTCCGGACTGGGCACCAGCCTACTACAGTATTGGCTATGCCAATCAATCTGCTAAGAATAATGCAGGTGCAAAAGCGGCTTACGAACAATATATTGCTAAAGTAAAACCTGCGGAAATTGATGCTGCGAAACAGAATTTAGCTTATGCATATTTCTTCATTGCGTTCCAAGATAAGGATACTGATAAGGAAAAAGCAAAACAATATATTGCGAAATCATTGCAATATGATGGTTCAAATCAAGATGCGCTTAATCTAAGCAAAAGCTTGATGAACTAATAAACACACTATTCTATTATAGAAAAAGACGCTTAATTTAAGCGTCTTTTTCATTTTAAGAATCCTGGTTTGTATCTTTATTCTCTGGTATATTTTGATCTTTATTATTTTTCTTTTTGTAGAAATAATATCCAATTCCTGCAATTAGAAATACAGGCCAAAAGGGAAGGAGAAATAATAAAATGCTTCCAATGACATCCCAGCCTGAGGAAACTGCGTCTATGGATTTTGAACCGAAACTTTTGTCTTTGTCATCTTCAGCTGGATGAAGTTTGTTGCCGTAGAGTGTAATTTCGATGTCGCACATTCTGTTTTGATTGTAATCGTTTCCGACAATTTCAACATTTTTATTTTTCACAGTTCCAAGATCTGCCAATTCCTCAACTAGATAATCAAATTTCTGAAGCGGAACTTTCGCTGTGATATAGTAGGTCTGGAATTCATCATTACTTATCAGATTTTCAGTTTTGATGATGCCATCATACTTTCGGACTTGCTCCTGAACCAAATATTTTCCGGTTGCAATATCATCAACATTAATTTCTACATAGCCTTTCTTCATAATCGAAGCTGGTTTTGGTTTGTCTCTGTAAACGATTTTATTTACAGTTTTCGTTACAGGTTTCGGAATTTCTTTTTTTATTGAATTTTTTATCGAATCCAGATTGGAACTGATTTTTTTCTCATCAATTTCTTTTTTAAATTTCTCAACATCTTTGGAAATGGAATCGATTTTTTGCTTGCTGTCGTCAAAAGCTTTTTCAATTTCTTCTTTATTTTTGATAAGATCTTTAGCTTTCAGATTAACTGAATCTACAATTGTATTAGCTGTAGAATCAAAATTTTCTGCGTTTTCTGAAGCTTTATCAATTAACGAATCTGCATTGCTGATAGTTTCATTTGCACTTTGGATTTCTGCTTTATTGCACATTGTGAGTGTCGTCAGAACAAAAACGGTCAATATTAATTTTTTCATGTTGGATAATTTTATTGATGTAAAACTACCAAGGCTGTCAAAGATTAATTTGTAAATGAAATGGATTGTTTTTGTAATATTTTAATAGCTTGAAAATCAAGATTTTGAATTTGTTTTACAAGTGATTTACAATAATTTTTAAAAATTGTTTTTAAAAAAAAGTATAATGCAGAATATTGTTTCTTTAATTTTTAGTTATAATACCTGGGATAAGGTTATAGAGAAAAATAAGAGATATTATTCTTTCTTTTCTAAAGAATCCAAATAAATCAAAAAGCTTTCAAATTCAAGTTTATTTTTTAATAAATCATCAAACATAGCACCAGTTTCTCGCATAAAATTTCGACTATTATAAGGTGATTGCTTTGCCGCAATTATGAAATTATATGGCGTAAGATGTCTTAGTCTAAGTTCAGAATTTGATGCATCCACAATTTTTCCATTAATTATTGCTGCACCATCATCATACTCTTGTCTGCTAATTATCTTTTTTCCTATTAATCCATATTCCTCAGTATAGTAACCCCACATTTCTTTATATAATTCAATATCATCTTTTTTTAAATCATAAATTCCTGTGGTTTCTTCTGCCTTAGCTTGAATATAAATAAAGGATTTATAGTATGAATCACTAACATAAACAGCCATTTTTTCAATTTCAATTTGTTCAATTCCTAATAAGATTTTAGTTTTACTTAAGGGCTTAAATATATCAATAAACATTGCTCTTTGACCTCTAAACCACCAAATTGGATCTCCAGTTGCGTAATTTCCATTTGTTCTGAATCTTATAGGTTCTTTTAAAAGAATTTTTAATCTTTTATTTGCTTCTTCAGCATCATACCATCTTAAACCTCTTTGTCCAGGAAATGCTTTAGCTATTCTATAGGAAAAAAATGATGTGGAATGTTCTGTAATTAAAGGAAGCTCTTCTTCAAAGTTTCTATAATCCTTACTTTTATAAAGGGTAGATTTTAAGTATATTGATTTTGAAAAAAAGAATAATGCAACTAGAATTATTAATGTACATAAACTAATTAGCGTATTATTAATTCTTGTACTTTCAGTAAAAAATAAAAGTGAATTTGAATACAAATCTCTAAATGAAATATTTAGAATTAAACTTTTACATAATAAGAATATAGTAGCGCAAATGCTTCCTAAAATTGCAATGATTCCAGCAGATATAACTTTACTCCAAACAGCGTCAGTCCAAATGTTTTTATAGAAGTTAGTTTCTTTAAATATTTGATAAAATTTTGTAATCTTGTCAACCATTAATTAGAAATATTAATAGTCAAATATAAATTATTTTTCTTAAAAAATAATACTAAAAAAATCCGCAGAAAACTCTGCGGATCATATATTTTACTCTGCCGTAGCAAACTCACTTATGAAATGCAGCTTCACATTCGGAAACTTCTCCTGCGTCATCACGATCGTGAAAGATGAATCTGCCAAGAAAACCAATTGGTCATATTTGTCTCTTGCCAAGAATCTCTGCTTCAATCGCGCAAATTCCTGGAATTCCTCAGACCTTTCATCAGCCTCAACCCAACAAGCTTTGTGGATTCCGATAGGTTCGTAAGTACATTTTGCACCGTATTCGTGCTCCAAACGATATTGAATAACTTCGTATTGCAGCGCTCCAACCGTTCCGATGATCTTTCTGTTGTTCATTGTCAATGTGAAAAGCTGAGCAACACCCTCGTCCATCAGTTGGTCGATTCCTTTAGCTAACTGTTTAGCTTTCAATGGATCATCATTGTTAATATAACGGAAATGTTCAGGAGAGAAATTCGGAATTCCTTTGAAACTGATCTTCTCGCCAGCTGTCAAAGTATCGCCAATTCTGAAATTTCCAGTGTCATGAAGTCCCACGATGTCGCCAGGGAAACTCTCGTCCACAACTTCTTTTTTGTCCGCAAAGAAAGCATTAGGAGAGGAGAACTTCATTTTTTTGCCTTCTCTTACAAGCAGGTAATTTTCATTTCTTTTGAATGTTCCGGAAACGATTTTAACAAACGCCAAACGGTCTCTGTGCTTCGGATCCATATTTGCGTGGATTTTGAACACAAATCCAGTGAAATTTTTCTCTTCAGGCTTCACAACTCTTGTCGAACTTTCCTTTGGCTGAGGCTTCGGCGCAATCTCGATGAAAGCATCCAACAACTCACGAACTCCAAAATTATTCAATGCCGAACCGAAGAAAACCGGTTGCAAGTCACCTTTCATATAATCATCCCGGTCAAATTCCGGATAAACAGATTCTACTAATTCCAATTCTTCACGAAGCGTCGCAGCTGCTTTTGCACCAACCAACTCATCGATTTGAGCATCATTGATATCATCAAACTTAATAGCCTCACCAACTTTCTGTTTTTTCTCTTCCAAAAACAATTGGATATTCTTTTCCCAAATATTATAAATCCCCTGAAAATCCGCTCCCATACCGATTGGCAGAGAAAGTGGCGTCACACGAAGACCCAATTTCTGTTCCACTTCATCCAGCAAATCGAAGGCATCTTTACCTTCACGATCCAATTTGTTGATGAAAACCAACATCGGAATATTTCGCATTCTACAAACCTGAACCAACTTTTCCGTCTGTTCTTCAACACCTTTAGCAACGTCGATCACAACAATTACGGAGTCAACAGCCGTCAATGTCCTGTAAGTATCTTCAGCAAAATCCTTGTGACCTGGCGTATCCAAAATATTGATCTTATATCCTTTATATTCAAAAGCCAAAACCGAGGTTGCTACGGAAATCCCTCTTTGACGCTCGATTTCCATAAAATCGGAAGTTGCTCCTTTTTTGATCTTGTTGGATTTCACCGCTCCCGCTTCCTGGATCGCTCCTCCAAAAAGTAGAAGTTTCTCTGTAAGCGTCGTTTTTCCTGCATCGGGGTGAGAGATGATCCCGAAAGTTTTTCTCCTGCTGATTTCTTGTTCTAAAGACATAATAAAATTTGAGACTGCAAAAATCGTGTTTTTTATCGAATTCTGAAAATCGAGTTTTTAATTATGGATGATAATAATTTTGGCAGCTATTTCCGCCTTCTGTTCTCAATCTTTTTGCCTGGCTTTTCCAGCCACAAAAAAGGATTTCCACTCAAGTCGGGCTGCAGATTTTGCAGACTAAGAAACTTTCACAAAAATATATTGTCTGTCATTCTCAGAAAAACTCTTTAGTTCAGCTCAGTGTGACAGTTCCAGTATTAACTTTTACATCAAAAAAATGTCAGTCTGAGTGGAGTTGGAAACGTCAGTATTATCAGTCTGAGGCTCTCGAAGACATATAAAAACTAAATTTCCTTATAAATAAAAATTGAGATTTCGGATGCTAGTAATATGAAATATTTCCAGATTCTGACCTTATTCAGACAGTTTCGTTTTAAGAAAATAGGCCAACGCCAATCCTAACAAAACAATCGCAATGCTGAATGGGAAAATATATGCCAATCCAAAATAATCAGCAACGCCGCCAATCAATGGACCAGTAATACCTAAAGAAAGATCGATAAATAATCCGTAACCGGCCAAAGCAGAACCTTTGTTAGAAGAAGAAACGGTTTTCATTGCCATTACGCCCAAAGCAGGAAAAATTAATGAAAAACCTAATCCTGTAATTCCTGCACCCAACAAAGCGAAGTACGGATGTGTTGCCAGACAAATGATCGTCAATCCCAATGTTTCAACAGTTAAACTGGCAATTGCGACATTAATTCCGCCAAATCTATTGATTGCATTACTGAAAATCAATCTTGAAATAACAAATAATATCCCGAAAACCGAGAGACAAAGTGCGCCGTTTTCCCAATGGTGAAAATCGTAGTACAAAGTGATAAAAGTGGAAATAGTTGCAAATCCCAATCCACCCAATGCCAAACACATTCCGAATGGCGCGACTTTTCCAAGAACATTCCAGAAGGATTTTTGTGTTTCCTCAGATTTTTTTCCGGTTTTATTTTCCTTGGTTCTGGCAAAAAAATATCCGATTAATCCTAAAATAACAATCAGAAATCCCAATCCGTAAAAACTGAAACTCTTTACAATCATAACACCCAAAGAAGCACCTAAAGCCAACGCGCCATAACATGCAACACCATTGTAAGAAATTATTTTTGCAGTATGTTTTTCTCCGAAAGTCATAATTGCCCAATTAATGGGACTTGCACCAATCATTCCTTCGGCGCAACCTGTCAATAATCGAGTTATGATAAGAAATACAAGACTCGTAATAGGAGAGAATTTAAAATAAAAAGCAGCAATCAAAATAAAACCTGTTGCAGAAAAACTCAGCATACTCGCCAAAACTGCAGGTTTCGGACCTTTGTTATCTACTATTTTTCCAGAATACGCCCTCATCACAAACGTCATTACATATTGCAGACTGATCACAATTCCTGCAACCAACATACTGAATCCCAAACCCTGATGAATGAAAATAGGTAAAACAGAAAGCGACAATCCGATAATGAAATAACCTATAAATGTGAAAAAAATATAAGAAATAAGTGAAGCAGAAGTATTCCCTGATTGATCAATCGTTGCATCCATAACTGAAAAATTAATCTGCAAAGATACCTCGGAAAATAATTTTACAGAATTTTATAATATTAAGAAATGGATAATTTTACCAAATGTCAATTCAAATAATTTTTCAAAAATTCTGTGATTATATCCAATTCGCCGTAAGTTCTTTTGATAATATTCCCATCAGAATCTACCAAAATTTGCAGCGGATAACCTGCAGCATTCAGCTTTTTCGGGAATTCCTTGTTTTTATCAAAATAATTTTCCCAGGTGACATTATTTTTTTTCAGGATTTGTTTCGCTTTATCAATTCTATCAGGTGTTTGCTCATCCGTAACTGAAATAAAATTGACGCCTTTATCCTTGTATAGACTATAAAGTTCTACCAATTTTGGCATATCCTTTATACAAGGTTGACAAAATGTTGCCCAATAATCAATCAGAGTTAGTCTGTGATTTTTGAAAGTTTCTTTTGATAAATGATTATTGTTATCAAGATTAATATTTGGGAAAATATTATCAGCTTCCAATTTCAAAAGTTTGCTGAATTCGTTATACACAAAAGTTTTTTTAACTGTGGTATCAAATAATTTTAAATTTTCAGAATAGATTGGTTGATAGCCATATTTGGAAAGGTCATCCACCATTTCCCACAATGCCACAAAGGATTTTGTATTTTTTTTAATATAATTTTGAAGTTCTAATTCTTTAGCATTAATATCTTTAGGATCATTATTTTCAAAAGGCTTTAGTTTTGAATTAGATTTTTCAAGAATTATTTTAAGCTTATCATACTCGATATTTGCAGGAGAAGATGCTAAAAAGTCGTAGTTCAGTTCATTGTCTTTTATTAATAATTTTAAATTACCGTTTTCAATAAAAAATGTTTTGGACTGCATCCCATAATTTTTGACAGCATCATAGTAAGAAACATTTGCAGGCTGTGGATAAGCCATTTTTGTAATGATTTTCACATTTTCAGAGACTGGAAGCTTGATATCGCCTTGCTCGTTGATTACTTTTGAGCCTGTGGTTGATAATTCGTAATGATGTAAAAGATGTGTATTTCTTGCACCGCTAGGATAGGTGATATAAATAGAATCTATCTTTAAATCAGGTAATTGAATTTCCAGGCTTGACTTTTTTTGTGAAAAATATAATTGGATAAATAAAAGTAAAAATAGAAGTGTTAATTTTTTCATTATTAATAAATAAGTGATTTTTAAAAATACATTTTTTTGAGCAATGGTAAAAATTACGGCAAATTCAGTAACTTTCCGCATCTAATATTTTTGATTCAATTTGAAATTCCTCATCATTATCCCGGCACACAACGAAGAAAGTAGCATTTCATTTTGTTTGGAATCTTTGCAGAAGCAGAGTTTTCAGGATTTCGTTTGCATAGTTGTGAATGATGGTTCTACCGACAGAACCTCGGAAATTATTAATCATTTTAAAAGTCAGGATCTAAGGTTTAGAATTTTGGATTTGGAAACATCTGAACATCAGCCTGGTGCGAAGGTTGTCAGAACTTTTAACAAAGGTTTGGAATCTATTGATATTAATGATTTTGACGTGGTTTGTAAATTTGATGCAGATATTGTTTTCCCCCGGAATTATTTAGAAAAAGTAAATCAGGTTTTTGAAAAAAATCCCAAATCCGGCGTTGTTTCCGGTTTGGTTTATATCAGGAATTATAAGCAAAATCCTCAGATTAAAAATCTCAAATTACCAAGTGAAAATATTTTTGATTTCAACAATACAAAAAAGGACTGGGTTTTCGAAAGTTTATCATCCAAAGATCACGTTCGTGGTCCAATAAAAGCTTACAGGAAGACTTGTTTCGACGATATGAACGGTTTGCGTGCAGTTTTGGGCTGGGATAATCTGGATGTTTTGCTGGCAAAAAAAAATGGTTGGGAAGTTGTGACGATTAAGGATCTTTGGGTAAAACATTTGCGTCCTACAGCTTATAAATACAAAGATCAAAAGGCGGAAAAACTCGGTCAGTATTTTTATAATATTGGTCTTAATCTGCCTTTAGCAATGATTTCTTCTGCAAAATCCAGTTTTAAAAACCGTTCCGCAAAAGAGTTTTTGATTACAATTAATTCCTTTTTAAGTCAAAAAGAAAAACGAGATCTGAATAAAGATGAAATCAAATTTATCCGAAATCTACGCTGGAAAGAGTTCTTCAAAAACTTCGGATTATGAAGAAAATAGCTTACATAGAACTGGATACACACGCAGAATTAGCCAACAATTTTTTTGAACTAGCAAAGGATTTGCCTGAAATTTCTGTAGATTTTTATTTCTCAGAGAAGATTTATAAAATTCTGAAGTTGCATTACGAAAATGTTTTCCTGACGGATTATTCCGAGCTTTTGGAAGTCTTGGAAAAGAAAAAATATGATTTGGTAATTATTGGAACTGTTCATCGCCATTTTATTTTTTACAAAATGCTTGCAGAGAAATTTAATACGGCGGTTCTGGTCCATAATCTGAACTTTACAAAAGCTAAAAAATGGCAGTTGTTCAAAAGTATTTTCAAGAAAGATCAGCAATACAGACTCAAGTTATTATTAAAAGAAGGATTATTTGAAGCGCCAAAAGTCTACCAGAAAGCAAAATATCTTTTGGGAATAGACGAATTAACATCAAAGAAAAATAATTTGAAATTCTTCCCGATTTATTTCAATCAGTTTAATTTTCAGGCTTCGGAAAAAGATTTAATTAGAATTGTAATTCCTGGTGCAGTTTCCCAGAGCAGACGAGATTACTTTTCTTTCCTTGAAAAGCTGAAAAACTTTAAAGATATTAATCAAAACTATGAAGTTATTTTTCTTGGAAAAGCTTCCGGTAAAGAATTAGAAATATTGAAGTTAATTATAAATGATATTCCTCAATTTGTTAATATTCAATATTTTGAAGAAAAAATTTTACAAAAAGAATTTGACCAATGGATGTTGAAATCTGATGTTTTATATTGCCCAATTCAAACTGAAACCGAATTTTTTTCCATAAAAGAAATTTATGGGAAAACAAAAATCAGCGGAAATATTGGTGACGCTGTCAAATATGGTAAACCAGCTATTTTCCCATCTAGTTATCCTTCTGATTTAGAATTTGTTAATGAGGAAAAATCAGATTTGCAAACTCAATTTTCAGAAACGAAAAATCAGAAATTTAATTTTGATAATTACTCAAAAGAAAAAGTTTCTAAAAGATTGAAATTGCTTCTTGAAAACCTTTAAATTTTATCTCTCTGAAAACTTTTCTTCAAAACCACTTTTGATCTTCTCAGATGCTTAATAGAATTGAATCTGATTCTTTCATTATATAAAAACCATCCGCCAATGCAACCTATTGCACTTCCAATTAATATTTCTATCAGTCTCATTTTTAATAAGTAATCAGGATCAAGTGAAGTAGCGCTTCCGGTTTCGGCAAGCAAAATTCCCATTGGTGTGAGAAACATAACTGCTAATGCGTAATGCCTTGTGATCAGCATCTCCACTATGACCTGTAAACTGATAATACAAACACAAATCCACAAAGGAGAAGTCACGTAGGAGAATATCAACCAGGCAATTCCAAGTCCGATGGTTGTTCCTATAATCCTGTGCACACCTCGTTTCCAGATATGATATTGATTCACACCTTGTAAAACCGCCAAACTGGAAATCGGAATCCAATAAGGATAATCGAGTTGAAAAAACTTACCAATAAACACCGAAACCAACATACAAATCCCAATGATAAAGGATTCTACGAGATTGACATAAGGATTTATGTTAAAAGTTGTTACGCTTTTATTTAATTTCTTTTTTGAAATCAACAAACTATAAATCAAACAAATAAGACAAGCGCTCAAAGTTCCAATCGTGAAAATCCCAACGCGTTTTGGAAGCAATTCCGGCGCGTGTGGAAGTCCGATTGCCATTGAGGCCATCATTATAAAGAAAAAACTTCCCGGCGGTTTTAGATTAAAATATCTTGCAACAAAGTAAGCAACCGTAGATATAATCCCGAAAACCAAAGATGCAATCCAAAGATTAAAACTAAACGCCAATCCCAAACTATACGAAATAATCATCCCAAACGAGCAGACAGACATCTTCATCATCGTCTCGATAAATCCACTGTTGCTGGGAATATAAATGATGACCAATCCCGCAAGACTAGCTGTGAGAGCAGACCTGATGTCGCCCAAAAAGTAGCCAAACATCAAAGGAATTCCAACCGCAAGTCCCGCCAAAAAAGGAATATGCCAGCTTCTCGGCGAAGGTTTTAATTTGAAAAAGGAGAGGAGTTCGTTTTTAAGATAGTCAGATTTCAAACTTTGATTTTATTAGATTTAGTAGTGTTCAAGGGTTTCATTTTTTACAAGTGCAAAATTACCCATAATCGACCAAAATCAAATGATAATGGACTGGAAAATTGCATAAAAAACGCTATTTTTGTTATCTTAAAATTTCGAGAATAGAATGGATTATCTGAAAGGACTGAATGAGCCTCAGCTTGAGGCAGTTACCACATTACAAGGACCGTTGATGGTTTTGGCAGGCGCAGGTTCCGGCAAGACCAGAGTTCTGACAATGCGGATTGCCCATCTGATAAAAAATGGAGTAGACCCTTTCAATATTTTGTCGTTGACGTTTACCAACAAAGCGGCGAAGGAAATGAAGGAGCGTATCGCAAAAGTCGTAGGTCCAAGTGATGCGAAGTCGCTTTGGATGGGAACTTTTCACTCGGTTTTTGCCAGGATTTTGAGAAGTGAAGGTCACTATCTCGGCTATCCATCCAACTTCACGATTTACGATATGCAGGACGCACTGAATGTGATGAAGAAGGTCATCAAAGACCTAAACATCGATTCAGAAATCTATAAAGCTAAAAAAGTTCTTTCGAGAATTTCTCAGTATAAAAATAATCTTATTACTGTCAACGCTTATTTCAACAATCCTGAATTAATGGAAGCTGATGAAAAAGCGAATATGAGACTGATTGGCGAGATTTATAAAAAATATGTAGAAGCCTGTTTCCGAAACGGCGCAATGGATTTCGATGATTTATTGTTGAAAACCAATGAATTACTCACGAGATTTCCAGAAGTTTTAGCAAAATATCAAGACCGATTCCGATATATTCTGGTGGATGAGTACCAGGATACAAATCATTCTCAATATTTGATTGTCAAAGCTTTAGCTTCCAAGTTTGAAAATATTTGCGTGGTTGGGGACGATGCACAATCCATTTATTCATTCCGTGGTGCGAATATTTACAACATTCTGAATTTCAAAAAAGATTATCCGGATGCGATAACGGTTTCCTTGGAACAAAACTATCGTTCGACACAAAATATTGTTGATGCAGCAAATGTTGTGATTTCCAAAAACTTACAGCAATTTAAGAAAAATGTTTTCAGTGAGAACGAAGTCGGGGAAAAGATAAAAGTTTACCGAAGCCTTTCTGATGCGGACGAAGCCAACTTTGTCTCTGCCAATATCTACGAAAAACACAATACCCAACAACGCCATTTCTCGGATTTTGCAATTCTTTACAGAACCAATTCGCAAACCAGAGCGTTTGAAGATGCGTTGAGAAAAAAGAACATTCCGTACCGGGTTTACGGCGGATTGTCTTTCTATCAAAGGAAAGAAGTGAAGGATTTGCTGGCTTATCTTAGGCTTTTGGTAAATGAAAACGATTCTGAAGCTTTAGCAAGAATCATCAATTTTCCGGCAAGAGGAATCGGCGAAACGACTCAGAATAAGCTAATTGTTTTCGCAGATTCTCAGAATGTTCCAACAACTCAGGTTTTGGACAACCTCGGATTTTATGCGCCACAATTAGGCTTGAATAATGGAATCCTCACAAAACTCGGCGATTTTTGGGCGATGATAAAAGCCTTCCAGGTGATGTTGAAAACTGAAAATGTTTACGACGTTGCGATGGAAGTGGCAAAACGAAGCGGACTTATTAAGTTATTGAAAGAAGACCAAACGCCGGAAGGTGTTTCCAGAGTGGAAAATATTCAGGAATTGCTGAACTCGATGCAGGGTTTTATCGAGGAGCAAATTCAGGTGGAAGATGGCGATCCAAGTTTGTCCAATTTTATGGAGAATATTGCATTATCTGCTGATACTCAAAATGATAAAGATGATGATACAAACAAAGTTTCGTTGATGACCATTCACTTGTCAAAAGGATTGGAATTTCCTGTAGTTCACTTGGTTGGATTGGAAGAAAATCTTTTCCCGAGCTTTATGAGTTCGTCCACACGAGAAGAATTGGAAGAAGAAAGACGTTTGTTTTATGTCGCTTTGACAAGAGCAGAAAAAGAAGTTTTCTTCACTTATGCCGTTTCCAGATTCCAGTGGGGAAAAATTACAGATGCGGAACCTTCAAGATTTTTAAGCGAAATCGATTCGAAATATCTTGAGATGATAAATCCAGTCACAGAACTGAAATTCATCAACCGTTCCGGCCTGGACTCCAATATCTTCGATGATGCGCCTTCCGAACCTCGATTTTTTAAAAAGAAAGAGGAAAAGAAAACACTGGAACGAAACTTAAATGTTACACCACCAAAGCAACTGAAACATGTTGCAACAGCAAGAATCATCAATCCTGCCGGACAATCCTCACAAGATATAGAAGTGGGAGATATGGTGAGACACGACCGTTTCGGTGTTGGAGAAGTGAAATTCCTGGACGGAACGGACCCTCAAAACATCAAAGCTAAAGTGATTTTCAAAAATGAAGGCGAGAAAAATCTTATCCTGAAATTTGCTAAATTGACGAAGATTTAAGAAACAAGAAAAAAGTCAAAAGATTCAAAAAAATAAAAAAGCTAAAAGCAATTTGCCGGAAGCCAAAAGCAATACTATGATTCGAGCAAAAAAAATACATAAATTCTACGGAACTCTGGAAGTTCTGAAAGGCGTTGACATCACGATAAAAGCCGGAGAAGTGGTCTCAATCGTTGGAGAATCCGGTGCAGGAAAATCCACGCTTCTTCAAATTCTGGGAACTTTGGATAATCCTTCTGACCCTGATAAATACGGAACCGACATCGCTTTAGACGGCAATAGCTTTCTGAAAATGAAAGACCGTGAATTGTCAAAATTCAGGAATAAAAATATTGGTTTTGTGTTTCAAAATCATCAGTTATTGCCGGAATTTACGGCTTTGGAAAATGTTCTTCTGCCATCCAGAATTGGCGGAATTTCCGAGAAAGAAGTTTTGGAAAAAGCACATTCTTTATTCGAAGATTTGAATATTGCGAGCCGATTGCATCACAAGCCATCTCAACTTTCCGGCGGTGAATCTCAGAGAGTTGCTGTTGCAAGAGCTTTGATTAATTCTCCAAAAATTATCTACGCCGATGAACCAACAGGAAACCTCGATTCCAAAAATGCAGATGCGCTTCATCAATTATTTTTTGATTTAAGGGACAAGTATCATCAGACCTTTGTCATCGTAACCCACAACTCTGTTTTGGCAGAAAGCACGGATAGAAAGTTGGTGATGAAGGATGGGCAGATTGTTTTGTAAATGAATAGAATTTTTACAATATTCTTCCTTTTAATTTTAATCCCGAATATAACATATTCGCACGATGGTTCTGATATTCGTTATTTAAAATCATCTGAATTAAATGAAAGTTTAATCGGAAAATTTGTGCATTTTGATTTTTATAATCGTTCTTTTTTAGGGAAGAAAATCGACAAAATAGAGTTAAAAATCAATCATAAATTAATTAAGTTTACAGTGGTTAGAAATGACGATGGCCATAACAATTGGTTTGCAAGACAATCATTAATATCAGAGGATAAAACTTTACAGATTTCAAAATTTCAAATCAGAATTTTCGATAAGAATAAAGTTTATGCAACAGCTTTTTTAAATCATATTAAAAATAATAAAATTGATAAATCTGAGTTGGTAAATATATTTATTCCAAGAAACAAGATTACTGAAATTTTAGTCGATTCAAAACAGACAGAAGTAGTTAAAATTTTAAATTATAATGCAATTGGTTGTACTTGTGCACAATGGGGTTACAAAAATAAAAGGGGAGAAAATGAATATTTTTATTTAGAGCCAATAAATAAAAATTTAATAGAAGCTAATAAACTATGGAATGGTACAAACCTGCCATTGATTGTAAAAGTCACAGGGAATTTAATCCGTGAAAACGATTATCCAGAACACTTCACAGGACAACATCTAAACAAGGGAGCTGAAAAAGGAAAGGTTTTCAGATATATCAAAATTGAAGTTTTAAAGAAATAAATTAATTAATATGTAAAAACACAAATGAAACAATTTCTACTTTTATTTTTTTCATTTATTTTAATTTCCTGCGAAGTAAAATCTCAGGAAAAGCAATCCATTCAATACGCAAGTCCCGAAGCGAAAATCTCTCAGAAAATAGCTGATTTAAAAGCGTTTTTGAAAGAGTCAAATTACAATTCAGATAAAGCTTTTCTGATTGATTTCTCAATCTCTTCTTCCAAATTCAGATTTTTTGTGGTTGATTTAAAGACCGGAAAAATTATCCAGAAGGGATTAGTTGCTCACGGTGACGGTTCGGAAGACGGAAAAATTAATGGCGTTTTGAAATTCAGTAATATTGATGGTTCGCATTGTTCCTCTTTGGGAAAATATGTCATCGGGGAAAAATACATAGGAAAATTCGGGATGTCTTACCGGTTGACCGGACTTGATGAAACCAACAGCAATGCAAGAAGCAGAGCTATCGTTTTGCACAGATTAAGTTGCGTTCCGGATGTGGAGCAGAAGGATGAGATTTGTTTAAGTTTCGGTTGTCCAATGGTTTCTGATGATTTTTTCAAAATTCTGGAGCAACATATCGATAAATCGAATAAAAAAATAATTCTTTACGCTTATAATTAATGAACCTAAAATCCCTTGCGGAAGACGACCGCCCAAGAGAAAAATTCCTATTGAAAGGGAAATCGGCAGTTTCGGATTCGGAGCTGTTGGCCATCATTATGGGAAGCGGGAATCGGGATGAATCTGCTGTGGAATTGGCAAGACGGATTTTGAATTCAGTCGAAAACAATTGGCATAGGCTCAGCCAGCTTTCTTTACAGGATTTAATGAAATTCAAAGGAGTGGGCGAGGCAAAAGCCATTTCTATTGCAACTGCTTTGGAAATTGGAAATCGAAGATCACAGCAGGAAGTAATCGAAAGACAACAGATCACCAGCAGCAAAGACGCTTTCGATATTTTACAACCGCATTTATCTGATCTTTCGACGGAAGAATTTTGGGCGATTTTCCTCAATCATCAAAACAAAATATTGTACAAAACCTGCCTTTTCCGAGGTGGAATTGCGAGTTCTGTTGCGGATGTTCGTGTGATTTTCAAAACGGCTTTGGAGCATTTCTCAACACAAATTATCGTAGCTCACAATCATCCGGCAGGAAGTCTCAAACCTAGCAAAGAAGATATCAACATCACACAAAAAATAAAGGAAGCCGGGAAATTATTAGACATCGATTTGTTGGACCATTTGATTCTGACGCAGAATAAATATTATAGTTTTAAAGACGAAGGGATTTTGTAATGATAAAACGAATAAAGTATCAAGATATTGATTTTGAAAAATATAGCATATGCATAGAAAATTCTGTTCAGAAAAAATTTTATGCAGAAAAAATATTTCTTGACATCAGCACAAAAGAGAATTGGGAAATACTGGTTTATAATGATTATGAAGCTGTAATGCCAATTCCTTTTATTAGAAAATTAGGTTTCAAAATTGTTATCAATCCTAAACTTTGTCAGCAATTAGGTATATTTTCGAAAGTTGAATCAAAGGAAATTAATGATCTTTTCTATCAATTTCTGAATAAAAATTATATTGTTTGGTATTACGCTTTCAATGATTCCAATACATTCTCAAAAGCTTTAAAACAGAGAAATAATTTTTTAATATTTCCTGATAAATACGAAACTGTCAAACAAAAATATTCTCCTAAAAGAAAGAGAAAACTGCGGTTGGATAAGGAAGTTATTGATAATTCTGAAGTTATTAAAAATCCTGATTTGGAAGTCGTCAAAAATTTCATTCAGAAAACAGGACTTGGTGCTGAAGATAAAGATTTACAGGATTTCATCAATCTTCTCTCAGATTTTCATAACAATGACAAGCTGGATTTTTACGGTTTTTTTTACCATAACAAACTCATCAATCTTATTGCAATCTACGGAGAAAAGTATTCTTTGGCACTTTTAGGAACTTATAACGAAAGGGAATTTGTGAAGCTGAGCGGTTCATCTTTTCTTATTGATAAAGTAATTTCTGAAAATATAGAAACCAAAATATTTGATTTCGAAGGCAGCGAAGTACCTGCGGTAGAAGAGTTTTTCAGAGGTTTCAGACCAGAATTAAGACCTTATTCCTGCATTCAGAATAGCAAAGTTGAAGTTGTAAAAGAGATTCTTAAAACAATATTTTTCCTTAAATAAAAACTTAATAAATAATTCTTTTTAACATTGATTAAAAATCTCTTTTTTTAATCAAAATGTATTAATTTTGCAGTCCGATTTCAGATATGTTTGATTCAGAATATTTTCCCTACGCTGCTGCGATGATCATTGCTTTGCCTTTTTTGGTATTTGCCCGCCAGTTTGTTCACGGTTTTATGAAACTTAAAAAGCAGGAGATTAATTTCCTTGCCACCAAAACCAACAGCGAGATCAAACTTCAGGCTCTGGAAAGGATGACTTTGTTTTTGGAAAGATTAAAACCATCAAATCTCGTGATGAAATTTGATAAAAACCTTCAGCCACACGAGTTTGTTTTCCTGACTGAGAAAAATATCACCGAGGAATTTGAATATAATGCCTCTCAGCAATTGTACATTTCAAAATCCTCCTGGCAGGACATCATCACCAGCAAAAATAATATTTTACAAAGCCTTCGCAAAACCTATGAAGACTTGAATGAAAACTCAAAACTGGAAGATTTCAAAACCGTTTTCCTGATGAGTTACCTGGATTCCGAAGACTATATTTCCGACACGATTGAAAATCTCAGAAAAGAACTTAACAAAATAATATAAACACTAAAAGATACATGATTCCAAATTTTAAAGCCCATCCGTGGCACGGGATTTCAGCTGGAGACAACGCTCCGGAAGTTGTAAACGTTTTCGTAGAGATCGTCCCTACAGACACTATCAAATATGAAGTTGACAAAGAAAGCGGCTATCTGAAAGTAGATCGTCCTCAGAAATTCTCCAACATCATCCCGGCAATGTACGGTTTCGTTCCAAGAACATATTGCGAAGAAGAAGTGAAAAATCTTGCCGTTGCAACCGGCGCAACAGACGTTACAGAAGGCGATCACGATCCTTTGGACATCTGCGTTTTGAGTTCTCACAATTTCACCTCCGGTAACATTCTTTTGCAGGCAATTCCAATCGGTGGTTTCCAAATGATTGACAAAGGAGAAGCAGATGACAAGATCATCGCAGTTTTGGTGGAGGATCAGGTTTATGGCCACATCAGAGACATTTCTGAATTACCGGCGGCAGAAGTTAACCGTCTTTTGCATTACTTCTTAAGCTATAAAAACTTACCAACTGAGCCCGCAAAAGTAAAAATCGATTTGATTTACGGCGCAGACCAAGCAAAAAAAGTTGTCGTAGCATCACAAAAAGATTACACAGACAATTTCGTTGACAAATTGAAATAAGAATTAGATTCAAAATACCAAATGCCATCTTTTCAAAGATGGCATTTTTATTTTAATTATTTGGGCGCCTTTATCCGTCTTCCGTTCCCAATCTTTTTGCCTCGCTTTTTCCAGCCACAAAAAGGATTTCCACTCAAGCCGGGGCGCGCTTCGCCAAGATTGAAGATTTGTCAATAATTTGAATTTAAAAATAAAAAGCAATTTCTTCTAAAGCTGATATTAGAGGTGTCAAACCGAGCGGAGTCGAAATGCTTTATGAAGATAATTAAAGAAGTTTCCCGGTAAGAAATAATCCGGCAACAGAGAAATAAATGATCAATCCGGTAACATCCACTAGTGTTGCCACAAATGGCGCAGAAGAAGTCGCTGGATCCAGTTTTAGTTTTTTAAGAACAAACGGAACCATAGATCCGGAAATTGTTCCCCAAAGTACGATCAGCATTAGAGAAATCCCGATACTCAGTCCAACAAAAGCCCAATGTTCTCCATAATCGAAGAGTCCGACTTTCTGCCAGAATGCAATCCTCATAAATCCAATAATTCCTAAGATACTTCCAAGAAATATTCCGGTAAAGATTTCCTTTTTCATCACATACCACCAGTCTTTCAAACCAATTTCCTGAAGCGCCATTGCACGGATAATCAAGGTAGCAGCCTGTGAACCGGTGTTTCCACCACTTGAAATAATTAATGGAACAAATAGCGCCAGAACAACCGCTTTCTGAATTTCATCTTCAAAATAACCCATTGCAGAAGCCGTCAGCATTTCTGAAAAGAAAAGCACAATCAGCCAGAATCCACGTTTCTTAACCATTTCGAAAATAGAAGTCTGCGTGTAAGGCATATCCAACGCATCCAAACCTCCAAACTTCTGGATATCTTCAGTATTCTGAGATTCGATTTGATCTAAGATATCATCGATGGTTACGATTCCAACCAAAACGCCATTTTCTGTTATGATCGGCAATGCACTTCGGTCATATTTTTCAAAATAGGGAACTGCATCTTCTTTGGAAGTTGTGGTTTTGATGGCTACAAAATGATCATCGGTAAGCTCAGAAATCAATTGATCTTCATCTGCCAATAGGAGAGAGCCAATGGTAATATCATCGATCAAAATATTTTTTTCATCTACAACATAAAGAAAGTTAAGCGTTTCCACTTTCTTTCCCACTTTTTTGATTTGCTGCAGACATCTTTTTACAGTCCATTCTTTTCTGATCTGAACGTAATAAGGTGTCATCAAACGCGCGATAGAATCGGCTTCATAACCTAAAAGCTTCAAAGCAACGCGGCGTTCCTGCGGATTTAGAAGGTTGATAGAAGACTTTATTAATTCATCTGGAAAATCCTCGAAAAGCTGAGTTCTGTCATCAGGGGACATTTCGTTTAGAATGTCAGAAACTTCGTGGCTTGCAATGCTTCTGATCGTTTCTTCCTGGAAATCAGGGTCTAAGTGAGAAAAAACATCTGCTTTTTCAGATTTCGGTAATTTCAGAAATTGCAAAAGACGTTCTTTCACTGGCAATTTGCTCAGTGATTCTGCTACGTCAGCTGGATTTAATATGATTTCCGGATTCTCGATTGTTTAGAATTTTGCATTGCAAAAGTATTAAAATCTGAAAGAATTCCTTTAGAAATAGATTAATATAATGTGAATTAAAATTAGTTGATCAGTTCTTTATGAATTTTTCTGATCGCACCTTTTGTCCCGATGATCACAGAATTGGAAGCCGAGCCAAGCAATCTGCCGTTTCCTTTGTAAGTATCATACGAAGTTTCCATGATGAAATGTCCTTTGGAATCATATAGTTTCATACTCACAATCACCTGATTTGAAAAAACATACTTCCCAAAACCAACTTTAAAATATTTCACTTTCGGAACGATAGCTGCATCCGCATTGTTGTTTTGGCAAATCTCTTTCACCATTTTTGTATCAACTTCATCAAAGGAAATCGGTGTATCAACTTGCAGATATTTAATATTTCCAAGAGATTTCATTTTGTCAGAAGTAGCAGTATAAAATGCAGAGTAAGTAGGTTCTTTAATTTCTGTAATATCAGGAAAGATCTCCGGATTGAAATAAAGAACGGTTTTTACTTTCGAAATTTTGAAGTCTTTATTCTTATAAACCAAAGTGTCTCCATAATTTGCACAGGAAATCAGGAGAGTTGATACATAGAAAGTTAGAAAAAGAGAAGATAGATGTGTTTTCATTTGCTTGGTGCAAAATTACAATGAAATTTCAACAATTCAATGAAAATTTTAAGATTTTTTTAACAAATTAAAATTGGTCTATTTTTAGACCTTTCATCACATAATCATCACATTTTTATTACTTTTGTTTCTATGACTTCAACAGACAAAAGATTATATCTCATAGATGCTTACGCGATGATTTTCCGTGGTTATTTTGCATTCATCAAAAACCCCAGAATCACTACAAAAGGTATCAATACTTCTGCCATTTTTGGCTTTACCAATTCTTTGATCGAATTAATAAAAAGAGATCGTCCCACGCATTTGGCTGTGGTTTTTGATGTTGGCAGAACCAATGTCCGTCACGATGATTATGCAGAATACAAAGCCAATCGCCTGGAAACTCCTGAACCAATTTTGCTTGCTAAACCTTATATTAATAGCATTTTAGAAGCGATGCATATTCCAATTTTAGGAGTTGAAGGTTACGAGGCTGACGATGTCATTGGAACGATTGCCTGCAAAGCTGAAAAACAAGGTTATGATGTTTTTATGGTAACGCCGGACAAGGATTTTGCACAATTGGTAACGGATAAAATCAAGATCTACAAACCAAGTATGAAAGGCAGTGATATTGAGATCCTTGGTGTTGAAGAGATTAAAGCCAAATACGAAATCAACGACCCAAAACAGATCATCGATTATCTTGGAATGATGGGAGATGCCGTTGATAATATTCCGGGATTAGATGGTGTTGGTGATAAAACTGCGAGAAAATTCATTCAGGAATTTGGATCGATGGAAAACCTTCTGGCGAATACGCACACGCTGAAAGGAAAAATGAAGGAGAAAGTGGAAGCCAGTGCAGAAATGGGACTTCTTTCCAAAAAATTGGCAACGATTCTTTGCGATGCTCCTATCGAGTTTTTGGAAGAACAATATGATTTGGATATGCCTGATTTCGAAAAAGTTAAAGAAATTTTTGACGAACTGGAATTCCGAAGACTTTATGAAAATCTTTACCGCGCATTTTCCAATAAAGAATATGTTGAAGAATTAATGGAAGTTGAAAATCCGACCGATGGAAAAGTTCAAACTTCCAATTCTCCTAACAAAAACGGGATGATGGATATGTTTGCCACTTTCGAACAGTTGGATCAGTCAACCACTACAAAATCAAATATCGAAGGAAACGATCATCTTTATCAATATATCGATACTCCAAAAGCTCAGAGGATTCTTTTAGATAATTTACTAAAACAAAAAGCAGTTTGTTTTGATACAGAAACGACTTCGCTGAATGAACTGGAAGCTGAATTGATAGGGATGAGTTTCTCTTATAAAAAAGGTTTAGCTTACTATATTCCAATCTCTGAAAATCAGGAAGAAGCGCAACAAACTATTGAACTTTTTCGACCATTTTTCGAAGCTGAAAATATTCTGAAAATTGCTCACAATCTAAAATACGATGCTAAAGTTCTTCAGAATTACAACATTGACATCAAAGGTAAAATCTTTGACACAATGATCGCACATTACCTTCTGAATCCCGACGGACGACACGGAATGGATTATTTATCGGAAATGTATTTAGATTATAAACCTGTTTCCATAGAATCTCTGATCGGAAAAAAAGGAAAAAACCAATTGACTTTGCGTGAAGTTGATATCGAAACGCAAACCGCTTATGCATCGGAAGATGCGGATGTGACTTTCCAATTGTACGAATTATTTGCACCTCAATTGGGCAAAGAAAATCTCGAAAAATTGTTCTATAATGTTGAAATGCCGTTGATGAGAGTTCTTGCGAAGATCGAATTGACAGGTGTAAAACTGGATAACAATTGGCTTGCGCAGGAAAGTATCGATTTGGAAAATGATTTGAGAATTTTAGAGGCAAAAATCTTTGAATTGTCCGGAGAAAATTTCAATATGAATTCGCCGAAACAATTGGGCGAAATTCTTTTTGATAAAATGCAGTTGGATCCAAAAGCGAAAAAAACCAAGACCGGACAATACGCAACTTCGGAAGATGTGCTTCAAAAATTATCTTCCAAGCACGAAATTATCGCTTCGATTCTGGAATACAGAACGTTGCAGAAACTAAAATCAACTTATGTTGATGCTTTACCAAGTCAGATTGATGTAAAAGACAATCGGGTTCATACCACATTTGCGCAAACAGTCGCAGCAACAGGTCGTTTGGCAAGTGTCAATCCGAATCTTCAAAATATCCCGATCCGAACATTAAGAGGACAACAAATCCGAGGTGCCTTTGTTTCGGATGAAGGAAAAAAAATCATCTCAGCAGATTATTCTCAAATCGAATTAAGACTGATTGCAGAAATTTCCGGCGAGCAAAATATGATAAATGCTTTTCAAAATGATGAAGATATTCACGTTTCAACAGCGGCGAAGTTGTTTGATATTCCATTGGAAGAAGTGACGAAAACCCAAAGAGGTCAGGCGAAAACGGTGAATTTTGGGATCATTTATGGGCAGGGCGCTTTTGCTTTAGCCGAACAAACCGGACTTTCCAGAACTGAGGCGAAAAAAATGATTGATTCTTATTACGAATCTTATCCGCGTCTGAAAGAATATATGGCAGAACAAGTCAAGAAAGCGCAGGATCTAGGTTATGTCCAGACGATTCTTGGCAGAAAACGCCATTTGAAAGATATTAATTCCAGCAACTTTGTAGTGAAAGCTCACGCAGAAAGAAACGCTGTGAATGCACCAATCCAAGGAAGTGCCGCTGATATTATCAAATTGGCAATGATAAAAATTGATGAAGAACTAGAAAATCAAAACCTTCAAACTAAAATGCTTCTACAGGTTCATGATGAATTGCTTTTCGAAGCACCGATTGATGAAGTTGACGTTGCGATGTCATTAATTAAAAAAGAAATGGAATCTGCTTTTGTGACGACTGTTCCACTTTTGGTGGAAGTTGGTGTTGGGAATAATTGGTTGGAAGCGCATTAATTAATATAATAAAATTAAAAAACAAACAAATATGAAAGCAGTAGTATTTTACGAGCACAACACAGAGAAAACAATGGACGAATTTATGGCGGTTTTTCCACGTCACGAAACTTTTGAAGCAGAATTTTTAAAGTCTGGAAAAGTTTTGGGAACAGGCGCTTTTGCTAATCCGGGAGAAGGTGCAATGGCCATTTTTATCAACAAGGAAGCTGCGGAGGAGTTCGTAAATGGAGATCCTTTTGTACAGGAAGGTTTGATTGCAAAAGTGACCATCAGAGAATGGAATGACGAATTAGCTTAAAATTTTTAAATTATGATTTCACTTGTCATTCCCAAACTTCCTTTTATCTATAAAGAGAAGACGATTAATTATTATCAGAAATTAGGTTTCGAACTGGTTGCAGATCATGGCGATTATCTGATTACACAGTATAAAGATTTGGAAATTCATTTTTTTAGTTTTGAAACTTTTATTCCGGAAAAATCTGATTTTATGATTTATCTGAGAATAGATAATGATATTGAAAATTTTTATCAAAACTTTCAGAATCAAGGAATTGAAATCCATCCAAACGGAAAACTGGAAACGAAACCTTGGGGAATGAAAGAGTTTTCCTTAATAGATCCAAGCGGAACTTTGTTGACTTTCGGGGAGAAGAATTAACTTTAATAATCAATTATGTTAGAGAATATTACATCTACATCAAATATAGTAGGATCAATTTTCTTAACTATGGGAATAATTCCATTCTTTTTCCCACCAAAAAAGATCAACAGGCTTTATGGTTATAGAACTAGTAATTCTATGGAAAATATTGAACGTTGGAATTTCGCCCAAAAATTATCTTCAAAACGATTAATAATTACAGGAATTACAATTCTGATACTAGGAATCGTGGGACTTATTTTCCCTTCCCTTCGAAATGCCAGGAATGGTATTGGTTTGACAGTATCAGTTCTAATGGTCATCTTTGTTTATATTAAAACTGAATCCGATATCGTAAAGAAATTTGGAAAAATCTTGTAACAATCTTTTCATCACACCGACTTAATAATTAAATTAAATTTATGAAAAATATAAAACTATATGGCTTTCTTGCCGGGTTTGCACTTTTGCAAAGCTGCTCTACGGCTAAAAACTTCACTTACGAAGGCAAAGGTTTCAAAGATGCCTACAATAGCATCAGTCTGGAAGAACTAAAAACCAATTTATACGTCATAGCTGCAGATGATATGCAGGGTAGAGATACCGGAAGCGCAGGTCAGAAAAAAGCCGGCGTTTATATGATAGAGCAGTACAAGAAAAACGGAATCGGTTTTCCGGCAGCTTTGGGCTCATATTATCAGAAAGTTCCGTCAGAAGCAATGAAAAAATATGGTGAAACGTTGCCAGATTCTGAAAACATTATGGCCTACATCGAAGGAAGTGAAAAACCAAATGAAGTGATTGTAGTTTCTGCGCATTACGACCATGTGGGAACTAAAAATGGTGTGGTTTTCAATGGTGCAGATGACGACGGGAGCGGAACGGTGGCGGTAATGGAAATTGCACAAGCCTTTCAGGAAGCTAAGAAAAAAGGGTATGGTCCGAAGAGATCAATTCTTTTCCTTCATGTAACGGGCGAGGAACACGGACTTTTCGGTTCCGAATATTATTCCGATCATCCGGTTTTCCCATTGGCAAATACTGTTGCAGATCTTAATATCGATATGATTGGGCGTGATGATCCGGAAAACAGAGGCAAGCAATATGTCTATGTCATCGGTTCTGAAATGTTGAGTTCTGAACTTAAGAAAATTAATGTTGCAGCGAATGATAAAACAGTGAAACTGGAACTTAATTATAAATATGACGATCCGAAAGATACAGAAAGATTGTATTACAGATCAGACCATTACAACTTTGCAAAACACAATATTCCAGTAGCGTTTTTCTTTGATGGTATCCACGAAGATTATCACAAATCGACGGATGATGCTGATAAAATAGATTATCCACTATTGCAAAAAAGGACTCAATTGGTTTTTGCAACGGCTTGGGAATTAGCAAACAGACCGGAAAGAATCAAGGTTGATGGGAAGAATAACAGATAGGTTTTAGGTAGTAGAATTTAGATTTTAGATTAAATTATATTTTTAAAGCTACAATTATATAAAAGACGACAGAATTTGTCGTCTTTTTTCATGCTTAAGTTTAAATTTTATTAATCAAAATCAGATTTTGTAATGCTTCCCGACCCTTCCAGAAATCGGTACAGATATGGCGCTTTGTTGGCAGAACCGCTATAATGTTTTTCCAATCTTTCCAAGATATTCATACTTAATATTTTTCTTTGAAAATTGTTGCGTCTCAGTGGTTCTCCAAGAATAGATTCGTAAAGATTCTGCAGTTCTTTCATTGTAAATTTATCCGGAAGAAGATTGCTGCCCATCACTTGATAATCAATATTTTTTCTGAGATAGAGCAGTCCTTTTTCGATCATTTCCTGATGGTCAAAAGCCATGTTTGGTAATTCATTCACATTAAACCACTGGCAAACTTCATTGAAAGAATCCGGGAAAGTGTAAGTCAAAGTATAATCTATCAACGCGCAGTAACCTACAGATATGAAACGCTGATAGATCCAGTGATTTTTGTCCACATCTATATTTTTGTTTTCCAGAAGTTTCTGGTGGACGTTATTTTCGGTACGTTTGATGTCACCAAATGTGTAAAATTGTTCCAAAAATACGTCAGAAAGGTGTGTTCGCTCGTGTAGAGTTCTTGCAGCTGCGTCATTCAGATTCTCATCATTGAAGATAAAACCACCTGGCACAGACCAAAGATCCAGATCATGATATTTGAGTAAAAGTACTTTGAGCGTATCCTTGTGAAAGCCAAATATCACGCAATCTACCGAGACGTGTTCTACAAAATCATTGGTGTCTATGAGTTCTTTTAGATTCTGTTTATTCTTGTGGTTTTCGGTCATAGTTTATTGGTGTTTTGTTGAGGAAAAATGTGAGACCAAATATAATTAATAATGGCAATAAAATAAATAAAGGATAAAAATTACTCACATCTTTATGAAAAATAACCGCCATGTAGAGAGATCCGACAGAACTTCCCAGAGAAGAGCAAATGACAACTATCGATACCAGAAGATGTGTTTTTTCTTTCGGAACTTTATTCAGTATCTCCGAATTATAAAGTGGAAAAAGTGGTGCTAAAAATAATCCAATCATCGGCATTATAAAGATCAATAAGAATTTATAGTCAGTATAAAAATAAGAGATCAGGATTTGGCAAATGATCAGGATTGAAAATACAATTCCCAAGCAGATCAATACAAACGGAAACCAATGAAATCTCAATATCAGTCGGCTTGTTGCTAATCTTCCAAAAAATGAAAATAAGGCTAAAAATGCGGAAGCCTGAAGTGCAAAATAGGAATTGATCTTCAAATTATTTTTAAAAAAACTGGGAAGCCACGAGTTAAAACTTTGCTCCACAGAAACCATAAAAAACACGATAACAAAGAAATAAATGATCTTCGGGGTCAGAAAAAATTTCCATTCTCCAGGTTTTTTCTCGGTTTCTGAATTGGGTTCTTCGTCAATTTGTGCCGATCTCAACATTAGTAAAGTTATGATGCTTAATAATGCAATGATCCAAAATCCAAACTTCCAGTATTCTGCATAGTCACTTGTCAGCAAAGTTCCGAACCCTATATTAACGAAAAAAATTCCGATCATAAAAGACGCGTCCACACTACTGATAGCGCTGGATAGCTGCTGATCTTTAAAATTGTTCTTGATAATACTGAAAACCGAAATCTTTGCCAAAGCGAAACTGACGCCTACAATACTAAGCCAGATTTTGAAAAACCAAAAAGTATCTACAAGAGGCAAAGCAATGCAGCTTGCGAGAATAAAAACCAGTGAAAATATGAGTGCATTTTTGTTGCCTGTTTTAGCAATGAGATTCACGCAAATCAGAGATACAATCGCCATCGGAATATCTTTAAAAGACTCCAAAACACCTAACCCCTTATATGACACTTTCGCTGACAATTGAAGGATGATGACGCCCATACTATTCAATAGCATAGAGAAGATCAAAAAACTGAACATGAGAGGCAGTATGATCTTGTTTTTATTAACATTCATTTAATGATGCCTTAACTTTTTTTAACATTGACTGGTATTTTCAGTGATTCCAAAAGTACAAAAAATAATGGAAATGATGATAAGGTACAATCGGAAATTACCATCAATAAAGGGAAAATAAAAAAAATGAAAATTTATTTTGTTGTGTGAAAAAAAAAATTACTTTTATTGTCTCAGTTTGAGATTAACAAAAAATTAATTAAAATATGAACTTAAAGTATTCAAAATGTCTCGGATTAGCAGCTGTTCTTTACTTTACGGCCAACTACTCCGCGCAGCAGGTAAGTGACACAGCTTCTAAGGAGAAAACCATCGAAGAAGTTGTTGTCATTGGTTACGGAACTCAGAAAAAAAGTAACGTGACCGGAGCAATTGCAAGTATCAAAGCTTCTGATATTGAAAACATTCCTGCAGGAAGACCGGAGCAAGTTTTACAAGGTAGGGCTGCAGGTGTAAATGTTATTTCAAATTCAGGACAGCCTGGTTCTAACGCAACCATTCGTGTAAGAGGTGTTACCAGTTATTCATCAAATAACGATCCTTTATGGGTAGTTGATGGGATTGTGGTTGATGGAATAGGGTGGCTAAATCAATCTGATATAGAAAGTATTGAAGTTCTTAAAGATGGTGCTTCTTCTGCAATCTATGGTGTTTCTGCAGCTAGAGGTGTAATATTGGTTACTACTAAAAAGGGAAAAAAGGGTAGTCTAACTTTATCTTATAACGGATTTTATGGATTTAGTAATGCTGCAAGAAAACTAGATTTGTTAAACGCTACTCAGTATGCAACAATAATTAATGAGGGCTTTGCTAATGATGGAAAAGCTATTAGATTCCAAAACCCCTCATCTTTAGGTGTCGGTACAGATTGGCAGAAACAGATTTTTAGCACCGGAGAACGCCAAAATCAAGAAATTAGCATTCAGGGAGGTAGCGAGAAATCTACATTCTTTGGATCATTTGGATACTACGACCAAACTGGTATTGTGATGAGCGATATTTCTTATTACAAAAGACTTACTGCCAGACTTAATTCAACTCATAAGGTAACTGATTGGTTAACTTTGGGACAAACATTTGCATACACACATCAAAAAGATCAGGGTATTAATGCTAATGGAGAATTTGGGGGACCAATCAGTTCTGCAGTTAATCTTGATCCAACAACTCCTGTAGTTGTTACGGATTTATCAACTGTAGATGCGAATATGTACTCTAATGCAAATATCATTAGAGATGAAAATGGAAATCCATACGGAATTTCTCCGTACGTGAATCAGGAGATGTCTAATCCAAAAGCTTTCAGATACACTCAACTTGGAAACTTTAACTGGTCTGATAATTTTATTGCAAGTGTTTTTGCAGAAATAAAATTCTTAAATCATTTTACCTTCAAATCGTCTCTGAATGGTAAAAAGGCATATTGGGGCAATCAAGGATTTACTCCTTTATTCTACTTAAGTCCCACCTACAGTAATCTTGTGAATAACAGTTTAAGCCGTACTTCTCAAAACAAATTTGAATGGAGTATGGAGAATACTTTAAACTATCAAAACAAATTTGGTCAACACAGTATTAATGCTTTGATAGGAACTGGGTATTATGACTACAATATCGGAAATGGTCAAACAATTACGCATACAAACCTTCCAATCAGTAGTTATCAAGATGCTTCATTCAACTTTACATTGCCTGCAGAAAACAGAACATCTGGTGCTTGGGATAATGTAGAATGGAATAAGGCCTCATATTTTGGACGTTTGATTTATGATTATGATAACAGATATCTTTTCACTGGAACTTTGCGTTACGATGGATCTTCACTTTTCGGTGCCAACCATCACTGGGGTGTTTTCCCATCTTTCTCATTAGGATGGAATGTTAACAATGAAAGTTTCTGGCCTCAAAATAATATTGTTAATAGTTTGAAATTCAGAGGAGGTTTCGGAAGTTTAGGTAATGACGGAATTGGAGCATTCAGATTTTCAAGTTTCTTTCAAGGTGGATTCAATTACACAAATGGCAACAATACCGTTATGACTGGTTATGCACCAGGTTCGTTGGCAAATCCAGACCTTAAATGGGAAACTACAAGACAGTTGAACATTGCTGCTGATTTGAAATTGTTCAGTAACGTTAATTTATCAGTAGATTTTTACAAGAAAAAAACAGTTGACATTTTAAGACCTATCGCTATTCCTGGTTATGTTGGTGTTTCTGCACCATACATTGCGAACGTTGGTGATATGGAGAACCGTGGTGTGGAAGTAGAATTAGGATATAAGAAAAACTGGAGTGATTTTACATTTTCATTGAATACAAATTTTGCATATAATGAAAATGAGGTACTTTCCCTTGAAACAGGAACTAAGTATTTAGATGAAAGCGGATACCAGTCCATGGGACCTACACAAAGAACAATTGTCGGAGATCCTTACAAATCGTTCTATGGTTTCAAAACATTAGGCGTATTCCAGAACCAAGAACAAATCAATGCTTATGTTAATGGAAACGGACAACTGTACCAAGGAAATGCAAAACCAGGTGACTTTATATGGCAAGATTCAAATGGAGATGGTGTAATCGATGATAATGATAAAGTAAATCTTGGAAGTTCAATACCTAAATTTAATTTTGGAGCTACTTTAAATTTTGGCTACAAAAATTGGGATTTAATGGTATTTGGACAAGGTGCTGCAGGTCATAAAATATTTCAAGGTTTGAGAAGACTAGATATGTTGGATGCGAACTACCAAACCAAGATTTTGGATAGATGGACCGGGGAAGGCTCAACGAATGTTAATCCGAGAGTAACTAGAGATGATCCTAATAAAAACTACTCAAGAATGTCCGATTGGTATTTGCAGAAAGGAGATTACTTCCGTATTAAACTTGTGCAAATTGGATATACACTTCCACAAGATATGACTCAGAATTTCGGTGTGAGCAAGCTTAGACTTTTTGTGACTGGTGAAAATCTTTTCACATTCACAAAATATACTGGTTATGATCCAGAAATTGCAGCGGGAGATTCATTTGGAATTGACAGAGCTTTTTATCCACAAGCAAAAACATTTATGTTTGGTGCTAATGTAACTTTCTAAAATAAATAAAATGAAAAATAAATTCTTAAAAATAACATTTGCAGCATCCTTACTTGTAGGTTTATCTGCAATGAATGTGTCTTGTACTGATGCTGATCTGGAAGAAAAAGATAATCCAGGTACGTTCTTATCTGATAACTTTTTCCGAAATGAGCAAGAGGTATTTTTTGCTCTTGTTGGAACCTACGATCCCATGAGAAAATATGCTGGAGGATTTGAAAACTTAGTGACATTCTACAATGCGGCATCAGATGATTTTTATGCAGGAGGAGGTAGCGCAACAGACGGAGCGGGAATTCAAGGTGCTTCCAGTTTTCAAATCAATCAAAATACAATGCCAGCTAGCTATTGGAGAGACTACTATCAGGGAATTAATAGAGCCAATACTCTAGTCCTTAGAGCTCCTGCTGCAGTAATGAACGAGGCTACAAAAAGCAGATTTATTGCAGAAGCAAAGACGCTTCGTGCTTTATATTATTTTGATTTGGTACGTATTTTCGGAAATATTCCTTTAATATTAAAACCATTTTCAGCTACTGATGATCTTTTTAATGTACCTCAAGTTGCTCCATCAGCTATTTATGCTCAAATTGAGGCGGATCTGACTCAAGCAATTCCTGATTTGCCGATGACAGTAACGAGTGATCAGAAAGGCCGTCTAACACAAGGAGCGGCGAAAGCATTACTCGGTAAGGTTTTTCTTTATGAAAATAAAAAAGCAGAAGCTGCTGCACAACTTGCTGACGTCAATGGAACACCTGGTGGAACCAGTCAGTACGGGTACAAATTGGTAGCCAATTTTGCTGATCTATTCAAATCTGCGCCAGTAACTGAAGCTACAGACCCATACAAGTTCAGCTCCGAATCTATTATAGAAGTGATGCATACCAACAAAGCGAATTCTGACTGGAGTTTCTGGGGACAAGGTAACGATGAAGGAAATTCTATCTGTATCATGACCGCACCTAGATCGTATAACAAGAAAACAAGTGATGCACCTGATCTTGTTTCAGGTTGGGCTTTCAATACCATTACTACTGACCTTTATAATTTTATGCAAAATGATCCGAGAAGAGATGCAACCATCTTGAATATGGCTCAATTAAAGCTAGAAAATAAAGCAGATTACTCACCAGCTTATATGGACACTGGTTATTTCCTATACAAATATATGCCTAGAACGTATATGCTAACTAATTTACCAGGTTCTCAGGAATTGAACTACCGTCAAAATTATATTCTCATTAGACTTGCTGACACCTATTTGATGGAAGCAGAAGCTTTAGGCGGTACAGGCAGCAGAGCTCAAGCATTGTTGGATGCTGTGAGAGCAAGAGTTGGACTTTCTCCAGTTCCAGTTTCGTTGCAGGCAGTAAAAGATGAAAGAAGAAGAGAGCTTGTTGGCGAAGGTCACAGATTCTTTGATTTGGTAAGATGGGGCGAGGCTGCAAGCAAACTTTCCAGCAAAGGTTTCGTAGCTGGAAAAAATGAGATAATGCCAATCCCGCTTACAGAATTAACTGGTACAATTTTAAAACAAAATCCTAATTACAATAACTAATTATGAAAAACTATTTTAAATATTCAATACTTTTTGGGTTATCGGCATTAGCGTTTTCCTGCGTTCCCGATACAGTTGACGGAGATGGCAACGGTCTTACACCAACAAGTACAGACGCTTCTTTTACAGTAACAAAAACTTCGGAAAATCATTATAGACTTTCTTCTTCTAATAATAATTATATCTCATCAAAATGGGATCTAGGTGATGGAGGCGGATTTGGTACAGGTCCAAATACTTATGACGTGTTTATTCCAGATGAAGGAACTTACAATATCCAACATCAGATCGTAGGTCAAGGAGGAATTGTTGCTGGAACAGCCAGCCAAACTGTGAAAGTTGATAAATCCGATCCTGCTGCAGGTAATATGATTCAGGGCGGCAAATTTATGGATGCTGCCGATGTAGCAAAATGGAGTCTTGCTTTTCCTAATCCTTCAGGAACGGCTCTTTGGACTTTCGCAGATGGAAAAGCCACCTTTGTTGCAAAAGGTTGGGAAAGAAATGTAATGTACCAAGCAGTAAATGTAGTAGCAGGGCGTAAGTACAAAGCTGATGCTGTTGTAAGCTCAAAAGGTGTTGCAGATTCGTGGTTTGAAATCTACGTCGGATATACAAAACCAACTGCAAATACTGATTACACAGGAGACGGAAATGATTCTACATGGCTGAGAGGTATTAATACATGGGCTGGCAGTGGTACTTCTGCATTCAACGGAAAAATATCTAGTGTTGGTTCTACCAATTCTAATAATCCTACCGGAACTTTCGTAGCAACTCAGACTGGTGTAGCTTATTTTGCCATCAGATCCGGTGGTAATGACATGAAAGACGGTATTTCTATTACCAATATAGAATTCCGCGGAATTAACTAATTTTTTCTTATCATATTTTCTTAGGTGAAAGAGGTTCTCAACAACCTCTTTCATTTTTATTAATATTAACAAAGATCTTCACACAATTTTTCAAAAAAGGAAAAGCTGTAATGGAAACACAATTTCAGGACAATTTTTCTTAAAATGAATAGTAAGGATGATCACAAATTTTATGAAAATGTTTACAAAATCAAACGTATTCCCAAATAAAATGTTTTTCTTCGGGATCACAATTTTTTCGCTTCTGTTCTGTCAAAGCAGCACAGTTGATGAGCAGACAACTACCAATCCACCAACAGACGGAGGTAACAATGGTAATTATGCATCGGCGAGTTTTTGGCTCACCAAAGCAGACGAATCCACAAAGCTTCAAAAGCAAAATGATATTTTTTTTAATAATGCAGCTAATAATTATCAAACTCTGGATGTAGATGCAACTCAAAAATATCAAATGATTGATGGCTTCGGTTACACGTTAACTGGTGGAAGTGTTCAAGTAATCAATCAATTATCAGCAACCAAGAAAGAGGAACTTTTGCAAGACCTTTTTTCTGATAAAGAGAATGCTATCGCAGTAAATTACATTAGATTAAGCATTGGCGCATCGGATCTTAACAGTACCTTTTTTTCTTATGACGATATGCCGGCTGGACAAACGGATGTTGCACTTGCCAATTTTTCTTTAGCAAAAGATCAGGCTTTGATTGATATGCTGAAGAAGATTTTGACCATCAATCCAAATATCAAAATTATGGCAACACCTTGGTCGCCACCAGTTTGGATGAAGGACAACGGAAGTTCAATAGGCGGAAGTCTTCAGCCGCAGTATTATAATGTTTATGCCCAATATTTCGTAAAATATATTCAGGCAATGAAAGCGCAGGGAATTACGGTTGACGCCATTACACCTCAGAATGAGCCTTTGCATCCGGGGAACAATCCAAGTTTGCTAATGACAGCTTCTCAACAGGCAGCTTTTATTAAGAATAGTCTTGGGCCAGCTTTTAAGGCGGCAAATATCACAACGAAGATTGTTCTTTACGATCACAATTGCGACAAACCGGAATATCCAATGGAAATCTTGGCAGACGCAGAAGCAGCGAAGTATGTTGACGGTTCGGCTTTCCATCTTTACGCCGGAAATATTTCTGTTTTGAGTAATGTTCATCTGGCTTATCCTGCCAAGAATCTATATTTTACAGAACAATGGACAGGTTCTACATCGTCTTTTTCGGATGATTTGATGTGGCATTCTAAAAACGTAATCATCGGTTCTATGAGAAACTGGAGCAAAGTGGCTTTGGAATGGAATCTTGCTAATGATCCGGGATTCAATCCTCATACAGATGGCGGCTGTACACAGTGTAAAGGTGCAGTTACAGTCAACACCAGTGAAGCTTTTACAAAAAATGTGGCTTATTACATCATCGCACACGCTTCCAAATTTGTTCCTCAGAATTCTCAGAGAATTGCTTCTACACAACCGGGAAATCTTAGTTCAGTTGCTTTTATAAGACCTGACGGAAAAACAACATTGATTGTTCTGAATGAAGGAAATGCGACAGAGAATTTCAATATCAAAATGAATGGGAAATCCGCTGCAACATCTCTACCAGCAAGAGCCGTCGCTACTTTTGTTTTTTAATGATAGATTTAAAATTAATCTAAAATGAATTTCAATAAAATTATAATCATATCGGTTTTATCATTGATTTCAGTGATGAATATCTCTTGTTCCAGTCATAAAAATTCCGCCAAAGGTAAACTCGTATTTCAGGATGAATTCAGTGATAAAGGTTTGCCGAACTCAACGAAATGGGAATTTGAAGTGGGTGGCGACGGTTTCGGAAATAATGAACTTCAGTTTTATACAAAAGACAGAACCGAAAATGCCAGAGTAGAAAATGGCCATCTCATCATAGAAGCTAAAAAGGAAAAGTGGGAGAAGAACGATTATACTTCAGCTAAATTAATTACTAAAAATACTTTTCCTTTTCAATACGGAACAATTGAAGTCAGGGCAAAATTACCCAAAGGAAAAGGCACGTGGCCTGCCATCTGGATGCTGAGTAAAAATCTTAAAGAATGGCCGGATGATGGTGAGATTGATATTATGGAACACGTTGGTTACAACGAAGGTTTTGTTCACGGCTCGGTTCATACCAAAAAATATAATCACATCATCAATACTCAAAAGACGGATACAATTATCATCAAAGACGCAACCGAAAACTTTCACGTTTACAGAGCCGACTGGACACCTGAGAAAATCGAAATGTATGTAGATGACAAAAAATATTTCACCTACATCAAAACTGAAAAAGAATATGAAGCCTGGCCGTTTGATCAGCCATTTTATTTGATTCTGAATCAGGCAGTAGGAGGGAACTGGGGCGGAAAGGAAGGTGTGGATGAAAAAATATATCCGCAAATGTTTCTGATAGATTATGTCAGAATTTATAAGAAATAACGAAATAAATGATGTAGGAAATTTGATGTCAAATATTAAAAAAACAAAATGAAAAAGACAATTATTTTATTTGCTGCTTTGTCACTTTCAGCAAATATAAATGCGCAGAATTACTGGAAAAAAGGAATGAAGCAGGGAAAAGTGATTATTACTTCACAGAAAAATAACGAGAAATTTGCCAAGAAAGCCAACGCTATTTTTACAGATTTTCCTCAGCCAAAAGAAACAGACGTTTGTGTTTTCGTAGATCCGGATTTCAAATATCAAAAACTGATAGGAATTGGTGGTGCCATTACAGATGCTTCCGCAGAGGTTTTTGCAAAAATTCCGAAAGAAAAGCAGAAGGAATTTATCGAAGCTTACTACGGAAAATCGGGGATAGGGTATAATATTGTAAGGACAAATATGAACTCCTGCGATTTCTCCAGCGATTCTTACACTTATGTAAAAGACAATGACGAATCTCTGAATTCATTTGATGTAAAGCACGATGAACAGTACAAAATTCCAGTAATAAAACTCGCACAAAAAGCCATTAATCCAAAAGATTTCAGATTTTATTTCAGTCCGTGGAGTCCGCCAGCCTGGATGAAGACGAATAAAGATATGCTGAAAGGCGGAAAATTATTAGACAAATATTATCAGGTTTGGGCAAATTATTATGTTAAGTTCATTCAGGAATATGAAAAGAGAAACATTCCGGTTTGGGGACTGACGATCCAAAATGAACCAATGGCCGTTCAGACTTGGGAATCTTGTTTATACACAGCTGATGACGAGGCAAAATTCCTGAAAGAAAACCTGGGTCCAACACTTTGGAAAAACAATTATAAGGACAAAAAAGTCATTATTTGGGATCACAACAGAGATTTGATGTACCAGAGAGCTACGACTACTTTGCAAGATCCGGAAACTTCAAAATATGCTTCCGGAATAGGTTACCATTGGTATGAAACCTGGAATAATAAATCACAACTCTTTGATAATCTCGCAGAAACGCACAGAGCTTTTCCAGATAAATTCCTGATTTTTACAGAAGGATGCAAAGAACAATTTGATTTTTCAAAGATTTATGATGTAAGTTTAGGAGAATTATACGGCCGAAATATGATCAACGATTTCAACAAAGGAACATCTGCGTGGACAGACTGGAACATCCTTTTGGACGAAAAAGGTGGCCCAAACCACGTTGGGAATTTTTGTTTTGCACCAATTATATATGATACAAAAACGAAAGAACTGCATTACACTTATGAATATTATTACATCGGACATATTTCAAAATATGTAAAACCAAATGCACAGCGCGTTGGAACTTCTACCAATAAAGACTTTTTGTTATCGACCAGCTTTCTGAACGAGAGTGGGGAACTGGTAGTGGTGGTGATGAACGAAAGCGATGCGGACACAGATTTCAATCTTTGGATTGAAGGAAAATCTTCAAAACTTTCTGCGCCGGCACATTCTATTCAGACTATAGTTTTATAGTTATATATTATTTTCAAAGGAACAGCAGCTAAATTTTTTAGCTGCTGTTTTATTTTGTGTCTGTAAGAGTGAAAAAAATTTATTTTAATTTAGCTGTGATCATTTTGCAATCTGCCGGAGTAAGTATTTGTCCTTTAGAATAATTGATGGCATTTGGAGAAGAATAAACCAATTTCGCAGCACTTGGATCTGCGTACTCGCCGATACCTTCCAGTAAAACGCCGCTGTCCTGTAAGAAATAAATTTCTCTTTCGCTTACAGTGCCTTCAGACGTAAATTTATAATTGACTCTCAAAGTATCACCAGCAACTTTTCCTGTAATATCACCGGAATTGGAATCTTTTTCAAAGTTTTTATATTTTAACTTTCCTGAAACATTTCCATTTGTGATCTTATAAGACAGAAACATGGAATCTTTCCCAATGACATTCATGTAGCAATAATCAACATCTTCATTTTCAGCAATTTGATTTGGGTCTTCGGAAACTGCCAGTGTATCGGGTTTTCTGTTTTCGACATTCATCTGTTTGCCGTCATTTTTTTCGCACGAGCAGATCACAAGCAAAACTGTGGAAAGAATTAAAAAAGAGTTTTTCATAATTATTATATTGATATAAAGAATGCTTAGAAAATATTATACCATATTGATTTATAAAGGAATATGAAGGCTATAAAACACTTGTAAATGATATTTCAAAAAAGTCCTATAATTTATATTATGTTAAATATAACATTTAAAATATTGATTTACAGTTATTTAAAAATACAAAAAAAACTGTTCTTGGTTGTTATGCCGAAATTATTCAATTTTAAAATCTACCAAAGAATCCAGTTTTGGAAATTTCTTGATAGAAACAAATTTTCTTCCAGTACAGTCGATTTCTTCCCAGCCTTTCTTGTGATTCAGATCGCCAACTTCAATAACATATGGCTGATAAGTCAGATTTTTATTTTCATCCAGCATTTCCCTGTATTGTACGGCGATGTCCATAATGCATTCGAATTCTGTATTAAGCTTTACATTTCTGTAAATAAGATCAAAATGAGTTTCTTTATTCTGAGGAATATCAAAATAAGTTTCATAGCTCAATGTATCACCTTTTAGGACAGAAATTGCCTTCAAAGCAAAATACAAAGCTTGTGTGTAATATTCTCTGGTTTTTTTTCTATCAAGATCATCTTCGTAAAATCCACCTTCAAATAAAATAGACGGAATCCCGGATTTCATAAAGTTGTCACCGCTGGATGTCGGATAGAATTCGTCTGTATATTTGGCAATCCTGTTCGGCAAAATATGTTTCATCTGCATATAAACTGCCGCAATTACCGCCATACTTTTTTTTCGGTTTTCAGTCAGGTCTCTTTCAATATTTTCTGATGGCGATAAAAATGACAAGGTTGCCGGATGAATTCCGTCAGTCGTAAAGATTGTCCGCTGATCGTGGAGATTTAGCAAGTAACTATAATTACCATTCAAAATGACAGATTTCAGAACACGCATTTCATTGCTTGAATCTCGGATAAAATCTCTGTTGATATCTATATCATAAGCATTTCGTCTGGTCCAGGATTCGGAACCATCAGGATTCAGCATAAATATAAAATCCAATTGAATCAGTCCTAATAGCTTTTCACTGAGTTCCGGTTGTTTATCAAATATTGAAAGTAAGTCAAGCATTGCCAGCGTAGCAGTCGATTCATTTCCATGCATCTGGGACCAGGCTGCAACTTTGATATTCCCATTTCCTAAGGTCAACATATAAATAGGTTTACCCAAACTAGACTTTCCTATCTCTTGGATAAGATTGCTGTAATTGTCCTGTAAGTAAGAAAATAATTTTTCAGGGGAAATATAGCGATTAGGGAAATCAGCATTTTGAGAATAAGGAAAACTATTAGTCATTTCTATTTGGTTTGATTTGTCACAAAAATAACATTTAATCCTAATTAACCACCGTTACATTTGTAAAATGTTCAAACAATCTCAAATGTCAATTTGTCTGTTGATTTTTTTGTGGATTGCATTATCGATATTTTTATATTGTAAAGTATCTAATATCAGTATTTTATATAATTTAATTGAAGCTAATTTTTAAATTTACTTTAATAGCTGATTTTAGGTATTGAGGCCATTTGTTCGTCAAATTATTAAACATTTTTTTGACGAATTTTTATTTATTTTACAAATGTATAAATGCTTATTTCTTAATTAATTCCCTATTTTTGTTACAATTACTAACAAATGAACAACGAGATCTTATTCCTGTCAGGATTTTTAATCTTTATTGTCACACTACTCCTACTCGATCTGGGAATTTTCAACAAAAAAGACGCAGCAGTTTCTTTGAAACAAGCGGGATTTATGAGTGTCTTTATAATTCTACTGTCCTTGGGGTTTTATATATTGCTTACCCATTATGGTCATCTAATCCACGGAATAGATAGTATAGAAAAACTACAGGAAATTATCATCAAACATAAACACCCGGTTAAAATAATTCCTGGAGACTTGGAACACAGCATCAAGCTTTATGATAAGAATCTGGGACTTGAGTTTCTTACCGGATATGTTGTGGAATATGCACTTTCAATAGATAATATTTTTGTAATTCTTTTAGTCTTCAGTGGATTCGGTGTTGCACCTAGAAATTATCATCGGGTTTTGTTCTGGGGAATTTTTGGAGCAATTGTAATGAGATTCCTTTTTATCTTTATAGGAGCTGCTTTGATCCAGAAGTTTGAATGGATTATGTATGTTTTTGGCGCCTTCCTGATATATACAGGCATCAAAATGTATATAGAGAGAAATAAAGATGATGAAATCGATCCGCAGCATCATCCTGTTGTGAAATTTGCTCAGAAACATTTCAAGGTACACAACCAGTTTGTGGGCAGTAAATTCTTTGTAGTCATTGATGGAATCAGAAAGATCACACCATTATTTTTGGTTTTGATTATTGTAGAATTTACAGATTTAATATTCGCTGTTGACAGTATACCAGCTATTTTCTCAATTACAAAAGATCCCTACATCGTATTTTTCTCAAATATTTTCGCTATTATCGGACTTCGATCCATGTTCTTTTTGCTGGCTGGCATTGTGAGTAAATTCAGATTTCTAAAAATTGGTTTAGCCGCGTTACTTACATTTATCGGTCTCAAGATGATCTTTCATCATTACCTGGATTATCTTGGATTTACAACTTCACATTCTCTTATTGTGATTGTATCGATATTGTTTTTAAGTATCGTTATGTCCCTAATATTTCCGGAAAAGGAAGTTCAAACAGAATCTTAACATCGAGAAATATAACTGAAAACGCTCATCGTCGCTTATATCATCAATAAACATATTATCAAAATGTAATTGCGAAAAGCACCTGTGAGTTTGGGGAAATCTGCACTTACAAGTGGAAAAAATTTCAAAATGGAGTTTATAATATCATTGAATTTAATGGTAATTCTTAATAATTATTCGTCCAAAAAAGGAAAATCGAATACTATTTCAGATTTAAAATGGCTTACTAATTTAATAACTAGCACCCTCCCATTTGCCGCTTTTGAGAAGATATCCACAACAAAAAGTTTGTAAAAGAGAGATTATAAGTTTTCCACAGTTGTGATAATCAATTTCAAAGTTTTCCACAATTGATCATTTAAGATATTATAAGATATTGATTAACAGTTAATTAAAATATAAATAATTATTTTACAAAAGTAAATTACAATTATTACAGATGTAATCTTAATTAATTATAATATTATTACATTTGTAATATGGAATTTACCAATAGAATTACAAAAGTAATCGAATATTCAGAAATGACACCTGCAGAATTTGCTGAGGAAATTGGCGTGCAACGTTCTAGTATTTCTCATATTATTTCTGGCCGGAACAAACCTTCTCTTGATTTTATCACGAAAATAAAAACTGCTTTCCCAAAATTCGAGTGGGATTGGCTTATCAATGGCGAAGGTGAAATGCTAATCTCAGATAAAGTTCCAGAGCCGGCCGAAGAAAAAACTGAAATCGTTGAAAAGAAAAAAACATCTTTACCCGATTTATTTTCTTTAATTAATGATGAGAATTTCGGATTCACAGAAAGTGAAGATAAAGTAGAAAAATCAAAACTGCGAGAATCAAATATTTCCGAACCAATCCCAGAAAAAAATATTTTATCCAATTCTCAGCCATTAGAAAAAACAGCTCAAAAACCGGATACAAAAAATAAAAACATCAAAAGAATTGTATTTTTTTATAAAGACGGCACTTTTGAGACTTACGAAAATTAATTATTTTTAAATCCAATATTGGCCTTATAGTTCAACGGATAGAATAGAAGTTTCCTAAACTTTAGATCCAAGTTCGATTCTTGGTAAGGTCACCAATATTCAAACTTTATAAATCTTATCTTTGCAAAAAATCTCTTTTGAAAGATATTCTTCTTATCACGCCTCCTTTCACGCAACTCAACACGCCTTATCCCGCGACGGCTTATATCAAAGGTTTTTTGAATACCAAAAATATATTATGCTATCAGATCGATTTGGGGATTGAAGTGATTTTGCAGTTGTTTTCAAAAAAAGGCATTCAAAAGGTTTTTTCCAAAGACATCGATCTTACAAATATTTCTGAAAACTCGCAACGAATCTTCGCTTTACGAGATGAATATATTAAAACTATAGATCAGGTTATTCTCTTTCTTCAAAATAAAAATCCAACTTTAGCGCGACAAATTTGTTCAATGAATTTTCTTCCGGAAGCTTCCCGGTTCAACCAATTGGATGATATGGAATTCGCTTTTGGAAATATGGGTTTGCAGGATAAAGCAAAACATTTGGCAACTCTATATCTCGAAGATCTTTCTGATTATATTGTTGAAAATGTAGATTCGGATTTTGGTTTCAGCAGATATGCAGAACGCTTGGGGAAAAGTGCAAATTCCTTTGATGAATTATATTTTAAATTGAATGATAATCAGACTTTTATAGATGATTTCACTTTGAATATTCTTCGCGAAAAACTAGAATTAGTACAGCCAAAATTGGTTTGTTTTTCAGTTCCTTTTCCCGGGAATCTATATTCTGCTTTTAGATGTGCTAAATTTATCAAAGAAAATTATCTACACATCAAAACTGCGATGGGCGGCGGTTTTCCAAATACGGAACTAAGAGAAGTCAAAGACAAAAGGGTTTTCGAGTTCATTGATTTTATTACTTTGGATGACGGCGAATTACCTTTGGAATTGGTCTATAAAAGTGTCCATAACAAAACTGAAAATTCAGAATTAAAAAGAACTTTCTTAATTGAAAACGAGGAAGTCATTTATAAAAATAATTCCACAAAACACGATTACAAACAAGCACAAGTTGGAACACCGGATTATTCTGACCTGCAATTAGATAAATATATTTCCGTCATTGAAATTGCCAATCCAATGCACAGTTTATGGAGCGATGGCAGATGGAACAAGCTCACAATGGCGCACGGTTGCTATTGGGGAAAATGTACTTTCTGCGATATTTCCCTGGATTACATCAGACTTTACGAGCCAGTTTCCGCAAAAATTCTGGTTGATCGAATGGAAGAACTGATTGCAACAACTGGCGAAACCGGATTCCATTTTGTGGATGAAGCCGCGCCTCCAGCTTTGATGCGCGAAGTGGCTTTGGAAATTCTAAGAAGAAATCTAGTTGTGACTTGGTGGACCAATATTAGATTTGAAAAAAGTTTCACTCAGGATCTTTGTTTCATTTTAAAAATATCGGGTTGCGTTGCTGTTTCTGGTGGATTGGAAGTTGCGAGTGACCGATTATTAAAGTTAATTGACAAAGGTGTTTCCATAGATCAGGTTGCGAGAGTGACAAGAAATTTTACCGAATCCGGAATTATGGTTCACGCTTATTTGATGTATGGCTATCCGACTCAGACAGTTCAGGAAACGGTTGATTCTTTGGAAATGGTACGGCAGCTATTTGAAATGGGAATTTTACAAAGTGGATTTTGGCATCAGTTTGCGATGACAGCGCACTCACCTGTTGGCATTAATCCTGAAGAATATGGCGTGGTTCCAGTGAAACAAGAGATTTTATTTGCAAATAATGATATTGATTTTACTGACAAAACAGGAATTGACCATAGCAAATTCAGTTTTGGATTGAAGAAATCGTTGTTCAATTATATGCACGGAATCAATTTTGAAATGCCGTTGCAAAGTTGGTTTGATTTTAAAATTCCGAGAACTACGATTCACCCTGATTATATCCACGACTCACTTTTGGAAGATGAAAATTTTAATTTTAAACCGAATTCCAAAGTTGTTTTCCTGGAGAAAAATGTGATTGCTGAAGATTTTGTTAAAACTAAAAAAGGAAACTCCTGGGAATTATCACAATTAACTTTTCATTTGAAAACCAATATTTTGAAAATAGAATTGGATAAAGAACAAGCGCATTGGCTGATTAGAATTCTAAATGAAAATTCCATCGAAAATGGAAAAAAATTGAGTTTGCTGCAACTTAAAACTGATTTTGAAAATAACTTTGAAGATTTTGAATTGTTCTGGTTTTCGAAACCTATTCAGCAGTTGAAGGAAAATGGGGTTATTTTGAGTTTATAATATAAAATAAAGATAACGTTTTATTTGTCATTCCGCAGGATTCTAAACTGTCGAGATTGACTTCGTCGAACCACTTCGTTAGGTTTCCTACGGAATGACAAAATTTTGTTTTTATTGACCTGGAAATTTAAATAAATAATAAATAGTTGAATTTAAAGACAAATGTTCAACTTTGCGAAGCTGCAGCCCGACTTGAGTGGAAATCCTTTTTTGTAGCTGGAAAAGCGAAGGCAAAAAAATTGGGAACGGAAGGCGGAAAAAGCTGCCCAAATCAATATTCACAAACTTATAAAACAAAAAATCCCGAAAATTACTTCTCGGGATTTTGATTTATATGAATTAGAAATTTACTCGCAAAGAATAATTCCTTTATCATTGTTGAATTCTAAAACACCACTTTTGATCTGGTAAGAGTAAGCGCTTTTAGCTTCTGTTTCTTTGGTAAGGTATTTTTGGTAGGAAGAACCAACTTTATCAGTGTAGATCTTCACTTTTCCACCAACCAAAGCAGAGACAATCGCTGCGTGATTTTTAAATATTTGGAATTGCCCGCTTTTTCCTGGAAGAAGAACGGATTCAACCTCGCCATCAAAGATTACAAATTCCGGAGTTAAAATTTTTATATTCATTTTTATGAAATTATAGATTGTAGATTTTAAATTATAAATTATTCCAATTCAGTCTAAAATCTAAAATTTAACATTTAAAATTTCTTAAGCGTTCTCAGCTAACAATTTTTGTCCTGCTGCGATAGCTTCTTCGATAGTTCCTTTCAAGTTGAAAGCTGATTCCGGATACTGATCCAACTCTCCATCGATGATCATATTGAAACCTTTGATGGTATCTTTGATATCTACCAATGATCCTTTAAGACCTGTAAACTGCTCAGCAACGTGGAAAGGCTGAGACAAGAATCTCTGAACTTTTCTAGCTCTGTAAACTACCAGTTTATCTTCCTCAGAAAGTTCTTCCATACCAAGAATCGCAATAATATCCTGCAATGCTTTGTATCTCTGAAGAATTTCTTTTACTCTTTGTGCACAATCATAATGTTCATCTCCAATGATTTCCGGAGCCAAGATTCTTGACGTAGAAGCCAATGGATCTACCGCCGGGTAAATACCTAATGAAGCAATTTTTCTGTCCAATACAGTTGTTGCATCCAAGTGAGCAAACGTTGTAGCCGGAGCCGGATCCGTTAAATCATCCGCAGGTACGTAAACCGCTTGTACTGAAGTAATTGAACCATTTTTTGTAGAAGTAATTCTCTCCTGCATCGCACCCATTTCAGATGCCAATGTCGGCTGATAACCTACCGCTGAAGGCATACGACCAAGAAGTGCAGACACCTCAGAACCAGCCTGTGTAAAACGGAAAATGTTATCCACAAAGAACAATACATCTCTACCTTGTCCGCTTTCGCCACCGTCTCTGTAATATTCTGCCAATGTCAAACCAGAAAGTGCTACTCTAGCTCTTGCTCCTGGCGGTTCGTTCATCTGTCCGAAAACGAAAGCTGCTTTTGAATCTTTCATTTCTTCCAGATCAACTTTGGAAAGATCCCAACCTCCATTTTCCATAGAGTGCATAAACTCGTCTCCGTATTTGATAATGCCTGATTCCAGCATCTCTCTCAAAAGGTCGTTTCCTTCTCTTGTTCTTTCTCCTACTCCTGCGAATACGGAAAGACCACCGTGACCTTTTGCAATATTGTTGATTAATTCCTGAATCAATACTGTTTTTCCAACACCTGCTCCACCAAACAATCCAATTTTACCTCCTTTTGCATAAGGCTCAATCAAATCGATTACTTTGATACCAGTGAAAAGAACTTCTGCTGAAGTCGTCAACTGGTCAAATTTTGGTGCTTCTCTGTGGATTGGCAAACCTCCTTCTCTTGACAAGTTCGGAAGACCATCGATAGCATCACCAACAACGTTGAATAGACGTCCGTTTACGCCTTCTCCAACTGGCATTGTGATCTGCTGACCTGTTCCAAGAACTTCCTGTCCTCTTTGAAGACCGTCTGTAGCATCCATCGCGATACATCTTACAACGTCCTCGCCAATGTGCTGCTCAACCTCCAAAACAACTTTTTCGCCGTTGCTTTTGATGATTTCCAGAGCGTCATATATGTTTGGTAATTGTTCAACTTCATTAAAGACCACATCGATAACTGGTCCAATAATTTGTGAAATTTTTCCTTTAATTTGGTTTGCCATTACTAAATTTTTACTTGTGCGCAAAGATAATAAAACTTTGTAGAACTGCATTGTCAGAAAAAAAGATTTTTATCATATTTGCATGACAATTTCAGACACCATATTTAGGTGTAATTTTAGCCGGACAAAACGCACCAATTTTTGTCAAAAAATTTCAGCAATTGAAAATCATCAGCGATTTTAAAGAATATCACTCCAAAACCCCACTGGCATTATCATTAGGAATGTTTGACGGCGTTCATCTTGGGCATTTATCAATCATTAATACTTTAAATGAAATTGCAGAAAAGGAAAATCTGGAATCTGCAATTCTAAGTTTCTGGCCGCATCCAAGAAAATTTCTTAATCCGGATGACAATGTAAAAATGTTGAATACACTGGAAGAAAAGCTGGAATTGCTTGAAAAAAGCGGAATTCAGAATATTTTCCTTAAAACTTTTGATGAAGAATTCAGAAATCTGACAGGAATTGAATTTTGTGAACAGGTTTTGGTTGATAAACTTAATGTAAAACATATTATCATTGGTCACGACCATACTTTTGGTAAAAATAAAAGTGGAAATTTCGAATTATTAAAATCACTTTCAACTGAATTAGATTTCAAAGTGAATCAATTGGAAGCAGTTCAACAGAATGATTTGAACATTAGTTCTACAAAGATCAGAATGGCTTTGTCAGAAGGCAGAATCAAGGGTGCTAACGAAATGTTGGGTTATAATTATCCTTTGACCGGAAAAGTGATTCACGGGAAAAAGCTTGGCAGAACAATTGGTTATCCAACAGCAAATATTGATGTTCCCATCAATAAACTACTTCCGAAAAGCGGTGCTTATATTGTAGAAGTTTGGATTAATAATCAGTTCTATAAAGGAATGTTGAGCATCGGAACAAATCCAACAGTCGATAACGAAAGTCAAACTTTACATACAGAAGTTTATATTTTGGATTTCGACCAAGATATTTATGATAAAGAAATCACTGTAAAATTCAGGGATTATCTTCACGACGAGATCGAATTCGAAGGTTTGGAAAAACTGATTGAAAAGTTGGATCTGGATAAAAGATTGACTGAAGAATTTCAGTTTTAAGAATTATTGATTTCTTCTTTTATTTTCTTAGTCAAAGATTTGAAAACCAAATCGTAAGAATGATCGATCAATTTAAAAATCAAATCTTGTTTCAATCCTTCACAAATAACTGAATTCCAATGGGTTTTGTTAAGATGAAAAGCGCCGTTGATCTGATGATATTTTTCGCGTAATTCTTCACTCCATTCTGGATCGGCTTTTGCGGAAAATGTTGCAGGATGTGTTTCAATCGGTAGAAAAACAAATATTTTCCCACCAATCTTGAAGACCAACGTTTCCTGATCGAAGGGAAAAGCTTCTGTTACAGCTTTCTTGTTTAAACAATATTCACGGATCTCTTCTACTTCCATAGAAAATTAGAATTTAAAAGTATTCTTAGGCAATTCTTTATTGATTTCTATCCTATTGATAGTCATTAAGTAATCGCTGTCTTTTTTCGGCGAAGACGATTCGATTCTGTAAGACATTAGTAGATTTCCAACTTTTCTATAATCAGAATAAGTCAATATTTCGTCTTTCTTGATTTCACGGAAAAGCATATAGTTTTTTGTATCGAAGAAATAAATCGTTTTATTGACGTTCTTCGTCAGTTCAACTTTGAAATAATATTGTTCTCCTATTTTCTCTTTGCCAACAAATTTAGCTTCAAAACCTTTATTTTCCCAATCGATAAAATCGTTATCAAAATTCTCAGGAATATAATCATTGTATTGCTGAAGCTTGTTCTGAGCATAATTCATGGCATAACCATTCTTACCATCATAACCTTCCACAGGCGTTTCCTTTCCACCAACAACCATTGCAGTTTTGCTGAGATTCGGGCGTTGCTGATAGATTTTTATTGGGTATTCATCATTAATGCCAAGTGTAACTCTTCCTTGTATTTGAACAGTGTTCAAAAGTTTCCAGTTGGTTAGACCTCCAGAATTTTCGATGTTTTTATCGATAATTTCTTTGGCTGTCTGGGCATTAAGAAAAAGAGAAAATATAATAGTAAAAAGGACGATGATTCTTTTCATTCAAAAATTTTGAGATCTCAAAGATAGGATTTTTATTAAGTTATCGATTCCGGATAAGTCTTAAAAAGTGCTAAAAAAGCATTAATTATTTAGATTAATTTCTTTGCTTTTTCCAGATCTTCCGGTGTATCAATTCCAATTCCAACAAAATCCGTTTCTACCAGTTTAATTTTCATCCCATTTTCCAAATAGCGCAATTGCTCTAATTTTTCCGAAATTTCCATAGGTGTCATTTCCAAAGAAGAGAATTTAATCAAGGCTTCTTTTCTGAAAGCGTAAACACCAATGTGTTTGTAATACTTCACATCATAAGATAACTCACGTTGAAAAGGAATTACCGAACGACTGAAATACAATGCAAATCCATTATTGTCAGTAATCGCTTTTACGTTATTTGGATTTTGGATTTCTTCAGATTCTTTCAATAGAATTTTCAATGAAGCCAGAGATATTTCCTTTTTATCATCCTTTGAGAAGACTTCAATCAGTTGTTTCAAAGGCTCTTTTTTCAGGAAAGGTTCATCACCCTGAACATTGATGACAATATCACAGTCGAGATTTTGTACAGCTTCAGCAATTCTGTCGCTTCCAGTTTCGTGTTGGCCCGTCATTACAGCTTTTCCTCCATTTTTTGAGATTTCATCAAAGATAATTTCGGAATCTGTAGCCACAAAAACTTCATCAAACAAACCTGTTTCCACAACATTCTGATAAGTGGTTGTAATAACTGTTTTATTACCAAGAACTTCCATAAGTTTTCCAGGGAATCTTGTAGAATTATAACGGGCAGGAATGACTGCGATGACTTTCATTACTTATATTGTTTTATAATTTGTTCCAATCTATCGTCAGGCTCAAAATCGAGAACGTCTATTAATTTTACTTTTTTGAAATCTTTATGAAATGTATTGATGACAACATTCCAATTTTCAGGAACAACTGCGGAAGGAACTTTTAAACACAGCTTTTCGTCAGCATCAAACCAAGCATTTCCAATTTTTTGACAATCCGAATAATTCCTAAAATCCCGCCAACTTTTTGACAATTCGGAGGATTCAACCGTTTGAATTTCAGTATTGCTAGGAATTTTGATGACCATAATTTTAAAGTCTTTATTAAATCCCAATCCTTTTCGATGCGCCAGTGTTTCCAGATAGGCAAGAGAAATACTTTCTGCAGTGTAAAGTACTTTTTTCCCTTCGGAGTTCCATCTTCCTTCCAAACCACTCGCAAAGAGAGAGTCCGAATATCGTTTGTGTACAATTCTGTAAACCAGCATTATACAGGGTAACCTTGTGCTAGTTTTTCTATTTCTTCATAAATCAAATCTACGCCACCGGAAGTGGAAATAAAATCTATCGGCTTATCATTGGAATTCCAAAAAGGGCGATTCATCCAAAGGCTAAACTCTTCCAGATTTCCAAAGATCTCCTTTCCAAAACTATAGAGATTAATCAATTTTAATAGATGCTCACTGTAAATAGGATCCAATCCTTTTTCTTGATCTCTGTAATTGCTAATTGTCCTTGGAGAAAGATTGATCACGGATGCCAAAGTTTTCTCTGGCATCTTGATGGCATCAGCAAGTGAATAGAATACATCAGTCTTCACGCCTTCTCTTGCTTTTTTCAGGAGTTTATAATCGTCTTGGATTGAAAATCGATTGAAGATAGAAGGTCTTGCTCCATTAGCAACTATTGGCTCTTCTACTTTTGATTTCTGTTGATTTCCTTTTTGTTTATAATTTTCCATCTTCGTTTTCTTTAACACAAAGATAGAATTTTTTCCATTATAAAATAGAATTTTTTCAATTTATTTCAAATCTCCTAATGCTTTTTCTAATTTCGGAAGACAATCCTTAATATCATCAAGCGAACAACCTCCAACAGACGCTCTGAACCAAGGTACAGATTTATCATTTCCAAAGGCTGAGAAAGGAACCAAAGCCATTCCAGCATTATTAATCAGATAAAAAACAAGATCTGTAGAATTTTCAATCACTTTTCCGTCCAGTGCTGTTTTTCCAAGATAATCCAATTTGATGGTCAGATAAAGTGCGCCCATTGGCGAAATACTTTCCACGGAAAGACCTTTAGCTTTCAAATCCTGAATTCCTGCGTGAAGCTCTTTCAAACTGTTATTAAGTTTCCCTTTATAATCCGTTAAGAATATATCAACCGCTGAATCATCAGCTAAAAACTCGGCAACTGCTTCCTGCTCGGGTTTTGGTGCCCAGGCGCCAACGTGGGTTAAAAGAGCTTTCATTTTGTCAATAACCAAACTTGGCCCAAATCCCCAACCAACCCTAACTCCAGTTGCTGCAAAACATTTAGAAGTTCCGTCAACATAGATTGTATAATCTTTCATTTCCGGGAAAAGGCTTACTGGATTGTAATGTTCTGATCCGAAAGTCAACATCGCATAGATCTGATCGTACATCAAATAAAGCGGTTTCTCATCTGCTCCTCTCTTTTTATTTTCTTCCAAAACCAATTCGCAAATGTCAGAAAGCTGTTCTTTTGAGAACATTGTTCCGGTTGGATTTAACGGAGAACAAAGGCAAAGCAAAACGGCACCTTCCAAATGTGGTCTTAAATCATCTGTTGTTGGCAAGAAATTATTGGATTCCCGAGTCTGAACTTCAACCGCATTTGCAGTTGTCAGATAAGAATAATGATTGTTATTCCAGGAAGGAATCGGATAAATCACTTTGTCGCCTTCATCAACAATTGTTTTGAAAATTGCATAAATCAAAGGTCTGGAACCAGCAGTTATCAAAATATCATTTGCCGAATAATCAAGATTCCAACGCTTTTTTAAATCATTGCTAACAGAGGTCCTAAGAGACTGCAAGCCATTTGCTGGTGGATAGTTTGTAAGATTATTGGTATAAGCTTTCTGAATTCCGTCTTTTAATTCCTGAGGAATCGGATAGATGTTGGAGTTAAGGTCGCCAATTGTAAGGTTTGAGATTTGTGCACCTTTCGCCTTCAGGTCATTTACTTCATTTCCGATTTTAATGATTTCTGAACCAACGAGGTTTGATGCGAGTTTTGATACTTTCACTTTTTTGATTTTTAATAATTTTCAGATTCGATTGTCGAGAAATTAAATCTGATTTACTTTTTATGATTTACAAATATCCTGATTGTAATTGATTATTTCAAATTACATCAAAAAAAAGTTCCCAAAATTAAATTGCTTTAATAATTGAGAACTTTATGTTAAAAATATTTTAGATAATATTTAATTCAAATAAAATTGTCAATTACAGATTCAGATCTTTCTTTACGTTCTGAATTTTTTCCTCCAATTCAGGCAGTTTTTCAACAAAATCTTGCTCAGAAGAAATTGAATCTTTCACAGAAACATAGAATTTAATCTTAGGTTCAGTTCCTGAAGGACGTACGCAAACCTTGGTTCCGTCTTGAGTGTAATAGATCAAAACGTTTGATTTCGGAATATCGTCCATCACTTTTTTCTCGTTTTTGGAAACGACAAAACAAGTCTGCTCTTTGAAATCTTTCACTTCTTCTACCAATGAACCAGCAATCTCTTTTGGTGGATTCTCACGGAAGTTCTTCATCATATTTTGGATTTCCTCAGCACCAGTTCTACCCTTTCTTACAACATTAATCAAGCCTTCATAATACAACCCAACCTCTTTGTAGATGTCAATCATATATTGATAAACGGTTGTTCCGTTAGCTTTACACCAAGCTGCAAGTTCGCAAGCCGTCAAAATAGAACCGCAAGAATCTTTGTCTCTCACGAAATCTCCTGTCATAAATCCGAAACTCTCTTCGCCTCCGCAAATGAATTTTTCCTGACCTTCAAAATCACGGATCATTTTCCCGATCCATTTGAAACCTGTCAATCCAACTTTGCAGTCAACACCGAATTTCTCCGCAACATCAAAGAAAATATCAGAGGTCACAATGGTAGAACCAATGAACTCTTTTCCGGTAATTTTCCCGGCTTTTTTCCATTGATCAAGAATATAATAAGTAAGAACTGTATTGCATTGATTTCCGTTAAGAAGTTGTATTTTACCTTCAAGGTTTCTCACTGCAATTCCCAATCTGTCACCGTCCGGATCTGTTCCAATTACGATATCAGCATTTGTGATTTCTGCCAGATCCATCGCCATAGAAAGTGCTGCCGGCTCTTCCGGATTTGGAGAAAGTACGGTTGGGAAATTTCCGCTTGGGATCATTTGCTCCTGAACAAGATCCAATTTTGTGAATCCAGATTTTTTAAGCGCTTTTGGAACAGTCGCATAAGTTGTCCCGTGGATGGAAGTAAAAACAATATTCAGATTATCTCTGCCAATATTCTGATACAGAGAATTTTCTATACAAGCATCAACATAAACATCATCCTGTTCATCACCAATCCACTCTATCAAATCATCATTTCCATCAAATTTTATATTTTCAAATTTTGTAGAATAAACTTCTCTGATGATATTCTCGTCATCTGGTGGAACAATTTGAGCACCGTCATTCCAATAAACCTTATAACCATTATATTCCGGTGGATTATGAGAAGCCGTCAAAACGATTCCGGCATTACATTTTTTATCACGAACAGTGAAAGATAATTCTGGCGTTGGACGGTGATTTTTGAACAACAGAACCTTGATTCCATTCGCTGTCAAAACATCAGCCACCACTTTTCCGAATTCTTTGGAATTATGTCTCACATCATAAGCAATCGCTACTTTGATTTCCTCGCCGGAAAATTGCTGATGAAGATAATTTGCCAATCCCTGAGTTGCCTGACCTAAAGTATATTTGTTAAGACGATTGGTACCAACGCCCATTATTCCACGCATTCCGCCTGTTCCGAATTCTAATTCTCTGTAAAAAGAATCTTCTAAATCGGCAGATTCTGTATCGATTAATTCCTGAACTTTGCTTCTGGTTTCTTCGTCAAATGTTTCGGAAAGCCAAAGTTTTGCTTTATCTAAAGTTGATGTTGTATCTGACATTTATTTTATAGTTTGTAGTTTACTTAATTAATTTCTTGTTTTCAATTGTCGCTTTGTCAGTGACTTTCAGTTTTTTCGAAGGATTTCCGTAATATACCAATTTTGAGGTATTTCCTATTTTTCCTTTGATTTCCTCATCCACATTCAGCTCTGCGTAATTTCCGTTCTGAGACTCGATTTCCAAATCTTTGATGTACCAATAAGGCGAAATAATACTCGCTGTATCTTTGATGCTAAGTTTTGCTAACGTTGTTTTCCCCAACAGATTAGCGCGGCTTTTATTCAGCATTTCGATAGTCGACTTTTCTGAAATCACTGAACCGATAAATTTAGCATTATCTTTCAAATGAAGAGAAAAATTTTCTACTTTCATCTGGCTTGAGATATTAAGTTCCACTGAATCAGCTATTTTAATATCATCAAAAGGATTTTTTCCGTAGATGGTAATATTATAAAAATCAACTTTATCCGTTGCACTTTTCTCAGTAATCGATAAGTTTTTGTCTTTAACTTCGATATTCAAATTGTCGAAAACATTTGGATAAGTTTCCACATTCACGAAGTTGTGTGGACTTTGGATATAAAACACGCGGAATTTCCCTTTCATATCAAGTTTTGAAAACTCGGCCAATTCCACATCTTTCGATTTAATCTCGCCTTTCGGAGTTACTTTTCCGCAGGAAACCACTGTTAAAATTAGAATTAAATAAAATAGATTTTTCATAAGTTTATTGATTTACCAAATTAGAAAAATTATCTCGTTTAAATCAATTCCTCAATATGATAATTCTTATGTTCACGGTTTGTTCGGATGATGAGTTCGCCTAAGAATCCAGCGACGAAAAGCAAACTTCCCATAATCATCATTGTCAAAGCAATGAAGAACCACGGATTATTCGCAATAAAATTTCCGTAAACTTTGAAGATATAAACATCAATCAGTTTTGAAAGTCCCAACCAAATGGCCGACAAAAATCCGATGATGAACATCAAAGTTCCCGCTGCACCAAAGAAATGCATCGGTCTTCCGCCGAATCTGCTAATGAACCAAAGCGTCACCAAATCCAAGAATCCACGAACAAATCTTTCCGTCCCAAACTTCGAAGTTCCGTAAGGTCTTGCCTGATGTTGCACTGGTTTTTCCGTAATATTTCTGAATCCTGCATTCGCTGCCAAAACTGGAATATATCGGTGCATATCGCCGTAAACATCGATGGATTTTACAACTTGTTTTTTATAAGCCTTCAGTCCGCAGTTGAAATCATGAAGCGAAACGCCGGACACTTTTCTAGCCGCAGAATTAAATAATTTTGATGGGATATTTTTGGTCATTACATTATCAAAACGTTTCTTTTTCCAACCAGAAACGATGTCGTAATTTCCTACTTTTACCATTTCATATAGTTCGGGAATCTCTTCCGGAAAATCTTGTAAATCAGCATCCATCGTAATAATGACATCACCATTCACCTTTTCGAATGCAGCGTGAAGTGCCTGCGATTTTCCGTAGTTTTTGGAGAATTTAATCCCGTGGATTTGCGGATGCTGGATTTTTAGATTTTCGATGATGGACCAGGAAAGGTCGGTACTTCCGTCATCTATGAACCAAACTTCGTAAGACAGCTTGTTGGCCTGACAAACGTTGTCAATCCTGTTGAACAGCTCTTCCAGAGAGTCCTGCTCGTTGAGTAATGGGATGATTATTGAGAGATTCATTGATATAAAGGATAGATTTTAAAAGGTCAAAGATATTTCTTTTGAATGAGATTTAAAGCTTCGTCTGGTGCAAAAACAGGAATTTCTGAAGTGGAAAAATCCTTTATATTTCGTGTAATTATTCCGGTTAAATTCTTGATTTGATGAGCACAGAAAATCTGAATTGAATCTTCAAAATCTTTATGATTCGATTTGATTGATTTTCTCAGAATTTCTTCGTCAACGGGGATAATTTTTAGAAAATTCAAAACTTCATCTATCAACTCCCTTAATTCTGCTTCTTTAATATTTTTTTTACAAATATAATGCACGGTCGCAATACTATGTGAAGAGGCATAAAGTTCAAGATTTTCTTTAGTAGAAAAATTAAAAATTTCTGAGGCTAAATCAAAATGTGGGTCTCTTTTCTGAAGCAAGTCCACGATGATATTGGTATCTAAAAAGAAAAGCATTTTATGAATATTTTTTTTCTAAATATTCTCTTCTGAAGCTATCCAACTCTTCATCCGTGTATTGAGGGATATTATTTGGAATTTTTTCAAGAAGTTTTTTCATTTTCGGGGTTGGTTCATTGATGATTTCTGGTTCACCTAGCGATTCCAAATATTTTTGAACCATCTCAGACAGACTTCTCTGCGTACCTTTGGCGTATTTTTTTGCCTTTTCGATAACTGATTTTTCAACAGTCAAAGTAAGTTTGGTTGTCATTACGTGTTGTTTTAGTAAAGATACGTATTAATTATTGATGATGAATTATAATTTGATAAATGATTTTTCGAAAAACTGAAAACTTTCTACTCATAGCGTTTTTTGTTCTTTAAAAAACCTGCGATGATAATAGACAAAAGTAGATAAAATAGTAAAAAACCACCAAAAACAGCGGACATAAATTTGAAAGAAAAGTAATTTCTATTCTCTTTCAATGCTATTTCCCTCGCCTGCTTCGCTCCATTGTAATTTTCCTCTAACTCTTTGACCTTTGTACGGTCTTTTTGATTCGCTGCCTCGACTTTCAATTTAGCGTAAGATTCGTCCAGATTGTCAAGTTCTGTCTGGATATATTGGTGATTTAGCAAATCCCGGGCGTCTGTATCTACATAATTCAGGAATGCAAAAATTGAGAACATTGATAAAACGCCGCCTGTAAAAAGCGTTAGAAAAGTTTGTTTAAATGCTTGAGGATAAGTTATTAATGTACCAACTCTTAACCAATAGGTTGAAGCAAAACCAGCCAAGACATATAGGAACGTCATCCCAAAGGCATTGACCTGCATTGTGGTCTCAAAATAGTTGGCGTTTGCGAAGAAATAATACACAACGAAGAATGCCAACATTGTGAGAGCGTATAAAATAAAACCTATTGTTACAGGGTTTTTTGTCATAATTTTTTAATTTTTGATAAAAGAGATAAATATTTCAAACTGACTATCAACAATCTAGAGCCTTCATCATTTCTTTTCTCTCTTTTCCTTTTTCTTTTTTCTTAATTTTTCTATCTTTGCACCGGCAAGTCCTAAACAACCAGCTCCTGAGAACCCTCCAGGGTGGGAACGCAGCAAAGGTAATTGGTCGTAGCGGTGTGATTTAGGTAGCTTGCCATTTTTTATTTTTTTTAAGTTAAGAGATTAAGCGATATTCAAAATTTTGAAATTACTTAATCTCTTAATTTTTTTGTTTAGAACTCAAATTCCTGTCCTAATTCCGGTAATGTAAATTCGATATTCTTATCAGAAAAATGCTTCTTAGCTTCCTCGTGATTGATTTCGATTGGTGAGAAAGTATCAAAATGACAACCAATCACTTTTGGCGTTTTCAATAATTCTGATGCTGCGAAAGCCGCTTTTCTAGGACACATCGTGTAATGTTTTCCAACTGGTAAAATCGACAAATCCAATTTCCCGAAAACCTGTGGAAACAAACTCATCTCAGCTGTCACTCCCGTGTCTCCAGCTAAATAGAGGTTTCTTCCGTCGGCAAATCTAAAAATGTACCCAGAAGCCAATCCACCGTAAGAACCGTCCGGAAAAGAGCTCGTGTGCAATGCCGGAACCATTGAAATCTTCAAATCTTCAATTTTCGCTGAACCTCCGAAATTGATATCTATATTATTGGTGTGTTTGAAATAACCACAAATTTCCGGCTGTCCAATTACGGTGGCATCAGGATGGTTTTCAAGCACTTCCTTCACGTCAGAAATGTGGTCGCCGTGCGCGTGCGTAATCAACACATAATCGATTTTCTGAGCTGTGATATCAAAACCTGATTTATCTTTCTGATAATTGTAGAAAGGGTCTGCAAGAATAGTTTTTCCGTTATATGTGAACAAAAAACAGTTTTGTCCTAAGAATTTTATTTTCATTTTATTTTCATTTTTTTAGATTTATTAATTAAAATAATTAAGTCCGAACGCCGTCAAAACCGCCATTAGGAAAGTTAAGATTCCGACTTGTTTTAAGAAAGGGTCAAGTAATTTTGGTTCGTTCACAGCCATTATGCTTCTCCTTAATTTGATGAATGGGAAAATCAAAATCATCACGATGAAAGGATAATATTTCCCTTGTGTCTGAAATCCGTTATACATCAGAAAAGCCAGCATTAAAAGAATTGGTAATTGTAATAAGATGATTTCATAAATCATTGCGTTTTTGTAACCTAGCTTCAATGCAAACGTTTTTTTACCTGATAATTCATCGTTAACGATATCTCTCATATTGTTCAGATTAAGAACGGCCATACTCAACATTCCGACTGAAATTGAAGGAAATAAAACATCCCAACTGAAGGACTTCGTAAAAAGAAAATAACTCCCGCAAACCGAAACCAATCCGAAAAAGATAAACACGAAAATATCGCCCAAACCTAAATAGCCATAAGGTTTTTTCCCAATTGTATATCCAATTGCCGCTAAAATCGAGGCAACTCCCAGTCCGATAAAAATCCAGAATTCTCTGTTGTAAGCAGGATAAAAAGCGACATACAATAAGGCAACAGTAGCTACAAAAGATAAAATTGAAAGTAGAATCACTGCATTTCTCATTTGAGTTGCTGTGATTTTTCCGGAAGCTACTGCTCTTTGTTCCGCTTCTCCTATCCTATTTTTGTCGGTTCCTTTTACGCCATCGCCATAATCGTTGGCAAAGTTGGAAAGTATTTGATATAATAATGTAACGAGAAGTGCCAATGCAAAAATTCGCCAGTCCCAAAATCCGCCTTCCTGAGAAATCCTCCATTTTGCAATGAAAGCGCCCATAATAATTCCACTCATAGAAAGTGGTAAAGTTCGCAGACGTGCTGCTTTTATCCAATCGGTCATTTTATTATTTTAATCTTTAAATACAGATTCACCATTTAAATTAGTTGTCAGAACTTCACTCATATAATCGAAAAAAGGACGCATTGCCAAAAAAGTGGAGATAATCTCTTTCTGAAAACTGTCTGAAAAAACTTCCTTGTCAGAAAATTTCCTCATCACCACATATTGTTTTTTCTTTATCAAATCAATTGCGGAATGATTTTTATCGAAACCTTTAGGCGCAGTCTTTACAGCATCCTCGCCTTTTAGTTCTCCAAAATATTTTATAAAAGTTTTATCTGAGGTTATTTTTTTAATCTGAGAATCATCAATTTCAAATTCTTTTCGGATTCTCAATAAATCTTCATTATTCGGTCCCCAAAAACCGCCTCCTACATAAGTATTATCAGGCTCCAAATGCATGTAATAACCACCTCTAAGCATTGGTTTTTTTCGAGATATTCCAGCTCCGAAATTAGTTTTGTAAGGTGTTTTATCTTTAGAAAAACGAATATCTCTATTGATTCTTAAAATATGAATTTGCCCCAAACTGTCGTGTAATTCCAGTTCAGAATAAATCTCGTCTATAAATTTCTTATTTTCCTTTGCAATAGCATCATATTCTTTTTTATGCTCAGAAAACCAGACACGGTTATTATTTCTGTTTAATAGTTTCAGAAATTCGAATCCTGTTTCCAGTTTGATGTTTTTGTTTGGCATAAAGCAGATGTCGATAAATATTTAGATTAATTATATTTAAGAAATCCATTGATCGTCACCAAAATTAGGTTTACGCTTTTCTAAAAACGCATTTCTACCCTCTTTTGCTTCTTCTGTCATGTAGGCCAAACGAGTTGCTTCACCAGCGAAAATCTGCTGACCGACCATTCCGTCATCTGTCAGATTCATAGCGAATTTCAGCATTCTGATCGAAGTTGGAGATTTTGCAAGGATTTCCTGCGCCCATTCGTAAGCGGTGTCTTCCAATTCTGCGTGAGGAATTACGGCGTTTACCATTCCCATTTCTTCGGCTTCTTTTGCGGAGTAATTTCTTCCTAAAAAGAAAATTTCTCTTGCTTTTTTCTGACCGACCATTTTAGCCAAATAAGCAGAACCATAACCACCGTCGAAACTTGTAACGTCTGCATCTGTTTGTTTGAAAATCGCGTGTTCTTCGCTCGCCAAAGTCAAATCACAAACCACGTGAAGCGAATGTCCGCCACCGACTGCCCAACCGTTTACCACAGCAATTACCGCTTTTGGCATAAAACGAATCAAACGCTGAACTTCCAAAATATTAAGGCGATGTCTTCCATCTTCTCCCACGTAACCTTGATGTCCACGAGCTTTCTGGTCGCCACCGCTGCAAAATGCGTGACCGCCGTCTTTTGGACTTGGCCCTTCGCCTGTCAATAATACAACTCCGATTGAAGAATCTTCGTAAGCGTCGTAGAATGCGTCGTAAAGTTCTGAGGTTGTTTTTGGTCGGAAAGCGTTTCTGACTTCTGGTCTGTTGATGGCGATTCTTGCAACGCCATTTGATTTTTTATAGGTAATATCTTCGTATTCTTTGACGATTTTCCAGTCTGCCATTTTTTGAAAATTTAGAGTGTAAATATAAGCAGAATTGACGGCTTTAACAATGAATTCGGGCATTAAAATAAATGCGCAAAAGAGAAACCATAAATGATTATATTTGACAAAACTTTAACCATTATGGCAAAACAATTATTCTCTTTTATTTTACTTTACTTTTTCGCATTTTCTTTTTCTCAGAATGTAGACATTCCTGATGCAGAATTCAAATTTTTTCTCATTAACACAAGTCCAGAAAAATATCAGGCAATTGATTTAGCTGGAAACTACACGAAAATCGATTTAAATGGTGATGGAGAAATCCAAATAACTGAAGCTCAAAATATTAAATCATTATATTGTAATAATTTGCTTGTTAAAAATATTCTTGGACTAGAAGCTTTTAAAAACCTGGATAGTTTTTCTATTACTTCTAATGTTATGTTGAGTTTAGATTTATCTCTCGTAAAGAACCTTCGTTCTATCAATATAACAAACTGTCTATCCTTATCTTTTTTGAATTTAAAAAATCTTGATAATTTGCAAAAAGTTGATATTAACGGTAATTACAATAGTTATCTCAAAGCTATAGATTTTTCGGACAATATTAATTTGAAGACTATTTATTGGAATGGAAAATTAAACGCTATAGACATTTCTAAAAACACAGCTTTAGAGGATCTTTTTCTTTCTTCGCAAGATTTGTCTATTCTTGATATAAGTAAGAATACTAGATTAAAAAAATTAACAATTTTTAAAAACAACATAAATGCGATAGATTTCAGTAGTAATACAGAGATTGAAACTTTATATCTTTCCGAGATAAAAATGATGGACGCTAATTTCAGCAATAATTCAAAGTTAAAAGACCTGAAAATATATGGAGGTAGCCTAACATCTATAAAATTACCGGAAATTTCTTATTTAGAAAAAATTGATTTGTCTGGCTGCAAAATCTCAAATCTTGATTTAAGTAAACAATTTTCTTTAATAGAAATGAGATTAAATGAAAATTTACTAGAAAATATTGACTTTTCCAACAACAAAAATTTGAAATTTTTAATGATCTTTAAGCAACCCTCCGTCAAATCTTTGGATATAAGGCTCAATCCGAATTTAGAAATTTTTTGGTTTGATTATTTGGATAATTTGGAATCTTTATATATTAAAAATAATAAAAAACAAAATTTTTCTGAAAGTTATAATAGTTGCCCAAAATTAAATTTTGTTTGCTGCGACGAAGATGAAAAAAGCTTTTTCATTAATAAAGGAGTACCAAACGTTACAGCAGATTGTATGCTTGCAACCCAAGAAAACAACTTTATATCCAATGTAAAAATACATCCAAATCCAGCTTCTGATTATTTGTCCTTCAATCAAAATATTGAAGCAGTAAAAGTGTTTGATTTTCAAGGAAAGTTGGTTCTGAATCAGAAAATCAATTCTAATAACATCAATATTTCTGCATTAAAAGCTGGAGTCTATGTTGTAGAAATGTATTCTAATAACAAAAAAGCAAGTCTAAAATTTATAAAAAAATAAAGCTGATTCTTTGATCAGCTTTATTTTGAATTATATTTTGAAAATAATTATTCTACAACTTTTATCGCGCTTGCCAAAAATCTGGTTTCAGTTTTTGGTTCTGTGATAGCGTCTATTTCTGCCTGAGTTTTTTTAGCATCTTCTGCGTAATGCTGTAACTCTTTTACAGACGTTGTTTTGCTTTCTGCGCTGCCTTCCAAAACAACGGTTTTACCCTCCAACGCGGTTGGAACGAAGAATGCGTAATCTTTCATCTTCACAAAGAATGTCTCTCCGGAATCTGTTGCCAGGCTTACCCAGCATCCTTTCTTAGGGCAAACACCAGTTACTTTTCCTTTCACAGAAGTTTTGGCAATTTTTGGATTTGATTTTAATTCTTTATTGAGCTCGTCTGTAGAGATGGCTTTTTTAACGGCTTTTGCAGAAACTTCCTTACCATAGAATTCCCCCACTTTGGCATCACCGGCTGGCGGACCAGATTGTGCAAATGCAGAAACTGATAAACCGATCAATACGAATGCAAATAATATATTTTTCATAATTGTTAATTTATTTTTTAATGCTGTAAATTTAGAAAATTAATTAATTGTAAAAAAAATTAATTTAGATGTAATGAAATCTGTACTGAAGTTGTCTTATTATTATAAAATCGATTATTGTAAATTCTTTAAGAGAAAAATTTGCTGATAGTAATAGGTTTTTTGTGATGTATCTAAACTTAAAAACAAATAAAATATATTCTTATGAAAATTAAACTATTATCAATGATTCTTTTGGTCTCTATCGGGAATTTTTCTTGTGTACAATCCAAAGGAGACGGTTCAAATGGTAACGATGTGATGTTCTCTCATCTGATTTCTGACTCCGGAAAGGGAGATGTAATTGAAAAATCTTATGACATCAACTTTGATGAATTGGAAATTTCTACTTCTTTGAACGCAGAAGTTTTTAAATCGGATAAGGAAAGAATCGTAGTCTATGCGCCTTCCGATCTTATGCAATATGTGGTTGTAAAACAAAATGGTGGAAAAGTGCAGGTGAAAATCGAAACAAAAAATATGAAAAGTATTTCTACTGACCGAATCAAAGTTAAGGTTTATGCTAAGGATTTTGATCATTTGGCAGCAAATTCCAGTGGAAGTATTTATTTGAAAGACAACTTCAGTTTTTCTGATCTTGATGTAAAAGTTTCAAGCTCGGGAACCATAAAAGGTAATATTATCGGCGGAAATATCAATATCCAAGCCTCCAGCAGCGGAAACTATGAAGGAGAAGTGAATGCAAAAAGTCTCAATATGCAAAGTTCTTCCTCAGGAGGAATCGATATCAAAGGGAAATCTGAAAGCGTGAATATCCAGGCATCATCTTCAGGCGATGTGGATGCAGAAAACTTCACAACGGAAAGTGCTGTTTTGGCTACGTCTTCATCTGCTGATATTACAATTGGCGTAAGCAAAAGCGTGACTGCAAGCGCATCTTCCAGCGGAGATATTCATATAATTAAAAGAGGGAGTTTGAATGAAGTTACCAAAAACGAAAGCAGTTCCGGATCTGTATCGATTCAGTAATTTGTTTGACAGGCCTAACATTATAAAATATCAAAAATAAATGCGAATATTAAAAATTTATCTAAGTCTTAGTCTGGCAATATTTTCCGCTAGTTTTAGTGCGCAAGCTAAGTCCAACAATTTATTGAATGACCTCCAAAAAGTTTCGGGCAGCTGGAAAGGTTCTTTGACTTATCTGGATTACTCATCCGGGAAACCTTATTCTATGCCTGCTGAAGTAAATATCAAAAGAATTGATAAAACTAATAATTTCATATTTTCCAATATCTATCCAAATGAAACGAGTGCAAATTCTACGGATACATTAGTTGTTTCTACAGATGGAAAATACATTGACAGGGAATTGGTAAAATCAAGATTGAAACTTCCGAACGGCGACATTGAAATAGTAACGGAAACTATAGGAAAGGATGGTAATGACAATAAACCTGCAACTATAAAACATACTTATATTTTTGGTGATAAAATATTAAAAAAGCGAAAAGATGTACAATTTACAGGCGATGACAAATGGATAAACAGACATGAATATTCATATACAAGGATTACCACCAAGTAGCATCAACCTGACTATATTATCAAAAAAAAAGACCTCGAAAATTCGAGGTCTTTTTTTTATATTTAAATCAATTCAATTAGTTGAATTTGATAATGCTTTCCATCTTTGCAGTTTCTTCGTTAACTAACTCGTCATCCACCAAGATTTTACCGGAATGTTCATCGATAATAATTTTCTTTCTCTGAGCAATTTCCATTTGTTTTTGTGGTGGAATTGTGAAGAAAGATCCTTTTGGTGCTCCTCTTTCCAATCCTACAACTGCAAGACCAGTTGATGAACCCTGACGGATTCTTTGGTAAGAAACCAACAATCTCTGATCGATTTTCTCAGCAAATTCTTTAGATTTTTCTAATAGGTAATCTTCTTCTTTTTGAGTTTCAGAAACCAAGTTTTCCAACTCGTTTTTCTTGTGAACCAAGTGGTTTTTAAGCTCATTAATTTTAGACGTCAGGTCAGCTAAAGTTTCCTTTTTGTGATCTATTTTACCTCCAAATTCTTTGATTCTCTTTTCAGCCAGTTGAATTTCCAATTCCTGATATTCAACCTCTTTTGCTAAAGTTTCGAATTCTTTGTTGTTTCTAACGTTATCTTGTTGCGTTTTATATTTGTCAATCAATACTTGAGCGCTTTTCATAAGATCTTTTTTCTCATTGATCTCTGCATTTTGCTCAGCAATTTCAGATTCGAATTTTTGGGCTCTTTTGTTAAGACCTTCAATTTCTATCTCAAGATCTTCTACTTCAATTGGCAATTCGCCTCTTGTGTTGCGGATCTCATCCAGACGGGAATCAATGATCTGCAAATCGTAAAGTGCTCTTAGTTTTTCTTCAACAGAAATTTCGTTTACTTTTTTATCAGCCATATCTATATAAAATAATTAACAGGATTTGTTTTCTTAGTCGTTTTTGCGATGGCAAATATAGTGAATTTTTCGGACAATATTTCAAATAATTGTTGAGTTACAAATTGTTCCGATTCAAAATGTCCGATATCGCAAATCAACATTTTGTCTTCCGCCGCAAAAAAGTCATGATATTTCACATCGCCAGTGAGGTAAACATCACATTTTGAAGATAATGCAGACTTTATTCCGCTTGCTCCACTTCCACCTAAAACGCCAATTTTTTTAATTTTTTTATTAATTAAAGAACTGTGTTTAATCACTTTAAGGTCAAATTTTTCCTTTACAAACTGTAAGAAATCTTCTTCATCCATTTCAGTTTCCAAATCTCCGAATCTTCCCAAACCTGTGTAATGATTTTCGTTATCCAGAGAAATTAATTGATAAGCGACTTCTTCATAATGATGATTTTGTTTCATCGCAGAAAGGATTTGGTCTTTCTTAAAATCTTCGAAAATCACAGAAACCAAAACTTCGTCCGCATTTTCTCTTTCGTTATGATTTCCAGTGACAGGATTCGAACCTTCCAATGGACGAAAAGTTCCGTTTCCATTAATAGAAAAACTGCATTCATCATAAAAACCGATATTTCCAGCACCAGCTTGGAACAAAGCATTTTTTAAATTCTCAGCCGAATCAACCGGAACATAAACCTCCAATTTCTTCAACTGGTTTTGTTTCGGCATCAATATTTTCTGATTCTTCAATCCCAGAACTTCACAGATTTTATAATTGACACCAAAATAATCATTGTCAAAAGCTGTGTGAATCGCATAGATTGCAATTTTATTTTCCAAAGCTTTTAAAACTGCTTTCTCAACATAATTCTTTCCAGTGATTGATTTTAATCCAGAAAAAATAATCGGATGAAAACAAACCACAAGATTGTAGCTCTTTTCAATAGCTTCGTCAATAACCGATTCCAAAGCATCGTGAGCTACCAAAATTCCGGAAATTTCTCTTTCTGGATTTCCGCAAAGCAAACCGACATTGTCAAAATCTTCCGCTTGTCTTATCGGAATCAGTTTTTCGAACTCCTTTATAAATTCATTGATTTTCATTAATTAAATATTTATTTGATAAACAGTCGGTCATCAAAAGTAAATTTCTCCATCTTCTTGATTTTGACATTTTTAAAATCAATATTCCGAGGATTGATAATATAATTAAATTCTCCTTGAACCGCCGCAGACGGAACCTTCATTGCCAGAAATTTATTTTCCTTAAGAAATTTATCCCCAATTTTCTGAGTGCTGTCCAGATGTGGAAAAGTGTTCCAATCTTTAGGAAATCTTTTCGGTTCAAAAACTTCAATATCGGGAATTTCAATATGAATTAATCTAAAATCTTTCGGGATGATCCCAAGCGGAATATGAACGGCAATTTCTGTAACACAAAGTGCAATAGATTGTCCTGTGTACAAAGCTGCATTTCCTTTACTGTTCCACCTTCCGCCAGCTATTTCTGCGCCTTTTCCGGAAAGATCATTAGCATAAATTTCTTTTGAAAGCCTGTAAACAATCATCGATATTATGCTAAAATACCGTGTTCTAGTCTGGTAAGCTCATCCATCAGAAGAGAGATCCCAAAATTGCTACCGATCAGGTCTTGCGGTTTTGTCTTGCCCAAAGCCAAGTTTTCTGCCTGCAGCCAAATCAAAAAATAATCTGATGAACCAAAAACTTCTTCTCCCCTTTTGTAAAGCATTTCTATTTGTAATATCTTCTCCGATTGTAATGTATCAAAAGTTTTTTCCTCTTTCTGATAACGAGACAAAGTTTTTCCAGAGATATGAAGAAAACCAGCCCACTCCTGAAAACTAAACGGAAACTTTTTTACTAGGTTATCAAAAAGTTTAAAAGAAATACCACGTTCGGCGATTTCGATCATTCTGAAAATACCGCCGTCATCAAAATTATGATAACCGTAAACAGCTACTGGTTCTGCAATAGTATTTGTCGTATCTGTTGTTTTGTATTTTTTCATTTTCTAATATTTTCCTCCCACAAATATACGACTTTTGTCTATACAAAAAAGACTTTTGTCTAATTTTTTATTTACTTTACATATTTATTTTTATTACCTTCCATTTAAATTTAAAAAAATGAAAATAAAACCCGAGTTCGATCTCATCCCGGAAGATGGATGGCGAAAGAAAATATATGAAATAGTTTATTTATCAGACACAAAGGCCGGAAAAATATTTGACATTTGTTTACTTATTCTGATTCTCATCAGCACTGCCTTGCTGATGATAGAAACAATTCCAATTTTCCAATTAGAATATTACAAAGCATTTTATTACGCAGAGTTTTTTATTACAATAATTTTTACGATAGAATATATTTTGAGAATTATCTGTATAAAGGACAGGGAAGAATACATACTCAGCCCGCTAGGAATTATCGATTTCCTGTCCATAATTCCATTTTATATCAGTTTATTCTTTCCGATTTGGCATTTTGTTGCAATCATTAGAATGCTACGGATGCTGAGAATATTCAGGATTTTCAATCTCGCAGACTATATGCAGGATGGCAAATTCATCGTTTCAGCATTAAAGCACAGTTCCAGAAAAATTTATATTTTTCTCCTGTTTATGGCTATTTTCATCATCATTATAGGTTCACTGATGTACCTGATTGAAAATGGCGAAAACGGATTTAGCAGCATTCCACAAAGTATTTATTGGGCGGTTGTAACCATTACAACGGTTGGATATGGCGACATCTCTCCGGCAACGCCCATTGGGAAAATATTATCCATAATTGTAATGCTTTGCGGATATAGCATTATTGCTGTTCCGACAGGAATCGTCACATCAGAATTCCGAAAGCAAAAGAAAAACAATTTTCAGTGTAATAGATGCGGAAACGAAGACAATGACGAGAATGCACGTTTTTGCAAAATTTGTGGCGAGAAAATTATTTAATAAGAATAAAAATAAATTTCAAAATAATTAAAGTTAAATTAATATTATCATAGAAATTATTAAAAATAATGAGTTATATTTGGTGAATAGAAAATAATATATAATTACAGGCATAAAATAATTTAAACAAGGTGTTATGAAAAATTTTAATTTCATATTTTGGATTATTCTTGTAAATTGTTTATTCAACTGCTCATCTGCAGCATCAATTTCGAACCCTATTCCAAATATATTAGATGTCAAACATCACACTTACAAAACTGTAAACTTTGAAACATCAGATGGATTGAAAGTTTATGCTGACTTGTACTCCACCAACAGCATAAGAGGACCGCTCATTATTCTTTATCATCAGGCGGGTTTCAGCAGAGGCGAATTTAGAAGTATTGCTCCACGATTGGTAGATTTGGGATTCAATGTTTTAGCGGTTGACCTTCGTTCCGGCGACATGCTAAATCAAGTAATAAATCTTACTCAAAAAGAAGCCTTAAAACAAGGAAAATCCACAGCTTTTGAAGATGTAATTCCTGATTTGGAAGCGTCTTTTGATTATGCTAAAAATAAAATTAAATCCAGAAAAATAATTTATTGGGGAAGTTCTTATTCAGCATCATTAGGATTTTACATGGCAGCAAAATACCCGAAAGACTACAAAGCTCTTATCGCTTATTCCCCGGGAGAATATTTTAAAATCGAGAATAAAAATATTTCTGAATTTGCAAAGAATGTGACAATTCCAGTTTACACTTCTTCGGCAAGAAATGAAGAATCTTCCTGGAAGCCAATTTACAATTCGGTAAAATCCAAGAAACGTTTCTATCTACCTTCCAAAACAAAAGGTCACCACGGAACCATTGCTCTTTCTGCATTTTATGATGATGCGGAAGAAAACTGGCAGGCCATTATTCCTTTTTTAAAAACATTGCAGTAAACTCTTCTTCATTATCTGTAAAAGACCGTTTAGCTTCTTCATATCCTATGTTAAATATCTCCAGCATACTTTGTGGTTTCCTTTCGAAAATACCATATCTGGATAATTTTTTGGAAGTAATAAACCAATCACAATAAGCAAATTTATAAATCTCTGTTCTATGAGATAAAAGCTCATAAGCTCTAGTGGTTACAGCCTTTATCGACCGAAGATCCTGTTCCTCCACATCCTGAGGTGGTGTCACGTAAACACCAATCATCTTATCACATTCATTATTAATGACATCTGCCGGAAAATTATTAAGAACACCACCGTCACTATACATTTCCTTTCCGATAAAATAAGGTGTGGAAATCCCAGGAATGCAGGACGAAGCAATAATTGCGTCTACAACTTTGTAATGTTTTTCAAAGACTTTTTGCTGACCCGTAATCAGTTCTGTCGCAACAATTCTGACATCTTTATCCAAATCCCCAATCGTCATATCCTGAAAAATAGGCTTCAGATAATTGAGAAAAATAATGGAAGAAACAAATCCCGGCTGATTGAAAGTAAAGTGTTTCCAATGAAAGAAATAAATAGATTGAAAAAAATCCAATATGTCTTCCGGAGATTTTCCAACAGCATATAAAGATCCAACAATAGATCCTGCGCTGCAGCAAGATAGAATATCAGGTTCGATATTCTTTTCCTTAAGAAACTTCAAAACGCCTGCGTGAGCCAACCCACGCGTTCCACCTCCAGATAAAACCAATCCTATTTTCGAATTTTCCATTAAGTAAAAATAAAAAAACCGCAGAAGAATCTGCGGTTTTACTTTATTAATATTTTGTTAATCTTAGATATGAATCACCTCTCCATACGCAGCAGCAGCAGCTTCCATAATAGATTCTGACAATGTTGGGTGCGGGTGGATAGATTTGATGATATCGTGACCAGTTGTTTCCAGTCTTCTTGCAACAACTGCCTCAGCAATCATATCGGTAACACCGTCACCAACCATATGACAACCAAGCCACTCGCCGTATTTAGCATCAAAAATCACTTTGATAAATCCGTCTACATCGCCGTTAGCCGTAGCTTTTCCGGACGCTGAGAATGGGAATTTACCAACTTTGATTTCGTAACCTTTTTCTTTAGCTTGTTTTTCAGTCAAACCAACAGAAGCAATTTCTGGATGACAGTAAGTACAACCTGGGATATTTCCGTAATCGATAGCCTCTACGTGAAGACCTTTGATTTTCTCAACACAAGTGATTCCTTCCGCAGAAGCCACGTGAGCCAAAGCCTGAGTTGGGATGATGTCACCAATGGCGTAATATCCTGGAACAGAAGTTTCGTACCATTCGTTGACTAGGACTTTTCCTTTTTCAGTTTTGATTCCAACCGCCTCAAGTCCGATTCCTTCAACGTTTGAAGCAATTCCGACAGCAGAAAGCAAGATGTCAGCTTCCAGAGTAATATTTCCGGTAGCCGTTTTCACGCTGGCTTTTACGCCATTTCCTGAAGTATCAACAGATTCTACGGAAGCGTTGGTCATGATTTCAATCCCTGATTTTTTTAGAGATTTCTCCACGTGTTTTGAAACTTCTTCATCCTCCAAAGGAACGATGTTCGGTAAAAATTCTACAACAGTTACCTTAGTTCCCATTGAATTATAAAAATCAGCAAACTCAATTCCGATAGCACCAGAACCTACAACAATCATAGATTTTGGTTGCTCAGGAAGAGACAATGCCTGTCTGTATCCAATTACTTTTTTGCCATCCTGAGGAAGATTTGGCAATTCTCTGGAACGAGCTCCGGTTGCGATGATGATATTTTTACCTTCATAATCTTTTACAACTCCTTCAGAATCTGTTACAGAAACCTTTTTGCCAGCTTTCACAGTAGCCGTTCCCATAATGACATCCACTTTATTTTTTCTCATCAAAAAAGCAATACCACTACTCATTTTAGAAGCTACACCTCTACTTCTCTGGATTACTTTTGTGAAATCGAATCCTGGATTTTCAACTTTATTAAGACCATAATCTTCAGCGTGTTTCAGATAATTGAAAACGTGAGCAGATTTCAATAACGCTTTAGTTGGGATACAACCCCAGTTAAGGCAGATTCCGCCAAGATTTTCTTTTTCGATGATGGCTGTTTTGAAACCCAATTGAGCAGCTCTGATTGCAGTCACATAACCGCCAGGTCCGCTTCCAATAACAATAATATCGTAGTTCATTGTGATTAAAAAATTTTAGCGAATTTACGGAAAATTATTGAAAGCATAATATGACAAAAAGCAACTCTTGGAGTTGCTTTTCAAAAATTTAATATTAGAAGATTACTTTAATTGCCTATAGCTTTCAATCAGTCTTACAAATTCTGAACGATAGCCGTCTTCGTCATTTGATTTTCCCTGTTTTGCAAGTTCTATGATTTTGTTAAGGTCTTTATCTTTGATGAATTCCGATTGTCTCAAAACCAATCCAAACCAAGCAACAGACGAAGCAAATTTGAAATCTGAAGAAGCATTATTAATGTGATTTTTAGAATCTTTGATGGTCTGAATTAATTCTTTGCTTACATCTTCATCCGGATTTTTATAACGGAATTTCACAGTTGCAAGTTCGTCTCCAAATTCATTCTGAGAATCGTTTTTAGAATGTTTCAAATCAACATCTTGAGGAATAAATTCTGAATCTGAACCTGCAGGAATGATTTCGTAGATCGCTGTTACCGTATGACCAATTCCCAATTCTCCGGCATCTATTTTATCATTTTTAAAATCTTCATTATTTAGTTTTCTGTTTTCATAACCAATTAATCGATAATACTTTACAAACTTTGAATTAAACTCAATTTGAATCTTTACATCTTTCGCAATCGCATACATACTTCCGGCAAATTCTTTTCCAAGAAACTTATTGGATTCCTGCATATTATCAATGTAGGCGTAGTTTCCGTTGCCTTTGTCAGCTAACATTTCTAAACGATTATCCTTATAATTTCCCATTCCAAACCCAAGACAGGTTAGGAAAATTCCGGATTGTCTTTTTTGCTCAATCAATTTTTGAAGTTCGGAATTATCAGAAATTCCAACATTGAAATCGCCATCGGTTGCCAGAATAACTCTATTATTTCCATTTTTAACCAAATTTTCCTGAGCTAGTTTATAAGCCAACTCAATCCCTTCCCCTCCAGCCGTACTTCCACCAGCGCTGAGATTTTCCAAAGCTGTCAGGATTTTCTCTTTATATTTTGCCGAAGTCGGTTCCAAAACTACACCTGCACTTCCGGCATAAGTTACCAAAGCCACTTTGTCTTGCAGACGAAGTTTATCCAAAAGAATCTTAAACGAGGTTTTCAACAACGGCAATTTATTTTGCTCATTCATAGAGCCTGAAACATCAATTAAAAAAACCAAATTAGAAGCTGGTAATTCTTTATCATTCAAAGTTTTACCTTGTAAACCTATTTTCAGGATTTTATGTTTGGGATTCCAGGCACAGTCGTTATATTCGGTATTAATTGAAAATGGCTCATTGTTTCTTGGCTGAGGATAATCGTAATTAAAATAATTAATCATTTCTTCGATTCTCACCGCATTTTTATCCACAGACTCGCCATTGTTTATCATTCTTCTAACGTTTGAATAAGATGCTTTGTCCACATCAATTGAAAAAGTAGAAAGAGGTTCTGCCTTCGCCAACTCGAATTTATTTTCTTTCCACTCGTCATAAGATTCTTGATTTTGGACAGTTTTTGGATTATTCAGAAGATAGATTTCGTTTTTGGAAAGACCTTTTGTTTTGATGATAATAACGCCATTGTTTCCTCGTGTTCCATAAAGTGAAGTTGCAGAAGCATCTTTTAAAACTTGGACATCCTTTATTTTATTGGGATCGATATTTTCCAAATTGGTTTTCTCATAAGGTATTCCGTCAATCACATACAAAGGTTGATTATTCTGATTTAAAGATGTGATGCCACGAATCACAATATTTGGGGAACTTCCCGGACTATCTTGATTTGAAGAAACATGTAAACCAGCAACTTTTCCCATCAAAGTAGAATTGACATCGGTAGTTGCATAACCCAAACTTTTTTGCTCCCTTTTAATTCCCATCGCATTTACAACAACAGGTTCAATATCTTTTGCCTTTTCAGTGTAAACATAATTGCCTTTAGCCGAAGTATCCATTAAAACTTCATCCTTCACTTCATTTACCTCGTACTGAACTTTCGGAGCAATTGCTTCAGCCTCAGGAGAAGCATTATGAAAAATCATTGGTGGAGAAACTACAGTCGAATTTGGAACCTCTTGATATGCTATTATATCTTTTGCTTCCGATGGTCTGACTGGGCTTTTCGACAAATTCTCTCTAAAAGTTTTATTGAGTTCCTCAACTTTTTTTGGAGTTTCTATTTGATTTGGGTTGATTGGTTTACCGTAATCGTTCGATGCAATTTGGGGTTCAATTTTTACCTTATCATCTTTCGTGAAATATAAAACGCCAAACGTCAAAGCCAATCCAGCAACCAAACCATAAGGCAACCAAATAGGAATGATTCTTTTCTTTTGTTCTTTCTTTTCCAATCTTTCTTCAACTTTTTCCCAAACCTTTTCAAAAGAAGGAAATGTTGGATTTTCTTCCGCCGATTTCCCGGCATCATTGAACATTTTATCGATATCTTGATTTTCCATTTTTTTAAACTTTAAGAATTAATTGTTTGAAGTTTCACCAGTTCCTGCAATTTTTTGCGGGCAAAATTCACCTGAGATTTGGACGTGCCTTCCGAAATAGATAGCATTTGCGCAATCTTTTTGTGTGGATAACCTTCCATCGCAAACAGATTGAAAATCGTGCGACAGCCTTCCGGAAGGAAATTGAGAAGTGACAAAATGCCTCTTTCTTCAACAATATTTTCCGGTTCAGCTTCGGCCAAATCCACGAAATTTTCTTCAATCGAAATCGAAAACGGCTGTTTCTTGCGCAGTTTCTGGAGACATTGATTCACCACAATTTTCTTGGCCCAAGCATCAAAAACCTGGAATTCTTTCAATTGCTCAAGCTTTGTGAAAATAATGTAGAAGGAGTCGGCTAAAACTTCTTCCGCATCTTCGTCATTTTTCAGGTAACGTTTGCAGGTTGCAAAGAACCGTCCTGCGTATTCTTCATAAAGTTTCCGCTGTGCGTTGCGGTCTTTATTTTTGCATCTTATGTATAATTCGTGTTCCATATTCCGGCGTTTATAAGGAAAGATGCAATAGTTTAAAAAAGGTTGGAATTAATTTGAAAATTTATGAAAAAACTTTGAAAGTCAGCTTCCAAAGTTTTGAAATTAGTTATTTAATTAAAAGTCTTCGACTCCACTCAGACTAACATTGATAAATTACAACGTTTAGTTTGTCACACTGAGCGGAGTCGAAGTGTTTAATTGATTTATTATTATAGCTTTTCTAATGCTTTTTCGAAGTTATCATATTGAAATTTAAATCCATTTTCCAGTAAAATTTCCGGATAAACATTTCGGCTTTTCAACATCAGTTCAGTTTCTGTTTTGATGAAGATTGATGCAATTTCCAGCAACCAAACGGGACTTGGAATTCCAAAAGAGATTTTAATCTTTTCACGGAGTTGCTTCATCATTTCTTCGTTGGATAAAGGTTTTGGCGCTGTGATGTTGATTGCACCTTCTAGATTTTCATTTTCAATAACAAAATTGACGGCTTCACAAAAATCATCGATGTGAATCCAGCTCATCATTTGGTTTCCTCGACCCTGTTTTCCTCCTAAACCAAGTTTTGAGATTTGTTTAAATTTTGGAAATGCACCACCATTTTTTCCTAAAACAATGGAAGTTCTAAGTGCAACTTTTCTGATATTTTGATTTTTAGTTTTGAAGAATTCTTTTTCCCAGGATTTACAGATATTCATTGAGAAATCGTCGCCGATGATTCCGTTTTTCTCTGTATTGAGATGCTTTTCTGAATGTGTGTAAATAGTTGCAGAACTTGCATTAAGCCATAATTTTGGAGGATTTTGACATTCATCGATTGCTTGTTGGAGAACTTTTGTGGAATAGATTCTGGAATCAAAGATTTCTTTTTTATTCTTTTCGTAGTATCTGCAATCCACGGATTTTCCTGTAAGATTTATCAGAACATCAGCATTTTCTAATTCATTTTTCCAATCTCCAATTGTTTTTGCATCCCAAAATATTTCGTTTTCACGTTTCGGGTTTCGGGTCAGGATTTTGATTTCGTAATTTTTATTGAGGAAATATTGTTCTAAGTTTTTGCCTAAGAATCCAGTTCCGGCTGCGATGATTATTTTCATTGTTTTTGTTTTATGATTAATTTCAATAGAGAACGTTTAATTTTTGCGAAGCGCGCCCCGGCCTGAATGGAGCTCATTTTTTTGTGGCTGGATAAGCATTGGCAAAAAAATAGCGGGAATGGAGGACGGATAAAGGCGCCCAAATCACTTAAATATTCGAAACTATATATAAGAGAACTGCTCCGAAAGTGATTCTGAAAATCATCCAGGAAATCGTTGGAACAATTCCGAATTTCAACATTCTGCATCGTCTCAAATGTTCCAAAAACATAATGAACACTACAATTCCGAAGTAAATGAAATAGAAAATCTGATTAAAATGAAAGAATAAAGTTGGAATTAAAAGTAATGTTCCAATCAAAGAAACTGTCATCATATTCCCAAGATAATCCCAGATTCTGTCTTTGAAATAAATTCCCATAAATAAGCTCTGCCAAATAATTTGCATACAACAAATAAAAAACTCCAAACCAAAATTATTCTTAAAATCAGGAAATAATCTTTGATTATAAAATCCCAAAACATAAGCGGAAAACATTAAAACAAATGCAAGATAGAAAAGTCTGTATTTGAGATTGAAATCCGGAACGCAATTGTCCTTTGTCAAATCTTTTGCTGCAGGAATAATTTGTTTTCTGTTGTAAGAAACGAATTTGTAAAGTCTCTGGAAAAACCAATACAAAGGTTTTGTTCTGGCAATTTTTTCCAACGTCGGGAAAGAATTTCCTATAATAGTTAAAAGACTTTCTAATCCATAAATAACTTTATTTTCTTTAGTATTAATCAAAGCAATCTCATTTTTTGAACGATTAAAATCAATCTTATTTTTGATTTCGGGAGAGATTTCTGAGAAGGACTCTCTTCCATTCTCATCAAGCATTCCGCTTTTTATAAATCCTTTGGAATAGACATTACATATTGGATAATCGTTGTCGTAAATGAGAATGTGGTTTTGCAGTGTTTTCATTATGTTGGGTTTTGGACTTAATTATAAATTCAGAAAATCAGCTTTTGTTCTTTTATTATTTCTGAAAAGAAAGAACATTATGATTTTAAATATTAGATTCTTCATAATTATTAATATTTTTATATTTTCAGTAATTTTTGAAACTTAATCTGAAATAAAAAAGGAAAATAATTTCCTTTCTATTTTAACAAGTTGGTGATTTTGCCAACCAGCCAATGGTCGTCGCTTTTTATCGCTAAATCCATAATATTGTTGATTTTGTTGGTCACATTTCCAAAATCATCCATCAACTTGATGAATTCTTTTGCTTCTTCTGAATCATCATCCACATTTTTCAGTTCTTCTAAAAATGCTACAACTGGTTCTATTTCTCGTTTTCTGCGTTCTTTTGTAATTTGTTTGAAAAGAAACCAGACATCTTTTTCTGCAAAGAAATATTCCTTTCTATCTCCTTTCACAAATTCTTTTTTTACAATTCCCCAATCCATCAAACTTCGAAGATTCATATTCGCATTTCCTCTGGAAATTTCCAACTGTTCCATCACTTCATCTGTAGATAAAGGTTTTCCAGTTGCTAAAAGCAAAGCGTGAACCTGCGCCATTGTTCTGTTGATTCCCCAGCTGGTGGCAAATGTTCCCCAGGTTTGGATGTATTTTTCTTTGGCTTCGTCGAGTTTCATTTTGTAATTTTCTACTATTTTTATTGTCAAATGTTAAGTTTTCAACGTTTCATTTTGTAAAGATTGATTCTTTGTACAAATGTAATTAATATTTTCGAATTTTCAATAATTATTGAAAGTAAAATATATAAACTGATAGTGATATTATTGGAAGCTGTGATTGTTTTAATTTATATTTCATTTCAGATTAGGCTTGAATTTAAGATAAGAATATAAATTAATTTTAATAATAATTACACATTTGGATAAATTATCATCAGTCAAAGGATGGAATTAATCTGAATTTAATAGTTGAAAAAACCAGTATTCATACAAATATTTAATTTAATTGATATTTAATAACAATAATTCATTATAATTAATAAATTTGCTCAAAATTAACACATGAAATACACTTTAATAAAACGGAACAAGAGTTTTAGAACAGATTCTCATTTTCAATTTATTAGTTGGATGAGAAAAATGGATCTGCAGCAATGGAAAGATAATAAGGACTTTATGGAAGGTTATGCTTATCGAAAAAGGACTTTTGAAAAAATGGAAATCCGTCATGAAAACGAAGACCTTTTTATAGAAGATCTGCAAAAAAATAACCTTTTGAAAATTGAATCTTCAAAAGGCTTTTTTGGTATATTTTAAATATTATATATTAATAAATCGGTGGATATTTCTGCGGGTTGATTTCATTAAACATTGCATACACTCTTTCAATCATATCATCAGAAGATGGTTTACTGAAGTAGTCGCCGTCACTTGCATACGCCGGTCTGTGATTTTCTGCCGAAATCGTCAATGGTTCGGAATCCAGATATTTGAAAGCTTTCTGTTTTTCCAAAATCTGCTGCAGAATAAATGCTGAAGTTCCGCCTTCAACATCTTCGTCAATTACGACTAAGCGATTTGTTTTCTTCACACTTTCTGCAATTTCATTAGTTAAATCAAACGGAATTAATGATTGAACATCAATCACTTCTGCAGAGATTCTTAATTTTTCCAGTTCATTTGCAGCTTCTGTAACTATTCGCCAAGTAGATCCGTAAGTAACCAGGGTCACATCTTTCCCTTCTTTGGTCACTTCAATTTTTCCAATTGGGAGTGTGAATTCACCTAAATTATCCGGTTGCTTTTCTTTCAGTCTATAGCCATTCAAACATTCTACAATCACAGCTGGCTCGTCGCTTTGTAGCATTGTATTGTAAAAACCTGCCGCTTTTGTCAGATTTCTTGGAACCAGAATATTGATTCCTTTTGATAGATTCAGAATTCCAGCCATTGGCGATCCAGAATGCCAAACGCCTTCCAGCCTATGCCCACGAGTTCTGATGATTACGGGCGCTTTTTGTCCACCTTTGGTTCTGTATTGTACAGTTGCCAGATCATCACTCATTCCTTGAAGGCAGTACAAAATATAATCCAGATATTGAATCTCAGCAATTGGTTTCAAACCTCGCATCGCCATCCCGATTCCTTGTCCAAGAATAGTGGCTTCTCGGATTCCAGTATCAGCAATTCTGACTTCACCATATTTCTCCTGAAGTCCTTCTAATCCTTGATTGACATCACCAATATTTCCTGCATCTTCACCAAAAACCAAAGCTTGCGGATATTTTTCAAAAATCTTATCAAAGTTATTTCTCACCACAACTCTACCGTCTACTTCTTCCGAAGCTTCAGAATAGATTGGTTTGATTTCTTTGACGTTAGTCGCTTTCCATTCGGATTGAGAATATAAATGGGACGAATAATTGTCTTTCTCGATTTTATAGATTTCTTCGTATTTTGATTTTAAAGCGTTTCTTTCGGGCGAATTTTGCGATCTTGTAATTAATAATGATTGTCTCACCAAATGGAAAATATCTCTTTTGCTTATAGAAATTATTTTATTAAAGTTTTCAATTAATTGAGCAACTTCAACATTTTGATTTTTAACAGATTCTATAAATGGTAAAACTTCATTTTTCAAATCTGAAATAGTTTTTTGATACGATTCCCAAGCTTTTCTCTGACCATCTTTTACCAATTTTTTGGCTTCAGAATCGATTGTATCCAATTCTTCAACCGAAGCTAAATACTCATCATTTCCTTCGATTTCTATGCTGTAATCTAAAATCCATTCTCGGAATTTCACCATTCCGTCAAATTCTGTTTCCCATAACAGTCGATCTTGATTTTTGTATCGCTCGTGTGATCCGGAAGTCGAATGACCTTGAGGCTGAGTAACTTCCGTAACATGAATTACTACAGGAACGCTTTCGTACCTTGCGAAATGCTCTGCTTTTGCGTAAGCTTCCATCAGAGCCGGATAATCCCAGGCCTTCACCTGAATGATTTCACAACCCTGTTTTTCGTCAGCTTTTCTCTGGAAACCGGAAAGCATTTCAGAAATATCAGCTTTAGCTCTTTGATTTTGCGTAGGAACCGAAATCCCGTAGCCATCATCCCAAATCGAAATAATCATTGGAACCTGCAAAGCACAAGCAGCGTTTAAAGTTTCCCAAAAATGACCTTCAGCTGTTGAAGCATCACCAATAGTTCCAAAAGCTACTTCATTTCCTTCCTTTGAAAATTTCTCAGAACCTTCAAATTTAACTGATTTATAAATTTTTGAAGCCTGAGCCAATCCCAATAATCTCGGCATCTGTCCTGCTGTAGGAGAAATATCAGATGAAATATTTTTTTGGCCGGTTAAATCCTTCCAACTTCCGTCAGCGTTCAAACTTCTTGTGGCATAATGCCCATTCATTTGTCTTCCGGCAGACGCTGGTTCTCTCTCCACACTGGTATCTGCATATAATTGAGCAAAGAAACTTTCCACAGAAACTGCATCAATTGCCAAAGCAAAGGTTTGATCGCGGTAATAACCGGAACGGAAATCTCCATTTTTGAAGACTTTTGCCATTGCCAACTGCGGTAATTCTTTTCCGTCACCGAAAATTCCGAATTTTGCTTTACCCGTGAGAACTTCTCGTCTTCCCAAATAAGACATCTCGCGTGAGATTCTTCCCAAACGATAGTCTTCCAAAATACTGTTTTTAAAGTCCTGAAATGAGATTTGCTGAGTTTCTATATAGGTTGTTTGCATAATTTAGAATTTTGACAAATATAAATTTTTTTAATGAAATTTTTATTAATTTCATATTTTGTGAAAAAAAAGATAATTCTATATAATATTAAAATTTAATAAATATCTATTTTACAATGATTTATTGGATATTTTTGAATCAAGAAAATTTAATAAATGAAAAAAACTGCACCACATATTCTAAACGCTTCCACCAATCTGCTTGGATTCTGTTTAGTAATTATTACCTCTTTGAAAATTTCTAAATTCAAACACTCTTCCTATCTTGATGAGTTTACTGTTGGAGCTATTTTTTGTCTGACTTTGAGCTGTACTTTATCTTTCCTCGCTATCAAATCTAAACAGCCAAAACGATCGCATATTTTAGAAAACTCAGCAGACATTCTTTTTTTTATTGCTCTCCTATTTATATTACTTGCTGTATGTATTGTCAGTATTGATGTAGTAGACTAGACAAAATTCCATCTTTAATCATTTAGAAAAAATGATCACCTTTTTATTTCTTCCTCTTATTGAGAAGGTATTTTTATCAATTTTTCTAACAATATATATTAAGCAGATACTTAATTGATATTTAAATATTTCAATTCATTATTATTAGAATAAATTTTAGGTCATATTTTTTACTTTAAAGAAATATCAGAGGTTTTTGATGAAAATTTTAAAATATTGACTTACAATAACTTAACATAAAAGTCAGTTTTTGTTATTATGCACTTATTAACAAAATAAAGATCATCTTAATAGCAATATTGTTATTGTTTTAAAAAAAATAAAATGATTTTTGGGCAAAATTATTAAATACACATTCTCTTGCAAATGAATAATTTCGGAATTCATTCTAACAAATCACCAATTAAATCTTAAAATAATTGATAAAAAAATATCAATTAAACTAAAAATAACTAATTATTGTTAAATATTTATAACTTATAAAAGGTTCTTATTGTATAATATCTAAATATAAATTATTACAAAACAGGATGCGTGAATTTCACTTGCTTTTTGATCTATCTTAGTCAAACAAAAAAATCAATGTTTAATTCTAAAACAATTTACGACTATGAAAAAGATTCTACTTTCTAGCTTTTTAGCTCTAGGGATCTATGCCAATGCACAGTGCGATCCTATCACCACATTTCCTAAAAGTTATGATTTTGAAGATGTGACAACACCTGCAATACCCGCATGCTGGACAGTTGCAAGCAGTGGAAATGGCAACAACTGGAACACTTACACAGGAGACGGTAACAATGGAACTACCGCCGGTGACAAAATTTTAAACAATAATTTACCAGCAGGAGCAGTAGGTTCTGCATGGATCTTTACACAAGCATTCGCTATGACAGGAGGTGAACCTTATTCTGGTGCATACACATCGTGGGCCACAAACAGCACCAACAATCGCGTTATAAGCGTAGGATATGGTACATCACCAACAGATGCAGGAATGACAATTTTTGGAACAGACGCAAGCATTACTACTACAAAGGAGACAAGTGCATTTGTGTTCACACCTCCTACGACTGGTAATTATTACATTGGCATCAAGGTTTACAATACAGCTCCAAATGCTATGCAGACATCTGTCTTAGTAAATAGTCTTTTGGTTAAAAAAGAAAACCTGGCAGTATCTGATGTTAATTCCAATTCGAAAATAAAAGTTTACCCAAATCCCGTAAAAGATATTCTAAAGATTTCTGATATCACCGGTGTAAAATCCATATCTGTTACAGATATGTCGGGCAGACAAATTAAAACACTAGCTCCAAACACAGAGATTAATCTCTCAAATTTGAAAGCAGGGAATTATGTAATTTCATTGATTATGGAAAATGGAAGCATACAAACTCTAAACACAATTAAACTATAATCACAATTTTTTCTAACCTTAAGCTGTCTTTTCTATTAAAGGCAGCTTTTTTTATCCAATTTTTACAGTTTCTAAAGCTTTTGGGAGGAAACTATTCGGGAATATCTGTCTTGCTTCGTCTGTCATTACGCTTAAGTCGCTGTAACGGTTTGAGAAATGTCCTAAAATCAATTTTCCAACTAGTGCTTTTTTGGCAATCGTTGCGGCTTCCAAAGCTGTGGAATGTCCGGTGTAATCTGCCATTTCTTTCAGGTTATTCAAGAAAGTGGATTCGTGGTAAAGGACATCGACGTTTTCTATGATTGGGATGATGTCTTCTTTGTATTTGGTGTCACTACAAAATGCGTAAGAAACGGAAGGTTGCGGGTCAGTCGTCAATGAGGCATTATCGATGACGTTTCCATCTTCCGAAACAAAGTCTTTTCCTAAACGCAGATTCTGGAAATCGCAAATCTCAATTTCTTTGTGTTTTGAGATTTCCTTCATATTCAGGTGGCGCTCTTTTGGTTTTTCTTTGAAGAGATAACCGTTGCAATAAATTCTGTGATTGAGCGGAATGGTAAAGACCTCTACCCTTTTGTCTTCGTAGATTTTCACGGATTCCTTGCCTTCCAATTCGTGATAGATGACCTCAAAACCTTTGTATGTTTCTGTGATTTCGAAAATCGTGTCCATCATTTTTTTGATACCTTTTGGGCCGTAGATATTCAGTGGGGTTTTTCTTCCCAGAAGTCGGAAAGAGGCAACCAATCCCGGCAAACCAAAACAATGGTCGCCGTGAAGATGGGAAATGAAAATATGATTGATTTTGGAAAACCGCACTTTTGCTTTTCGCATTTGAACCTGAGTTCCTTCGCCACAATCAATGAGGAAATGACGTTCTTCCATTTCCAAAAACTGAGACGTTGGAGAGGAATTGATGGTTGGAATTGCGGAGTTGAATCCCAAAATGGTAAGATATGTACTCAATTTTCTTGGTTGTATTGAAAATTAAAAGGGTAAATATACGAAAACATCATAAAAATTACAAAAGACCCCCTTTAGAATTGAGGAATTCTAAGAATTTTTTCAAAGCTTCACTTCTGTGGCTGATTTTATTTTTTTCTTCTGGCAACATTTGAGCGAAAGTCATATTATGGTCGTCCGGAATGAAAATCGGGTCGTAACCGAAACCGTCTTCGCCGAAAACTTCTGTCGTAATGTTTCCGTAAACTCTGCCTTCGAAGTAATGTTCGCCGTCGTTGTCTTTGAAACATAGAACGGTGATGAAATAGGCGCGTCGGTTTGGTTCATCCTTCAGTTCTTCTAAAACTTTCTCGATGTTCTTTTTGAAGTTGTGATTTCCGGCGTAACGTGCGGAGTAAATCCCAGGTCGTCCGTCTAAGGCTTCCACAACCAATCCGCTGTCGTCGCCAACACTCCCCTTTCCGGTTTTCTCGAAGCAGTATTTTGCTTTGATGAGAGCATTTTCCTGGAAGGTGTTTCCGTCCTCGATGATTTCGTCGTTCAGGTCGTAATCTGTAAGCGTTGTCACGATGAATTCTGGTCCTAGGATTTGTTGTATTTCTTCTTTTTTGTGTAGGTTATGTGTGGCAATTAGAATTTCCATATGTTGTTGTAAATGATAGTTGATAAGTGATAAATGATTATGATTTAATTTTTGAAAGTTCGATGCTTTGACGAAACTTGATTGGATGGCAAATGTTGAACCTTGCGAAGCGCAACCCGACCTGAGTGGAGCTCATTTTTTTGCTGTTGGAAAAGCCCTGGCAAAAAATAGCGGGAACGGAGGGCGGATAAGTTGCCATAATTTTAATCTTTATAAATAATATTCTTGTGGATGGCGAAAAAATAAAATGGAATTGCGAAAATTACCACGCCGGCGACAAGAAGAAGTTCTTTGTTTACATTAAATAATCCGGAAAAAGTTTCTGAATCCGAGTACATCATCATCAATGCGGACAGTAAGTTATTGAAGGCGTGCAACAATATCGGCATCAGCAGAGATTTCGTTTTGTAGTACACCAAACCTAATACCAAACCGAGCAAAAATGCGCCGGCAAATTGCCACGGATTGAAATGGACAGCGCCGAAAATCAAGGCGGAGACGATAATCGCGGTGACTGGAGCGACTTTGTTGTTTATCATTCCTTTCATTATGACGCCTCGGAAAAGGATTTCTTCCAGGATTGGTGCGAGGATGACGGTCATAATGACCAGTGCGACCGGGTCTCTGAGGAGTTTTGCGAATTCTTTGGTGTAGAGTTCGTAAATCGGACCGAGGATTCCGCCTTCTGTTGGGATGAGTTGCGTGGTGTAATCGGCGACGAGCATCATTCCGAACATCATTGGGAATATCAATAAATAGACGCGAAATGGTTTGGTGGAAAAGTCGAAATTGAGTCTCTTTTTTTCTTTTCTAACGACTAGAAGGTCGAAGAATAAAACGGGCGTGAGCATCGTTGCGCAGTACATAAAGATGTTGAAACCGCCGGATTCGCTGATGTCCTGGTTGAATAACGCCGACAGACCCAAACCAATGGCGTACGCGAATGATTGCCCGATGAAAAGCCCGACCACGAGGATGATTCCGATGAAAAAATCGACTTTGTAATTTTGTTCCTGCATTTATTTAAGTTCTTTGATATAGACCAACGGTTCTGACTGGAAAGTTACGTCTTCTGGATGAAAAATTTTGAAATAATCTCTCAAAACCACGTCGCAACGGACAACGCCACTTTCGAAATAGTCGTTGGCCTGGTCTTTTTCGCGGTTGTTTATCATATATAATTTGCCGGAATTGAAAACGTCCATTTTGGAATAATTTGGATTGAGCGTTAGGAGTTCTTTTTTGTTTTTGTGCGGACTGATGTTAATCCAAAAATTGGCTTGTTTTGATTTGATGAAAACTTCCTCGAAACTTAGTGGAACTGAGGTGGATTCTTTGTTGTCTTTCAGGATATAATTTCCGCCAGCATCGTTGATGAGTTTGGCTACGAAGGAATTTCCGCCTGGTAGAAACCATTGGCTACCGTACATTTCGTTGCAGAGAACCAAGGAATTTGATTTTGAATTTTTGCTTAAGGCTTGGATTTTCTTATAATTGTGTTCGATGTTTTGATAGGCTTTTTCCGCTTCTCTTTCTTTGCCGAATAACTTTCCGAAGAGCAAAAGGTATTTTGATTTTTCTAATGGATTCTGTTCCATAAAATCGTCGAGGAAAATGAGTTCGATGCCGTTATTTTTCAAGACTTCATACGTGTTGGCGAAGTTGGGAACGTAATTGGTGAAGATGACATCGGGTTTGTTGGAAAGGATTTTTTCGATGTCGTATTTTTGTTCGTTTCCGATGTTGAGGATTTTGTTTTCGTTGATTAGCTGGTGGATTTTTTCCGAGAAAATATATTCCGGACTGGAGACGCCGGTGATTTTATTTTCTATATTAAGTTCAGAAAAGAAGCCAATCAAGCTAGAATTGAGTAACATTGCTTTTTTGAACGGCAGATTTTTAGTCGGTATTACATTTTTGAATTTTCCTGAGGTTAAAGTCAGGTTGTCAGAATTCTCAATATAATTCACTCGTGATGAGATGGTTATATTACTGTTTGTTTTCTGACTGATTTCTTTTTTGCAGGAAATTGAAAAAAGAAATAAAATTAAGAGTAAAAAAATGCGTTTCATCTTCCAAAGAAAGCAAAAAAGTACTATATTTGCAAACCAATAAAACGGACTCGTGGCGCAACTGAATAGCGCATCTGATTACGGCTCAGAAGGTTACAGGTTTGAATCCTGTCGAGTTCACAAGACCGACATTTGAAGTTTTCACTCTCTTATGTCGGTTTTTTTTTATTTCCTAATCCGTTGTTATACTTAGATACATTGGGCAACAATACTTATTTTAGATATTTGAAAATTTTGCGTCAAATTCGATTTTCATCTAATTTGTCCGCAAGATATTTATCTTTTGCATTAGCAACTTTTTCATTAAGCTCATTGATCTCTTTTGATATGTACCCCTTTTCGAATATATGTCGGAGGTGAATTGTTTGTAGTGGTCGACCGCAGCCATATCCATATTGTTTCAGTATGTGTTGATGAAGAAGGAGAAAAGATCTCTGATCAATTTGAAAAGGTTTGCTCTATGAAAGTCTGTCGGGAACTGGAAAAGAATTTAGTCTTATATTCGTAACCGGTAAAAAAATCAACGGGATAATAAGATTTTCAGTCCGGTAAATTACCAGGTCGTGATGTGAAAAGTCAGATAGCTGCTGTCGTTAGTCATTTGCCAGACTTCCTTATTCGGAAAGAACATAGGGCTACCAACTTAGCAATTGCATTTTTGCAAAAAGCAAGGAAGCTTTGAAAGACCATCCAACAAAGCTAACCATTAAAGCTGCGATTAGCATTGTCCTGAAATCAACTAGTGATGAGCAGTCTTTTAAAAAACAGTTAGGCGAATAGGGTATCAATAGTAGTGCATAGGAATGATGCAGGTTATGAAGAACAAGATTTTGCCAATAAGATGAAAAAAAAGAAAAAGAAATTAACAAATAATAAAAGCCCAGTCACCAAAAAAATAAAACCCTCTATTTTTAGAAGGTTTTAAATTTAGTGAATGCGATAAAGATTAGATGGTTTCAATATTTTACTTCAACAAATCTCCCATTCCAAAGGCAGTTAGCGCTTTATCATATTCAACTTGTACGGCATCATTTGCTGCCTTGAGGTATTGTCCTGTGAACGGGTCAACATTGGTTCTTATCGGGCGTTTACCTTTTGGTAAGCCGATTAAATTTACTACGGCATCTGCAACATCTTGCGGATTAGGTTTTAAGGTTTCGAATGCCTTCGTAACAGCCGCACCCATTTTATTAGGATAATCTGCTATGACTTCATAACCATCGTTAACCGAAGCATCGGAACCAGGGTTGAATTTTTGTGACATCTCTGTCGGGAAAGCACCAGGCTGCAGGATGGCAACGTCAATACCCAAAGGTCGTACTTCGTAATGCAAACCTTCGCTGATACCTTCCAAACCAAATTTTGAAGCACTGTACATTGTTGCAAAAGGAAAAGAAACTGTGCCAAATCCGCTGGTGATGTTGATGATGAGACCTTCGGATTGTTTACGCATAAATGGCAGCACCAATTTCATCAATCGCCAAGGTGCGATGACATTGATATCGAATATTTCTTGCACATCGGCGGTGGTAAAACTTTCGGCCACACCGTTTCTGCTAAAACCCGCATTGTTTACCAAAACATCTATTGTTCCTTCTTTTGCAATGATGGTATCTATGGCGTTTTGCACACTATTTTCGTCCGTAAGTGCAACATCCAAAACTGTGATGTTTTCTACCTCTGAAAGGGCTTTTGCTTTATCTGAATTTTTACCGTTTGTATCTCTCATTGTTGCATAAACCTGGTGTCCCAAGGCTGCAACACTTTTTGCGGTAAGCCAACCAAATCCGCTATTTGTTCCTGTTATTAATACAACTTTTTTGCTCATTATATTTTGTTTTAAATTAATGATACAAATTTCCGAACTTTAAAAATGAAAACATTTACCATTTGGTAAAAAGAGATTTTTAGCGGATGTTTTTTCTGATTCTGCTCAACGATTGTTGGGTAACACCCAGGTACGAAGCGACCAATGAAAGCGGAAAACGGTTGATCAGCATTGGATATTTTTCGAGGAATGACAGATAACGGGTAGTTCCGTCTTCCGAAACCAACGGACTTCTTCTGTCCATCGCTTCGGTTAAACATTTGTGCGTTATTTTAGCGGCAATCTTATCCCAATCCAGAATTGTATTTAAAATTTCGTCCCAATCTTTTTTAGAGAACACCAGCATTTTACAATCGGTAACAGCTTGGATATATTCAGTTGCTGCTGCTTGTGCATCAAATTTTTGCTGGTCTGAAACAAAACTGTTTTCGCTAATAAAATAATAAGTGATTTCTTCGCCCTTATTATTGTAATAGCAAAAACGAAAAACGCCTTCCAAAACAAAACCAATGTACTTTGGAATTTTTCCTGCTTCGGAAAAATAATCATCTTTTTTCAGTTCCAGTTCCGTTGCCTTGCTTTTGATAAAGTCGATTTGCTGTTGGTCCAAATTGCCAAAATGCAGTATATATTCAATTAATTTTTCCATTGTTGTAAAGTTAGGAAGCGATTTTAATTAAAGAATTACCATTTGGTAAAAAGTGACTCAGGTTGGTTTTATAACAAAATCTCGGATGGTTTTTAGTTATTAAAAGTAGATGATGTTTCTAATTAAAACTAGACCTAAACTCCAGCGGGCTTTGACTGGTTTTAGCTTTAAATAAGCGACTGAAAGATTGCGAATATTCAAATCCTAATTCATAGGCTATTTCTGAAATTGATAAATCAGAAGTAGATAATTTTTCTTTTGCTTTTTCAATGATTTTGTTTTGAATGTGCTGTTGTGCGTTTTGCCCTGTTAAAGAACGTAACATATCACTCAAATAGCTTGGCGAAAGATGGAGGCTTTCTGAAAGATGCTGAACTGTCGGAATTCCTTGAATTGCCAGATTTTCATCTTTAAAAGCTTCTTCCAAAATTTTCTCCATTTTTTGTAAAAGGTCGTTATTTACTTGTTTTCGGGTTATAAATTGTCTCTTGTAAAATCGATTGCTGTAATTGAGTAAAGTTTCTATTTGTGAGATCATTACATCTTGACTGAAATCATCAATTCTGCTTTGCAATTCTTCATCAATATTTTTGAAAATTGAAATAATGGTGTCTTTTTCCTTATCTGAAAGATGCAATGCTTCATCGGCAGAATAGCCGAAAAAGCCATATTGCTTTATCTTATTTGCTAAAGGATAAGTCAATAAAAAGTCGGGATGAATCAGTAAAGTATAACCAGATTGGTCGCCGTTATTATCGCTGTTTGCAGTAACCTGATTGGGCGATACAAAAAACAATCCGCCTTCATCAAAGTCATAATAATGTTGGCCGTATTTTAACTGCCCGCTAAGATTCGACTTATAAGAGATCTTGTAAAATGCTGAAGTTCGAAGGTCGGCTATGTTGCTGTAATCTATCTTTCTATTGGTATTATCAAAAAAACTAATCAACGGGTGCAAGGGTTTAGGCAATCCAAGCATCCGATGCAATTCTGTAAGTGAATTGTAATTGTAAGGAATATTTTTGTCCTTTTTCATCTCATAAATTTAGTGATTTTCTACCACGGAATTTCGCCGGTAACCGTATTCATATCTTCCGAGAAAAATTTACCTGTCGGCCCGTCTTCGCCAATGATGGCGTATTTTACAATTCGGTTGCCGGCATCAACAACAGAACCTTGCCCCAAATTATGGTTAAAATCTGTCTTTGTAGAACCTGGGCTAACGGCATTTACTTTAAAGGGCAAGTCCTTTAGTTCATACGCCAGCACAATGGTGTACATATTTAAGGCTGATTTTGAAGATTGATATACCGAGCCTTTGAAGTTGTAGTGAATAAAATTTGGATCGCTGTGTAAAGTGAGCGAGCCCTGGCTTGAACTTACATTGACAATTCTCGGTGCTGATGAATTTCGCAATAAATCTAGGAACGCTTGCGTAACTCTTATCACACCGTAAACATTTACCTCATAAACTTTCTTGTAAACATCTACATCCGTTTCTGTTGCGGTATGCATTAAAGGTTTACCATCTATAAATTCTATTCCATTGATACCGGCATTATTGATCAGTACGTCCAGTACCTGTGTTTTCCTGCCCAATTCAATCCGGGCATTGGTTACCGAATCTTGATTCGTAACGTCTATTTCTAACAATTCAACATTTTTGAGCCCTTCATTTTTTAATTTTTCGACGGCTTCTTTACCATTTTTTAAATCTCTGCTACCCAGATAAACATAATACCCTTTTTGTAACAATTGTTTTGCTACCTCCAAACCAATGCCTTTGTTCGCTCCTGTAATTAATGCCTTTTTCATTTCTTTTAATTTTAAATGTTTGAAGAACAAAGGTCAGTCTATCTAAAATGTTGTTTGTAACCCAACTGAGGTTTCTTATAACAAAATCGTTGAATGTGTTTTTAGTTTAGTAAAGATTGGATGATGTTATCTAATTAAAACCAGCCCTAAACTCCAGCGGACTTTGAGAGGTTTTTTCTTTAAACAGTTTGCTGAACGATTGCATATGCTCAAAACCTAATTCATAAGCAATTTCACTTACCGTTAAATCAGTTGTTGATAATTTTTCCTTTGCTTTTTCAATCAGTTTTTCGTGAATGTGCTGTTGCGTATTCAGACCTGTCAATGTTTTGAGTAAACTACGCAGATAGGTTGGCGAAACATTTAAATGGTCTGAAATGTATTGAACGGTTGGCAATCCTTTTGAAACCAAATCATCACTGTTGAAATAATCTGAAAGTAATACTTCCAACCGGTCGAGGATTTGATGATTTGTTTTCTTACGGGTAATGAATTGTCTTTGGTAAAACCGTTCCGAATAATTCAACAAAGTTTCTAAATGTGAAATGATGATATCTTGGCTAAACCGGTCGATGTTTGTCTGATATTCGTTTTTGATGTTTTCAACAATACCATTTATCATTGTTTCTTCCTTATCCGATAAAAACAAGGCTTCATTGGTGGTATAGCCAAAAAAATCGTATTGTTTTATTTTTTTAGCCAAAGAAGTATTCCATAAAAAATCGGGATGGATAAACAACATCCAGCCATCTATATTTTCGGGAATGTTGTCACTCTCTCCACGTAAAATTTGGCCGGGTGATAAGAATGCCATTACGCCCTCATCAAAATCATATTGTTGTTGTCCGTAAAACAATTTATTGCAACCTCTTTTTAAAGTAATCACGTACAAATCAAATATCACAGCAAAAATTCCTGTATCCTTTTTTTGTTTGGATAAATCAATGATTTCAATCAATGGATGATGCGGTTTAGGCAAACCCATTAATTTGTGTAATTCTGAAATGGTTTTTATTCGGATCGGTTTTTCCATCATTCAGATTTGATTAATTTTTTAAAAACGGATATTTCAGCCAAATCAGCACCAAAGGCATCATCAAAAACGGAATTTCCATCAATACCATTTTGAAATTTCCAATCCTCATCGCCAATGCCATTATTATTAATATGGAAATAGCATTGAGCACATTGCCTAAGAAAAATGTTTTGGGGATAAGCAATAATGCACCAACTAATAATGTAACCCCACCGAAAACGGGTATCATTGTTTCGGTAATGCCCAGTTCGCCCATCATTTTCATCGCTTCGGGATGTTTTTTGTAATTAAATGTGTCCCAACCGTGTTTGAATGCCAGAAAAACCGACACTGCCAACAACACCAAAGAAATTATACTTTTTACCATCGTTTTGTTTTTAAAAACTTATGTTACTAATTTATTGAATTCTTTTAATTTCATCGAAATATTAAAACTCAACCTTTGCTAACTTTTGTGATACATTCCATAATCTTTGAGCAACTTCTTTATCATTTGCTTGTTCAGGGATTTTTGCGATAGATGGAAAGCCACGGGTTTCACTCATTTTGTTAGGTCCGTAATACAATCCGCCCTTAGCTTCTGGCGAAGTGGCTGCAAATAAAGTGGGTAATGCTCCTTGTGATTGTGGCTGAAATAAAAACGGAAAAAATCTTCGCATCATTCCTGGAATACTCCATTTCCCGGCACCAGTGATCAATAAATTGGTTCGGGAAACACCCGGATGTGAAGCAATACTTGTAATGCCCCAACCGTGCTTTTCGCTTTGGCGTTGCAATTCTAAAGCAAACATTAAATTCGCAATTTTTGCCTGGCTATATGCTTTCCCTGGAACATATAAAGCTGTTGATTGAAGGTCATCAAAATTAATTTGCCCGTTACGATTGGCTACGCTTGAAACGGTAATCACACGAGCGTTAGGTGCTTCACGAAGCAATGGGAGCAATTGGGCTGTCAATGCAAAATGACCAATATGATTGGTACCGAATTGTAACTCAAAACCATCGGCAGTTTCCAACCTATTGGGTGGTGTCATTACGCCAGCATTATTTATCAATAAGTCAATAGCTTCGCATCTTTCAATCATTCTCGAAGCAAAGGATTTGATGGAAGATAAGTCCGCAAGGTCTATTTTTTCAAAACTCACTTTTGCCTTGGGATTAATTTGTTGGATTTTAGCAATTGCATCAGCTCCTTTTTGAGCGTTTCGTCCCATTACAATCACGTTCCAACCGGCAGAAGATAATGCCAAAGCATCTTCGTAACCAATACCTTCTGTACTACCTGTGATTACGGCTAAACCGTCTTTTCTTTGAGGAATATTTGCAGCTGTCCAATTTTTAATATTGTTTTCCATTTTTTATTTATTTTGTTGATACAAAGATGGGACAACATTAGATGTTGGATTTATCCAAAACGACTGTTGATGTAGTCAAAAAAATCCTAATCTATTGCATTTAAACAATCAGTGTACGAAAATATGTTCTTCGTTGAATGTAATATCTGACAAGGACACAAAAGAACTAATACCCGACAACCATCGTCATATTTAAAACGAAACATAAAATCACCAATACAATCAAAAAAACATAGAAAAGAGGCCGTAAAAATCATCCCTAATTAAACGCCTCGCGGAATTCCAGCGGTGACATTTCAGTTTTATTTTTGAATAGTTTATTGAAAGATTGAGGGCATTCAAATACTAAACTAAAGGCAATCTCAGAAACAGTTAAAGTTGATGTTGGTTAAAACAGGTTCTAATGCGAATTTAAAAACTTATAACAATCCATTTGTAAATATTTTGATGAAATTTTCTTTATAGATCTCACCGATCGGAACTTCCCTGTCATCGAAATTGATCGAATAGCTGTCAAATGAAGTGATATGCTCACTGTTGATCACATAAGACTTGCTTACTCTGATGAAGTTTTGCAAAGGAATTTTTTGATGGATAGTCTTAAGATTCATGGAGGCTATGATCTTCTGCGACGTGGTATGGATCAAAACATAATCTTTTAAACCTTCAATGTATTTGATGTCTGTAAAATTGACCTTATAAAATTTTTTCTCAGATCTTATGATCAGAAACTCTGAAGTGCTTTTTTCAAGGCTGTTTTCTTTATTGGCTGATAATAGATTGCTATAATGTTGGGCTTTTTCAACTCCTTTTCGCAGCCGCTCATTGTCAAAAGGCTTTAGAAGGTAATCTATGGCATCCAGCTCATAGCTTTCCAACGCATATTGAGGATACGCCGTTGTGAAAATGACCAGACTGCTTTTTGGCATTTTTTCAATAAACTGCAATCCGGTCATTTTAGGCATTTGTATATCAAGAAATACCAGGTTTACGTCATTTCCTGATAGGAATTTTTCCGCGGCCAACGCATTTGAAAAACTTCCCACGACCGTGGGTCCTGAGATTTCTTCAAGCATCGAATGTAATTCCTCTCTTGCCAATGGCTCGTCATCTATAATGATACAGTTCATATTGGGATTTTTAAGTTAACGGTATACTGGTTGACTGTCGATGAGATTTCTAAATTATATTCATCCTCATTAAATAAAAGCTGTAACCTTCGGGTAATATTTTTCAATCCCAGACCTCGATAGAGATTTTGATGCTGCTCTTTTTGTATAGGTATGGAATTACTGCACGAAAAAAATATTTCCTTTTTGGTGATGAAAAAAGTAATATTGATGCTGTTTCCATTTTCTATGCTCTCCGTGCTGTGTTTGACTGCGTTTTCTACGAATGGTATAAAAAGGTTAGGAGGTATTTCGATTGTTCTCAGATCCGGCAATTCATCATTTATCTGGATCGAAAAATCAAAGTGATCCCTTCTGATTTTTTCAAGACTTAGAAAATTGGTTATGAACTTAATTTCGGAAGTCAGCCTAACCTTTTCATTGCTGCTCTCATACAGCTGGTATCTCAACAGGTCTGATAATCTCACAATGATGTCCGTTGCTTTCAAAGGATTGTTTCTGATCAGTGCCTTTATATTGTTGAGCATATTGAACAGAAAATGCGGGGTGATCTGATTTTTCAGCTCATTCAGTTCGAGATTCATGGTCAGGGTCTTTAATTCCGTCATTCTGGTACTGTCTACGATCCATCTTTGAAGCAGTTTTATAGTCGTAGTCAATAAGATAAAAAGCATAACGAAATTCCCACTCTCAAAATATTCATTGATCCGGAATTGCCGATGCTGATTATTAATATGATAATTATTGAAAAGATCTCCAATGATAAAAATGAGAAACGTGAGACCTGTGATACACAGCATCAGTATAGCCAAAAGATATGCGAAATACTTTCCTTTGAAAAAAAATAAGGGGACAATCACATACATATTGATGTAAATCATCAGTACAAAGGTCATAAACACTGCAAGGAAAAGAAGGTACCTTGAATTTTCCGTGAACTCAGAAATAAAGTTGACATTGGCCAATAGCGAAAACAACCACAGCAATAGCAAACTGTGTCTAAAAAAGCGATACCGTGCATCCACTAAAAAGTTGATAATACCACTGTTCTTATTGTGGTTATAGACTTCCATAATATATTAATTCATTACAAAAATAGATCATTTGCCATAGTACATTTATAAATTTATACAAAACAGCTGTTTTCGACTACCAAAAAAATTATGGGATTTGGTAGAAGTTCAGGGGTGTTTGGTATAAAAAAATAAAAACCAAGATCTAAAATCCTTTCTTTTGCTTCCTAAATCTGATCTATGGAGGTTGAAAGTTTTCTAAAAATTGTGAAAGAGATAGAGCATTCCTGTCTCTCTGCCGAACAACAGGAAGAGATGATCACGAAGGTTGCAGATCTGAGCCGTTTTATACAATCATACGATCCATCTATTGAGATCATTCATTGGATGCGATGTAAGTTCAGTATCATCAGATACTCCGGCGTACATACCGGGGTAATCTTTTTCGATAATACAAAGGAGTCTTCGGCAAGTGAATACTATTCCAATGCCAGATTAATGGACTTTAAAAAACGAGAGGGTCTAAAAGAGTTATGGCTCGTCGTCATCGGCAGTTGTACATACAATGATCCGGGATCATTCAAAAAATTGTCGACAGATAAATCGCTTGATAAGATCTACGATAAAATATTCACTCTTGACTTCTTACAATCCCGGGTCGAAACCATAAAATAAAAACATTTACATTTTGAAAGCAAAATTCTCTTTATTAGCAACAGTTATAACCGGCACACTCTACTTCTCACAGGTTAAGGACAGTACGTCCACAAAAACAATGGCGTACATCGCGGAGAAATTTCCGATTACCCGTGCACTGAATATAGAATATAATCTGTTGACACCTTACACTTTTTCTTCTACATTGAGAGGTCGGGAATTGGCAGAGGCAAAAGTGAAAAATTTCTACCGTGCAAAAATGAGTGCCAATATCAATTTGATCAAAAAACAGAAATGGGTATTGGGCACTAACCTTAATTACCGCTACGTTTCAGCAAATACGGCAATAAATGATCCTGCTGGTAACCTATTTTTCAGAAGCAAAGAAGATTATCACTATCATTCCGAGAGTTTGAGTCTTACTTATTTTGCAAAACTGTTCAACAGGATGATGATCTATTCGGCCAGCGCCTCAGTGGACGGGAGTGAACAACATTTTGAAAGACTGCGCGGAATAGCGACGGCGACGATGGTTTTGAGAGCCAATGCAAATACCAAAATGACCGTGGGACTTTTGGTTGCCATAGATCCTTCCGTTCAGACACCGGTCATTCCGACATTCACTTATGAGCATAAATTTAATAATGGTCTTATCGCCGACATTCTTTTACCCAAAAGCGTGTACCTCAGAAAAAGAATTGCTGAGAATGGCAGGCTCTCGATTGGGAGTGAATTGGATGGAACATCATTGTATCTTTATAATATCGACAGTACGGATAAAAAATACGAATTCCGGCAGATAGAGATTAATTCGGGACTGATGTATGAACATTATCTTGGAAATTCTTTTGTTGCAACATTGAAGGGCGGTGCGAAAAATATTGTGGAAGGGCGTTTATTTGAGAAATCTGAATCTTTCGGTTCATATATTTTCCAGGCAAAACCACAAACAACATTTTATGTGAACGTTGGTCTGTCTTTCGATCCGTTCATCAAGAAAACTGCACAGCAATAAATCTCTGTTTAAGCATTAAAGTCAGATCGAAAACCAATAATTAATTACAGAACCTCAGCTAATTTTGTTTATATTTCAGACAATCATCTTTCTTTGGAAACCAAGCGTTTTCTGATTGTACTTACAAATTCTTTTGAAACACCAAGGTAGGAGGCAATGTAATATTGTGCAACTCTTTGAGGAATTGTAGGGTATACTTTTATAAATTCTAAATATCGATCTGAGGCACTTTTAGAAATTGTATTGACCAACCGATTTTGAAGTGTATAAAGATTTCTTTGAACTAACATCCTAAAGACCCTTTCAAACTTTGGAATTTCCTGCAGCAGTTTTTCTTTGGTCAAAGGCGTAAGCATGAAAATCTCTGAATCCTCAATGGTTTCAATATATAAATTGGAAGGTTTTTGATCCTGAAATGACGCAATGTCACTGATCCACCAATCCTCAATAGCGAACAAAATAGTGACTTCGAAACCATTATCATCTAAATAATATGTACGGACGCATCCTTTCTGTATAAAACCCTCAAAATGGCAAATTTCGCCTTCCCGTAACAAAATAGTTTTCTTTGGGATTGACTCAAAGACCAATAGATCTATGAAAAATTTTTCTTCCTCTTTTGTTAAGCTGATGAATCGTGTTACATTCTTGATGATATTTTCGAACATAGAGAAATTTTATAGATGCAAATTATGAAAAAGTGTTTATACTATGATAAACAACTATCCATTTTAGCATCAGTAAAATTGATCAAACTCTTTTTCAATCTGAAAAATCACTACATTTCTATCAATGAAATTTTTTTACTATTTATTTCAGTTAGCGCTATCCACCATTTTATAGATGAATGAATAATGATGTGCGCTTCTTCTTAACCAGATTCTTGGTTTTATGACCTTTACCGAAAGTATCTTCTACCAAAAGGATTTCTCCGGTTTGAAACTGTCTTATTTTTCCCAATGAAGTTTCTATTTCCACACCGCCATCCAGAAGAACAATGTATTGTCGTTGCGGCGCACAGTGAAAATCATAATCGTAATCGGCAGAAACGGTTCTGAACTGTAATGTTTTAACATTAATGTTTTCAGACAGAAAGCCAATTTCTCCTTGATCAATTAATGGAATTTCAATGTCTTCGAAATATGAATCGCCATTTTTGTCACTGAATATTCTTGTAATTTTCATTTTTGTTTTGATTGAGATTATTTGAAAATTATAGAATTTGCCAGTTCAATTTCTTCCTGATTGATGGAATGACCGAAGTTTGGGTAAACTTTCTCGGTCACATAAGCATTCATTTCTTTTAAAATATTTGCTGTTGCATACACTCTTTCTACAGGAACGTGGAAATCCGGATTGCTTGTTCCAAGGAATACCGGCGTTTGTGCAAAATCACCTCCGTAATTTTCGCGATTGATTTTATCTCCAATTACACCACCGATTATAGCCACTGCTCCACCGAATTTCTGAGCATTTCGAGCTAAAAATTCCAATGTAAGACAAGCTCCCTGCGAAAATCCGAAAAAATAAATATTCTCAGCCTTGATTCCTTTATCCAAAGCAGTTTTCACCGTTTTACCAATCGTTTCAATGGCTGATGACAGCCAAGGTTCATTTTCTTCAACAGGAGCAATGAAAGATAAAGGATACCAGCTTCCATTGGTGGCCTGCGGTGCCAGTAAAGCATAATCTTCAACATTCAAATGTTGTGATAAGCTCAGAATATCCGGAGCACTTCCGCCCCTTCCGTGAATCATTATCAATGCCTTTTCTGCCTGATTAAGAGGTTTGCCTGATGTTTTTATATCTAAAGTGTGGTTCATTTTATCTGAATTTTTCTGTTGGATAAGTAATTTTTGAAAGCACATCTATCAGATGTTCTCGTTTTTCTTCGAATTGTTCAGGCAGCATCAGATCCTCGCCCAAAGATGCCAACTCCTCATCAACGTCGAAACCGGGACCTGAAGTTGCAATTTCAAATAAAACCCCGCCTGGTTCTTTAAAATAAATCGAGGAAAAATATTTACGATCCCTCACTTCTGTAAGTTGCATCCCGTACGCTTTTAAATTGTCAATAAGTTGCAATTGGGATTGTTTATCGGGTGTAGCAAACGCGACGTGGTGGATGGTTCCTCTTCCTGCTAGTCCTTTCAAAACATTTGGCGTGCAAAGCAGATCGACATATTTTCCGGGCTTGTCTTCTGTTCCGTATCTGAATCTGTCAGAACTTTCTGCTATTAATTGATGATCCATCTGCGTTGTCAAAAGTGCAGCTGTTTTTTCATAAGCATCTACCCAAAGTTCCACATGATGAAAACCTTTAATTGCAAAATCTACAGGTACATAGCCATTGCCGTAACCTACTCTATCATCTTTTACATTGAAAACCAACTCCAAACCTAGTCCGTCAAAATCTTCCAGATAAATAAAAACCTCACCTGAAAACCTTTGTTGCGGCTGTTTGTAAGGAATATTAAATTGATCCAAACGTTCCAGCCAATAATCCAAAGCGTCCATTGACAGTGAAAAAGCGGTCGTATTCAGCATTCCTTTGCCGTGTCTTCCACTTGCCAAACCTTTTCCATAAGGGAAAGTGGTCATAATTGTTCCCGGTGTTCCAAACTCGTCCCCGAAATAGAAGTGGTAAACATCAGAAACATCGAAGTTGATGGTTTTCTTTATTAGTCTAAGTCCTAAAACACCTGTATAAAAATCTATATTTTCCTGTGCATCGCCTGTAACGGCGGTTACATGGTGAAGTCCTGTGATAAGTGCCATAATTTTATTAATTTAAAGTTGAAAGTTGTTGACTATTAGCTTTTTATTACTACAAAATTAAAATTTATTGTAATGACGGATGATGATCTATGATAACTTCGGTAATGCTTCCTCTATTTGATGACGCATTGATTCATATTGTTTTGGAAGTTTTAGGTTTTTTCCTAACTCATTCAAAGGTTCATCCACAGTGAAGCCGGGATTGTCTGTTGCTATTTCGAATAGAACGCCGCCTGGTTCGCGGAAGTATAACGAGTAGAAATAATCTCTGTCGATTTTCGGCGTGATATTTAATCCGGCAGACATTACTTTTTCACGGAATTCCATCAAAATATTATCATTTTCTACACGGAAAGCGATGTGGTGATTGGTTCCGGCAGCATTTTTACCTGCAGCAAGTTTATCATTTTCAATAATATCAATAAGGTTTGCCGTTTCAATTGCATCAGTTGCAAGACGGTATCTTTCGCCTTCCTGTTTCTGAAGTTTATAACCAAGAATGTCTGTTAGAACTTTGATCGTTGGCTCTGCTTTTTTTAAAGTCAAAGTGACATTATGAAAACCTTTCAATCCATTTTCATCTTTGATGTCATCTGTTGTCCAAATTTTTCTTTCATCTGGTGTAGACGTTTCAATAAATTGTAATTGAAGTCCATCTGGATCTTTTAGAGAAATCAGCTCTTCATCAAATATTTCTCCTTCCTCAAAAGCTACATTAAACTGTTGAAGTCTGTTTTTCCAGAATGCAAGACTTCCTTTTGCGACTGAATATCCAATATGTGTTGCCAGACCAGAACCATTTGTCCCTTGCCCGATTCCTTCCCAAGGAAAGAATGTTAAAATAGTTCCGGCTGCTCCGGTTTCATTTCCAAAATAAAAATGATATGTTCCCGGATCATCAAAGTTAACCGTTTTCTTTACAAGTCTTAAGCCTAAAACCTGCGTGTAAAAATCCAAATTTCTTTTTGCGTTGTTGGCGATTGCTGTGATGTGGTGCAATCCTAAAATTCTATTTTCCATTTTGTTTGATTTTGTATGATTTGATAGTACAAATTTAGTCGAAGGAAAAACCTTATGCATTAAACTAGTTTAACAAATACAAGAACCTTTAAAATCAATGAGGGTAAAAATTACACATTATGAAAAATAAAAAGTGATCAAAAGATATTTTAGAAAGAACCGAATGGTGTTCTCAATGAATAAAAGATGTTGACCGTAATACTGTTCAGTATATGCCATTTCTTTTTTTATATTAATGATTAAACTTACTATAGTCTTCCGCGTTGATTCGTAAAACAATATCTAACAACTGATATAGATTGGTCATTTAATGATAGAGTTATAGAAAGATCAAGCAGGAGATTAGTATAAGAAGATTGTCTTAAAATGGCGAGTCTGCGTACAAGAGCATTATTGTTTCTGAAAGACGATTTATCGTAAATGGAAACGAGTCAGTGGTTTTTCCCATCAATTGTTAACACCATATTACTGTCGATGACTGATAATGTATAATACGCAAGATCTTTTTTGTATCTGACCGCATATCTTACATCAGGTTTTTTATCGTTTTTTTCCAAAAGTAGTAGTAAACGATCCAATTCAAGTTCATTGTGTTTTATGTAATTGTCATCATACATTCCTTTGATAAATTTGAAAGATCTGTCATTGCTGATTTGTTCGTGAACTTTCAGCCAGTCGGAATGCGCATCTTGTGCCTCAATCTGAAATATGAACATTTCGCCGATGATGCCATTGTTGGATGGATGTTCTTCAATACCAATATGAAAACCGTCCATCTCGTAAACCATTTGCTGAATGCCAGCATTTGAGGAACTGACAGCAGGTGGATTCTTCATATAGTTAATGAATGAATCTATCTTTTTATTGTAAAAGCTAGAATAGCTCATAAGCTTGCTAAAGCTTTGGCTGTATGAAAATGAACTAAGCAGTATTAGAAGTAGTGTAGTTTTAGACATTACTTTATGTATTATAGTTTGTTTTAAATCAAGTTTATATTCGCAGCGGTTTTAAAATACCATATCCTCAATTTATATTTAATATTTTTGTTTGTTAATGTGCTTTTGGTAAGTATCTTTTAATTTCGCTGGTCAGGCAGCTCAAAGCACACTCGGCAAAATAATTCTGAGCATCCATTGGTTTTGTAAGCGGTTGCAGATCGATGCGATCCGATACTATAACTTCTCCCTTGTAACTTACTGCATAAAAGGCAAAAATTTCGTTTCCGGATTCCGGTGTCGGTGTTGAATATCCCGTAGTGGCAATAGACCATTCAGTTCCATACAGTTTTGCGACATTAAGCGCCATAACCTCCGTCACATTTTTGGAAACACAATTTACAGCTTTTGCCTCATCATAGTCAATATTTAGTTGTTTGACTTTCTGATCAATAGTGTAGACTGTCAATCCTCCTTCAAAAAATTGTTCCGCACTGGGCATTTCCGAAAAAGCAAGCTGAAGACATCCTGAGGTAACACTTTCGGCAATAGAAATTTTCTCATTTCTATCTCTCAAATAATAGCTGATCTTTTGTAGAAGTATTTCTGAAAATTTCATGAATTATAATTTTGATTTGTTACTTTGACATTGACAAATAAGTTTTTAACAATAAAGATTTCATTGCTATTTTATTGAAATGCAACAACAGCCGGATCTCTCCCTTTTATGTGTATAGTCGCAACTGTCCAAAATTTCTGTCAAAACAAACTTAACATCATTAACCTTTTTTTACCACGCTGATTAATAATACTTAACTTTACTAAATTGTTATCACATATATTGCAAATCCTTATAGACAAATGATGCTTTTGCTTATTACCCGAGTCAAGTCTATTTCACTGTAAGGAAAAGTTTTTCATAGCCTTAATGGATCACCCTATGGGGATTATAATCAAAATTATTATTTTTAGTTTCGATAAATTATGACCTCCGTCATATTGAAAAGGATGAAGTTAAAATTTGAATATACTATCCTAGTAAAGGATTTTTCAATTCCTAATCTTGACAATGTTCCTTTCCATTGCTTTGACGGTCCTTATAGTGCTTTCTACACAAATTCCCATCAAATAGCTATTTCGTAATGCGTAAATGGAACCTGAAAAGCGAAAGGCCCCCTGTATCTGAATACTTTTCAAATAATCCGGTAATGCTGTTAATTATGCCATTGGATTATGTGGTGGTGACACGCCATTGGGAAGACCTGGACAACCAGATGAATTGGCTTCGATCTTTGTGCAGTTTGCAGATAATAAAGGAAGTTTTGCGCCGTGACAGATCTACGGTTCAGCTGGTGGAGGTGGTCTACCATAAATTAACATTAAAAAGCCATCTTAAATAGATGACTTTTTTTGTTTTATGTATTCTTTTCTGAAGGATCAATGATCATCCGTAGTGGCTGATCTTTAGTTGTATAAGAATTAAGCCAGTTTAAAAATGTGGTAATCTTGTTCCTTACATTCATTAATGACATCAAATGAATAAAGACCCATATCAGCCAAGCAATAAATCCATTGAAATGCTTAATCGGTCCTTTTAGGTCTGCAACAGCACGATTCCTTCTAATTATGGCCATAGACCCTTTATCATTGTATAAGAATGATTTCCGTCTCTGATTTTTTTCTTCAGATATTATATTGGATGCAAGAAGTCTTGCCTGCTGGATCGCAACCTGCGCCAGCTGTGGATGTCCTTGCGGAAATGCTGGATCTGTTGTCATTATGCAAGTATCTCCAATTGCGTATATATTATTCTGACCCTTAACTTTGTTAAACTCATCTACAATAAGCCGCTTTCCCTTTCCGTAAGAATTTTCTGGAAGACCTAAAAATACCTCAGCTGTCACACCTGCGGTCCAGATAAGATTTGAGGTTTCTATGGTTGTACCATCTGCAAGTTGTACCATACCATCGGTGTAATCCCTGACCACCTGACCCAATTTTATGATCACACCTATAGCTTTCAAGGATTCGGTCGCATATTTCTGGGATTCTTTGCTCATAGGAGCTAGAATGGTAGGAAGTCCGTCTATTAGATAGATTTCAAACAATTCATTTTTCAATTCGGGATAATCTTTGAATAGTATATTTTTTCTAAGTTCACTCAGCATTCCTGCTACTTCAACACCAGTGGGTCCGCCACCTGCCACGACGAATGTAGTCAGTTTCTTTTTTTCTTCAATACTTGATGCTCTTGATGCCGTTTCAAGTCTCTCCAAAAGTATATTCTTGAGGTTTATTGCATCTGAAATAGTTTTCATCGGAAGAGCGTTTTTCCTGATATTTTCATTTCCGAAATAGTTTGAGATTGTTCCCGTTGCTATTATTAATTCAGAATATGTAAGTTCCCCATTATTCAAAATGACTTTGTTCTCGCGTGCTTTTATTTCTCTAAGCTCGCCCATACGAAATGTGAAATTAGAATGTCCCCTGAAATGTTTTCTGAATGGATAGCTGATATTTGAGACATCCAAAAAACCTGTAGCTACCTGATATAACAATGGTGGAAAAAAATTATAATTATTCTTATCGACCAATGTAACATGTGCTTCAATATTGGATTTCAATAAACGCTCTGCCAGTTCCACTCCGGCAAATCCACCTCCTATAATAATGATATTGTTTTCACTGTACATTTGAAAATTATTTAAAGTTGCTAAACTATAAAACACCATAATTGAGCCAACTAATAGCAATCTTTCAAAATAATAATTGGTTTGAAATTTAAAAAATCAACATTTAAAATTTAAAAAGTTCAGACTATTAGGCATTAAAATTGTTAATCCCTCCTTTAAATAATTAAGTTACAATGGAAAATTCAAAAACAATTTCAGTTTTAAATGACCTGCTTCATATTATCAATGACCGACTGGAAGGCTTTGAAAAGGTTGAAGGCAAAGTCTGGGAAAAAAACCATAAACTTCAGGATCAATATGAGCATATTACGTCCCAAACAAAAATTATGAAAAATGAGATTATTGATTTGATAACTCACCGAGGGGGTAACGCCGCTGATTCAGCTTCCTTATCTGGAAGTCTGCACCGTGTGTGGATAGATTTAAAAAATTCATTTATTGTAGGACACTTAGAAGAGTCTACGCTGCAAAATGCTATATTTGGGGAAAACGCCGCAATACAGGCCTATCAGAAAGCACTAGACAGTAAAGATCTGGATCTTGAGAGCGCTGAAATTGTTGCTGAACAACTTAAAAAGATCAAAGATTCCTGCCATGAATTTAAAGGAATATATCATAATCTGTAATTTAAAACTTACAATAATGCTATAGTAAAAAAGACCAGATTAGCATTTTATATATAAGAAAAGCGTGAGCAAACAATTATACTTACGAAATTTCAGTTCATTATTAATTATCGATTTAAATAAAGATTCTCGATAATCTCGGATTATTTTATATTTCAATGATTCTGCTTTCTGGTCAACCACATTAAAGCAAATGTATTAATGTTGTCTAAATAACATTTATGTAGCCTCGTCACAGCAATAATGCCAACGTCTGGACAGAAACCAAGTGCTGTCATTCTAGTAGTCAGACACTATACACAACTAATCACTTATAACCATCAGCCGGCAGCAATCAGAGCGTTTATCAATAAGACTAAACCATCTGCTATCTGTATAGAACGTTCTCCTGAAGAGCTTTAACTAAATCATTTTTATGAATTACCTATGAACAGCAATTTGTAGTTGTTCCATATACCGGGAAAGTGATATACCTTTTTATGTTGACTGTATTGCTTCTGGAACTGATTTCGAACTGTGCTTTGGCATGAAAGATCTCAATATGCCCAGATTTGTGAGGCAAAAGGAAGGATTTCTAGGATTTATTATCTTTATTGAAAAAGCGATTTTGAAGATGATCTTTACCAACAAAATAATAAGGATCAAATGTCAATCACCTGGAATTGCATTTTGTGAGCATTCTCACTTATTCTTTGTACTAATACCATTAGGCAATTAAAAATAAAGCTGCAATCAAAACCTTAAAAGCAATAAGAATAGAACATTGATAAAAGCTTGAAAACCCAGTGAAAAAGAAACTACAAAAATTTATCAGGAATCGATATCTTATTCTTCTTCAAAAACTCTACGAGTTCATTGTACTTGGTCTCATAATGACCGCCACCGCATTGGCCACTTATACTACAGACATCCGATGGCTTGATTCCCAATATGGTTGAAATCTTATTCAAAATATCAAGGTTGATCTTGACCTTTGCATTTTCTATATCCGAATACGCTTTCTGGGAGATCCCCATTTCAAAAGCCATATATTCCTGGGTAAAATCCTTTTCCCTTCTAATTTTCCTGATGCTTTTGCCACATGAGTTCATTATATGCGTTTTAGTAGTTTTCAGTATACTTTAGAACTTTATCTAATAGTATCAGACAAAGTTACCAAATACCTTTGTCAAAACATAGAACCCGGACTATGATATTTAATATACTATGGAAACCTTTAATTTAGTGTATTCCATTGAGAAGATATCATTTTTCCAGTTTAAAAAGGAATTATGGAGACACAAAAATTTAATTACGACAATCAAATTGTCAGGGCATTTCTCTATGCGACCGTTACATTTGGGATCATTGGTTTTATCTTGGGGCTTACCGCTGCTCTGATGCTCTTCTATCCGGAATTACCTGAATTTTTGTTCGGAACGGATGACACTACCATTCAAAGTTTAAGAAGCGGCAATATACAAGGATTAATCAACTCGCAGGGAGCTATGGGATTCGGCAGGATCAGGATGCTCCACACAAGTGCTGTGATCTTTGCATTTGTATGCAATTCTTTTTTCTGTGGTGCGTACTACAGCATGCAGAGGCTGCTGAAAACCAGAATGTACAGCGACACGCTATCCTGGATTCATTTCTGGAGCTGGCAATTGATGATCATCGCTGTGGTAATAACATTTCTTATGGGTATCAATACTTCAAAAGAATATGCTGAACACGAATGGCCGATCGACATTCTAATTACTATTTCGTGGGTTATCTTCGGGATCAATATGTTCGGAACGATTATGAAACGGCGTGTAAGACATCTGTATGTTGCCATTTGGTTTTACATTGCGACCTGGATCGCTGTAGCAATGCTTCATATTTTCAATAATCTGGAAGTTCCGCTTTCCTTCACCGGCTGGAAATCATATTCTGTTTATTCAGGTGTCAAAGATGCCCTCGTGCAATGGTGGTACGGTCATAATGCAGTTGCCTTTGTTCTTACAACACCTGTTCTTGGACTAATGTACTATTTCTTACCAAAAGCAGCGAATCGCCCTGTCTTTTCCTACAAATTATCCATTATCCATTTTTGGTCTTTGATCTTTGTCTATCTATGGGCAGGACCTCATCACCTGCAATATACGGCATTGCCAGCGTGGGCGCAGGCAGTGGGAACGGGATTTTCTATTATGCTGATCGCTCCGTCTTGGGGTGGCATGCTGAATGGCCTACTGACATTGAGAGGTGCCTGGGATAAAGTGCGGGAAGATCCCATCCTTAAATTCTTTGTTGTTGCTGTTACCTGTTATGGTATGGCAACTTTTGAAGGTCCTCTGCTCGCCACAAAATCGCTGAACAAGATTGGCCATTACACCGACTGGGTGATCGGCCACGTTCATCTGGGGGCATTGGGATGGAATGGTTTCATGGCATTTGGAGTTATTTACTACTTGGTTCCTGTGATGTGGAGAACAAAAATATGGTCCACCAAACTGGCAAACTGGCACTTTTGGTTGGGAACTATTGGGATTATATTTTATGCCTTACCGATGTACATTGCAGGCTTTACCCAAGGACTGATGTGGAAGCAGTTCAACCCGGATGGAACATTGGTCTACAAAAACTGGCTGGATACGGTTACCGCTATTCTACCCTACTTCAAAATGCGTTTCTTAGGGGGACTATTCTATCTTGGTGGTGCCATAATTATGGTAGTCAACATTTATAAAACGATCAAGGCCGGTTCTTTTCAAAAAGATGTTCCTGCCGAGGCCGTGGCTTTAGCAAACGTCGGGAACTCCAGAAAACAAGGAGAAGGATGGCATATTTGGCTGGAAAGAACACCACACCTTTTATCTTTCCTTGCATTTGTTGCAATAGCAATCGGCGGATTGGTGGAGATTGTTCCTACATTGACCATAAAAAGCAATGTAACACAGCTGGCATCTGTGAAACCTTATTCGCCGCTTGAGCTGGAAGGCAGGGACCTCTATATACGTGAGGGCTGTAATTCCTGCCATTCACAGATGATACGGCCTTTCCGGGATGAAGTTATGAGGTTTGACGGTAAGAATGGGCAATATTCGAAAGCAGGGGAATTTATATACGACCGACCTTTCCTTTGGGGTTCAAAAAGAACCGGACCTGATCTTCAGCGGGAAGGCCAAAAAAATCCTGATTCCTGGCACTTCAAACATATGTACAACCCAAGGATCACTTCAGCAGGATCCATCATGCCCCGTTTTCCTTGGTTAATAGCAAACACATTGAATCGCAGTCAAATGGTTGCAAAGGTCAAGTTGATGAAAAATACCTTTGATGTGCCTTATACAAAAGCAGAAATTGATTCTGCTGATCAGTGGGCAAACAATCAATCAAAAGCCATTGTTAAAAGGATTTATTCTGAAGCAGCAGACCTGAAAGATCAAATGGAAAAAGAAAAAGGCTTAAAAGGAAATGCTTTTGTTCCACTTGAGCAAAGGGAGATCATTGCTTTGATCGCCTATCTGCAAAGACTTGGTACAGACATCAGAACGACAGAATTTAAAACTGCTTCCATCAAATAATTAACCTTGAAATCTCAACAGAAATGAAAACGAGAACACCGATTTCAATTTACATTGCCCTTACTGTGGTATTAATGTTTGCCAGCTTCCAGATGTTCGCTGATGAAAGCTACTTTAAAACCCCATTTTTCTGGGGACTGCTTGTAGTCGTCTGCCTTCTTCTGCTCATTATGGATTCCATCGGAGACTTAGTGGAAAATGCTAATTTCAAACTCTTGTCTGCCGAGGAGAAACAGTCTTATTTAAATGACAAAGCCATTCCGTATTTCCAGAAATTGTGGAATTCCGCTTTCAGAAAACAGTCACCGACCGAGGAAAAGCAGCTGCTGATAGACCATGGTTTTGATGGCATCACGGAACTGGACAACGCTTTGCCGAAATGGTGGCTCGGATTGTTTTATTTCACGATCGGTTCCTGTGCGCTGTATCTGATTGCCTTCGCTTTTACCGATTATGCCCATCCTGAGGCGGAATATGAGGACGAAAGCAGAATGCAATTAGCATCAATTAAGGATTATGAAAAGACCGCACCACCGATAGATCTGGAAACAGCTGCCTACAATTCTGAAAACATAGCAGAAGGTGAGCAGATCTTTAAAACAAACTGCGTCTCATGCCATTCTGAATCTGGAAAGGGCGGAATCGGTCCGAATCTGACAGATAAGCAGTGGATCAACATCAAACAAAAAACACTTTTTAAAAACGTTTTCTGGATGTTGGAAAACGGATCTCCAAACAATCCCGCTATGCGCCCGTTTATTAAGGAAGGCACAATTTCCGGCAGAGAAGCAGAGAAAGTAGCAGCCTACATTTATCATATCAATCAGGAAAAAGCAACCATCACGGAGGCGCAAGGTGGTGCTGCACCTCAGGGTGAGATAGCAAATTGGCAGCAGTAATCCATAATAACTTTGATCCAGATAATTCTAATAGAATGAACAATAAATCTTTACACAATTTTCATATCCCGGTGATGGGTATCGCTTTTACAATTGACACTCCTATACGTGTGGCGCAGTTTGGAATTTCCTCCGTCATATCCATCATCGATGACGAGATCACTGAAAAAATGCGGAGATTTTACAGCAAGAAGTTCAGTTTGAGCTTTACGGAAATCTCAATCAAAGCTGAGGATCATCGCGCAAAAAGAATCACGGCATATCTGAATATGGTAGATGATATCGTCTCGCAAAAATTTAAATCATTCAAGGAAGAACTGGTTAATCAGAAGCAGTCATTGATTGATTTTACAGACATGCTTCCCAATACTTCAAAGCTCAGAACCGAACTGAAGAAATTTCTTTCTGCCAAACAGAATACAGAATTAAGTTTGTCAGATTATCTTGACCGCCATCTTTCGCCGGGGAACATTGATGTCAATATTATGACCAAAGTTGATAAAGATAATTATAGGAATAAGGAACAATTACCTATCATCTACAACGATGCCCATGCATCTCTGCGCGGTTTTGCACAAAGTAAACTATCCTCCTCCGTCGTACTTTCTGCAGGTATGAATCCCAGATTATACAGTTACATCGAGCAGTTTGAAGATTTCTATCCTGATTCTGAAAATAAACTTAAGAAGAAGATTATTCTAAAGGTCAGCGACTTTCGCTCTGCTATGATCCAAGGTCAGTTTTTGGCGAAAAAAGGGCTTTGGGTTTCGGAATATAGAATCGAATCCGGTTTAAATTGTGGAGGACATGCATTTGCCACAGAAGGATATCTTTTGGGACCGATCTTAGAAGAATTCAAAGAAAGAAAAAATGAATTAACAGAAAGTGCCCATAATCTTATGATAGCTGCCTTAAACAAAAAGTCGAGAACTGTTCCACCAAAACCATGTGAAATTAGGATCACTGTTCAGGGCGGCGTTGGAACATCGGAGGAACATCAGTTTCTGATAAATCGTTATGGTATAGACAGTGTTGGGTGGGGATCACCTTTCTTGCTGGTTCCCGAAGCGACATCCTTAGATCCGGAAACAAGACAATTGCTCGCAGGATCTAAAGAACCGGATTTTTATTTGAGCAACCTATCACCATTGGGTACGCTATTCAATACCATCAAAGGAACTTCCAATGAAATAATCAGGAAATCAAAGCCAGCCGATAAGCGCTCCGGAAGCTCTTGCCCTAAAAAGTTTTTGGCATTGAACAAAGAGTTTTCTTCTGACGGCCTTTGTACGGCATCTGCAAAATACCAGACTTTAAAATTTGAACAATTAAACAAGGATACAGCGGCATTGGGTTCTTCCCAATCAAGAACAAAAGAAAATGTGATCGTCGAAAAAGCTTGCTTGTGCGTGGGGTTGGCCAACTCAGCTTATATTGAAAACAAAATAGAAGTCAAAGGAGAAGATCAGGGTGTCATTATTTGTCCGGGACCAAATCTTGCGTATTTCGACAGGGAAATCTCGTTATCACAAATGGTGAAACATATTTATGGATATATCAATATGCTATCAAATATTTACCGGCCAAACATGTTTATCAATGAACTTAAGATGTACGTTGATTTTTTTAAAACGGGTATGTCAGAATCTCTTACAGATATGACAGTCTCCAATCAGAAAAAATGGGACACATTCCGACAGAATCTCCTGAACGGGATCGCTTACTACGAAGATCTTTTTATGGAGCCATCATTTCTGCAGCTAAACATTTTAAAGAACAGTCATGATCTTCAAGGATTTAAGTCGTCATTAATATTTTAATTTTCTTTAAAGAAAAGATTGATAGTATTTTTTTTAATTTTTCATAAACAATTTTAGAATCAGTACATTAAGTATGATACTACTATTTTTTTGGACAATCGTGCTATAAGATAGGCTGCTATCATTCTAATTTAGCTCCATTAAAAATTTAACTATCATTATCTTATATAAATAACCTAAGATAGGTTAGCTTCACATAAGGCTTGCAAGCATACTTGTATTTCTAAAACTATCAATAATCTAATAAAAATTAAATTATGATCCCAAAAACAATGAAAGCGGCTGTCGTACAGGGTTACGGTGAGCCATTGAAAATTATGGAAGTTCCTGTAAAAGTTCCCGGACGATATGAAGTATTGGTAAAAGTTATCGCCTGCGGTGTTTGCCACACAGACCTTCACGCTGTCGATGGTGACTGGCCTGCGAAACCCAAAATGCCACTAATTCCTGGACATGAAGGTGTAGGAATAGTGGTGGCCTGCGGACCGGAAGCTATGGTAAAAGAAGGTGATGCAGTGGGTGTTCCGTGGTTATATTCTGCTTGTGGATGCTGTGATTATTGTATCACAGGATGGGAAACACTCTGTGAGGCACAGCAGAACGGCGGTTACAGTGTAGATGGTGCATTTGCAGAATATGTGATCGCAGACTCCAGATATGTAGGACATTTGAAATCGAATGCAAACTTCCTTGAAATTGCTCCTATCCTTTGTGCAGGTGTTACTGTGTACAAAGGATTAAAAGAGACAGAAACAAAACCTGGCGAATGGGTCGCCATCTCAGGAATCGGGGGCTTGGGCCATGTGGCAGTACAATATGCGAAAGCAATGGGAATGCATGTGGCTGCTATTGACGTATCAGATGATAAACTGGAACTGGCTAAAAAACTGGGTGCTGATTTGGTGGTGAATGCAAAAGAAACTGACCCGGGACAATATCTTCACAAAGAAGTTGGAGGAATGCACGGTGCATTGATCACTGCCGTTTCTCCAATTGCCTTTAAACAAGGAATAGATGTGCTGAGAAGAAAAGGTACGATCGCACTAAATGGTCTACCTCCTGGATCTTTCCCGTTACCGATCTTTGAGACTGTTCTTAAAAGAATTACGGTGAGAGGATCTATTGTTGGAACCAGAAAGGATCTACAGGAAGCTTTAGATTTCGCTAATGAAGGTCTGGTAAAAGCCACTGTCACCTCTGCAAAATTAGAAGATATCAATGACGTTTTTGACAAAATGAAAGCTGGGCAGATCGATGGGAGGATTGTTTTAGATATCGCAGGCTCTTAGGATTAATTTTTTTTAAATGACAAAACGTCGTCAATATTTATTTGCCTTTACCAATACAATTTTTTATAGTTAATGATTTTTAGATATAATAAAATGTGCTGCGTCATTCATCTTGCAGCACATTTTTTTTACGCGGTACTTCCTTAAATAATGATATTTGTCCACTAGACTCACGACATAAGAATTTAATATTGATACATATAAAAGAAAATGACGCTCAAGGATTCAATATTAAGAGACAATAAAATACCGCTTCTTTTACGGTTACTTTATCATTCCATCGGAAGAACTGATCTATAAATAAATTTTATCAAAAATACTTTTCATAAGATCATATAAGCTTACTTATATCTAAAGAATGATAAGGATCAAAATTTCAATGAACTGCATCTTGTGAGGTTTCTGACTTTTTCTATGCAGATTAACATTCAGGAAGGCACAAGGAAAATTGCGATCAATACTTTGAAAACAATAAGAAAGAGTATTGATGAAAGTTTGAAATATTTTTGCGGAGGTTCTGGAATCTCCGATCCCGGATACACAAAAAGATTTTTTTCCACAGTGACAACGGAATATATTTGCTATATAAAATCAGGTAGCATCATATGCAATATTAAATTTTGATTTTTTATTATCACAAGATCAGATAAATAAGATGAAATATTTTGAAATGGTATTACCTCACTTTCCAAAATTGGGCAACGAAGCCCGAGGACTTGAGTAAAAATTCTGATCATATTTTCATTTGATTGCGTGCAAACAATATCAGATTCTCAACTCCATTTGACGGGATGTTTTGTATCTTAGCTACATTTGATGTTAGTTTGATATCCTTTATGGTTATGTGCAAATCACATCTGATAGTAAAAATTTTGTAAAAGCAAATGGAAAACTTCGTCAAATTTATTAGACAAACGATCAGCATTGATGATAGTGAATTGAATATCGTTCTTTCAAGATGCCGAAAAAAGTCGGTTCCGAAAGGAACACTCGTACTTAAAAAAGGACAGATCGCCAATCAGTATTTTTATATTGTTTTCGGTGGTTTACGTTTTTTTTATGAGGGATCAACCAGTGAAAATACAACCTGGGTCGTTTTTAAAAATGAATTTTTTACAGAAATTTCAAGTCTCAATCCGCAGAAACCAACTAGGTTTAATATTATCGCAGTAGAAGATACAGACCTTATAATCATTGAAAAAAAAGACATGGATTTCTTGTACGGTCACGTGCCTGTGTGGCATGAGTTCGGCAGAAAAATATGGGAAGAAACAACAGTACGAATGATTGATCAGATTTTGAAATTCCAGACACTTACGGCTGAAGAAAGATATCTGGAATTCCTCAATACACCGGAGATCCTTCAAAAAATTCCCGTAAAGCAATTGGCAAGTGTTCTTGGCATCACCCCAAATGCTTTGAGCAGAATAAGAAAAAACATCCGATGAGCATTAACTACCAGATGGTAGTTTTGCCTGTAAAAAGACAATTTATCTTTGTGTCAATAGTAAAATTAACATGAACGAAAACTCAAATTTGATAGGTAATAAATATTCGGATGATGAATTGATCAAGAATCTTCCAGGATTCGAAAACAAATACATTAACGTTAACGGCGTCAAACTTCACTACGTAGAAGGTGGTCAGGGAAAACCCTTGGTCTGCCTCCCAGGCTGGCCACAGACCTGGTATTCGTTACATCCGGTTGCGATGCAGCTGGCAAAAGAATACCGTGTTATCATCATTGATTTGAGAGGTATGGGAACATCAGAAAAACCTGAATCAGGTTATGATAAAAAGACAATGGCCACAGATATCCATCAGCTTGTTCTGCAGTTAGGTTTTGACAAAGTCAGTTTAATTGGTCACGACATTGGAGGAATGGTTGCGATGAGCTTTGCATTTAACTTCCCTGAATCTACAGAAAAACTGATCGTTCTTGATGGATCACATCCAAGCGAAGGACTATACCAAATGCCACTCATACCGTCTCCGGGAACTTTTAATGAAAAAATGGATAGCGAAATGCCCTATGTATGGTGGATGGGATTTAATCAGGTCAAGGGTCTACCCGAACAATTGCTAGAAGGTCGATTCCACCTCTTGCAGGAATGGCTTTTTAAATATGTGATGATTGACGAAAGCAAAATGACAGCGCTTGAAAGAGCGGTTTATGCAAGAGCTTACAATGACAAGGAAAGCATCAGAGCATCCAACGCGTGGTATCAAACTTTTCATCAGGATATAGAGGATGCAAAGCACTATAAGAAACTGTCTATGCCTGTTTTAGGAATTGGAAGTTATATCAGCTACAATTATATGAACTACGGATTGCCTTTTGTTGCTGCTGATCTGCAGGTTGTCGGAATTATGGACAGCGGACACTATTTATTTGAAGAAAAACCACAGGAAGTTCTTAATATCGTACTTCCCTTTTTAGCATCTTAAAAAAAAAGAAATATGAAAAAAAATATTTTAGTTGCAGGTGCAACAGGCAATTTAGGAAACAGAATTTGTAGAGAATTGATTCAACGAGGTGCTTTCGTCAAAGCTATTGTCCGTGAATCAACTGATGCAGATAAAATAGAAATACTTAAAGAATTGGGTGTTGAAGTTAAGATCATTGATTTAAATGATGTGAATGCCATATCTGCCGAATGCGCCAATGCTGACTGTGTCGTTTCTGCAGTTGCAGGATTAGGAGATGTTATTATAGATCTGCAAAAGAAGATTTTAGAAGGAGCCAGCAAAGCCGGTGTGCCAAGATTTATCCCTTCCGATTTCTGTACTGATTATAATGACTTACCTGAAGGCGAAAATAGAAATTTTGATCTGAGAAGAATTTTTAAAAAATATATAGACCAATCCCCTATTCGGGCTACATCTATTTTTAATGGATGTTTCGCAGATATTTTAAAATATAATACACCCATTCTTAACCTAAAAGATAAAAGTATTGGATACTGGGGAGAGAAGTCAGATTGGAAATTAGATTTCACAACCATGGATAATACGGCATCCTTCACGGCAGAAGCTGCTTTAGATGACTCGGCACCAAGAAATCTGCAGATCGCAAGTTTTCAGATCAGTCCAAATATGATCCTTGATGATGTGAGAGAAATAACGGGGCAGGAATTCAAATTACATCAGATTGAAACGTTGGAAAATTTCGCACAATATATCAAAAAACAAAGAAAAGATGATCCAAGTGGCGAAAATGAATTGTACGCAAAATTCCAGCAGGGACAATATATGTACTCAATGTTCACAACTCAGCACAATGACCTGGCAAATGATCGTTATGAAAGTATTGTATGGACAATAAGTATCGATTATTTAAAAACATTTTTGAAATAATAATTCCTTACAAATAATCCTTTTTCATATGTCCGAAGATTGACTACCTTGGATAGCTGGTCAAATGTTTTCAGCTATTTATTAAGATAACAACGACTTCCCTTTTATATTCACAACGGATATTCACCATATTTCATTGGGCTGGAAATTATTGGTACAGCGGTAGAAAACTTTAAAACGGCACATCAAATGCAGGAAAGCGGCAGAACGATCGAAAAATTGTGATTGAATATTGAAATGCTTACAACAAATTCTATAAGTTTAAAAATAAAAATATATCTATTTCCTTCTGAAACATATTTGTAACGTGAAAGATTAGACGTACTAAAAAAACTGGCAAATATTGTTAAATGAAGGGATCATAATTTCAGTTATTTTTTAAAATTGCTGAGCTTTATGCACATAGAGATATAATCATATGTGTCTACAATGACCTCTATTTAAAAATATGCCGTTAATTTAAGACCAATAGTGATCTGGTGATCTACAAATAAAAAAGATCAGCCAATAATTTGGCTGGTCTTAAAATGGTGAAAAAATTATATCAGTCAATTAAGTGCTTTAGTGCTATAACACAATTTACATTCTAAGCTGACAAAGGTTAACTGTCAGAAGATACATGATCTACTCTATAAAAAAATTCCTTCTCTTATTTATTTTTATTCTTTTATGATGAGATCTCTTAAGGAAAGAATCTATTTTTAAAGTATCCCTATAATTACTTGTTGTGTTAATATCTTTCTTACAGGAATAAAGTATAAATATTAAAAAAATCAAAACTTTTGCAGATCAAGATCTGATCTTTTTTTTGAATCTGTATTATCCTTTTAACATGGATTAATAATATGACACCATTTATCTTTTTATGCCATTAATAAATCTAATTATAAGTTTTTTTTATTTCCAATTAAGGAAATACTGGCTTTAGTAGATTGTCGAACAGCAATTTTTATCTCATCAAAATTAGGAGCAGAAAGCTTAGGTTTGTAATTCTTTGAAAAACCAAATCCTTCAGTAGGATAACCAATGAGATTTCGGTCGCATTTTCCATTGTCGTTCACATCTTGATAAACAGCAACAGCATATTCTCCAATAGGTAAATTCTTGAAAGTATAAGAGATTTTGTTTCCCGTCACTTTTACCTTTCCGTTTGCAAAGGCAGAACTCTCCTTTAAGAATCCATTCTTCTTATCGTACAGTCCAAGGTACAAATGACCTTTACCAAATACCAGATCGGTCACTTCCACCGTAAAATGAGATTGAGCCAAAATACTTGTATTGACAGTGATCAACAATATAATGCCTATTATTTTTTGTAGCATAGTGTATATTTTTTCTAAATTAATTCAACATCTACTTTTACAGATTTAACTTTATTATCGTTAAAAAAATGTTCAATTTCTGATACATTTCCTTTTTGAAAAGCTCGATAAGGTTCTGATTGCAAAAGCAACCAACGCTTAATCACACTTTTAAAAATGAAGGTTGTTTTTTTCTGATAAATGTTGACCTCCTGCTCCACCATTTCGAAGTAGTCATTCATGCCCTGCCGGCGGAAACGAAGAATCTCCTCCAATTTATAGCCATCCTCCATTATTCCACAATGAAAATTTCTCTCGGCAAATGCTTTTTCAGGAAAATTAACCTGTCCTAATCCAAAAGCCTCGAACATTTTTTCAAGGAAGGAACGGTATGAAATAACACATTCGTTGCCACCGCCCAGGTTGAAAATCCTTTTCTCAAGTTGGGTTTGGAAACCAATCGCATTGGCAAAAGCCCGGCCTGTATCCTGCGGCGTACAGATTTCCATTGTCGTTTCCAGTGGCATATGGAACATCAGCTTTGAGATCTTATGGTTTCCCATAATTGCGGCCAAACGAAAAATTGACCATGATAATTTTGACTTTCGGATCATATTTTCGCACAACACTTTAGTCTCACCATATCGATCACCAAAGCTTGGTTTTAATTTATCAGTCACCAAAATCTTGGGATTGTTCACCCGATCGCCATATACCGAAATACTGGAACTAAAAAGCAAATAACATTGAGGGGCGTTTTTTTCTAAAGCATCAATCAGATTTTTCGTTCCGTCCACATTGACACGGTAAGCCAACTCGGGATTTGCATCTGCAAGCGGCGGAATTATTGCTGCCAAATGTATGACGGCATCTTTATTTGCACTCACTTTTTCAATGTCTGTAATATTACCAATATCACCATAAACAATCTCCACACGGTTCCGAAATAGGGATAACTTTTTAACGGATTTTGCAGTTTTCACATCAAAAACAGTGATTTCATAATTTGGATCTTTCATCAGATGCTGCAAAGTTTCAAAGCCAACCGTTCCGGATGCACCGGTGAGAAGAATTCTTTTCTTTCTTTTAATATTTGCCTCTTTCATTTTTTTTACATTTAGAAATAATCACAAATAAATTTTAACTTTGCTAAACAATTTGTTCGTTACCAAACCTCTTGTTTATTTATGATCACTTGTAAAACTAACAAACAGAAATTGTTTTAATATCTCAGAAAAGATGAATTCTGTGCAATAGCGAACAAATGCAATCGATATTGTAGCGTAATGAAAAAAAATTAAGATGGATTTAAGAAAAGACCGAAGGGTTCAGTACACCAAAAAACTATTTCGAGAGGCTTTATTGGATCTATTGAAAGAAAAAGAATTAAGCCAGGTCTCTATAACAGAATTGTGCAAACTGGCAGATGTCAACAGAAATTCATTTTATCGGCATTATACAATTCCGCTGGATATATTGTTTGAGTTGGAAGAAGAGGTTTTTGAAAAGTTATCAGCAGTGTTGCGCAAGAGCCACGATATGGACCAGGTCATATTTCTCAGTTGCCAAATTTTGGAAAATGACAAAGAGATGAGCAAGATTGTTTTTACAAAAGCAGATGGAAGCGGAATTCTGGCCCGTATTCTAACCAGCGTCAGAAATCATTTTCCTGTGGAAGATCAAATAGAGCTTACACCTGAAACACAACCTTATGTAGAAATGGCCTATCAATTTGGTGAAAAAGGAAGCATTGCTGTAATCAAAAACTGGGTGGAAAATGATTTTCCACAACCAGCCGAGAGAATTGCAGAAATAATATGCTATTTGGTCAATAAACTCAATAAATTGTAGGGGAACATCTTTTGCTTTAACAAGTTGATTTATCTTAGAAAATGATTGAAGTATAAATTCTGTCACAAAATAATTTTTATTATTTTTGCTTATTAACCACGAAAGTTTTAGAATGAAAACATTATATAAAATTTTCAAATATTATTAATACCAGTCAGTATTGGAAACACAATTTGACAGCGATGCATTGAGTAATGATTTAAGCAATAACATTTATCTGCAAGCGCTCAACTCAGCAAAGTCAGGAATTATAATAACTGACAACAGGCAACCTGACAATCCAATTATCTATTGCAATCAAGCATTCGAAAATATAACAGGTTATTCACACAACGAAATCATTGGTCATAACTGCAGATTCCTCCAATCTAAGGACAGATCGCAACCAGAGAGACAGATCATCAAAGATGCTGTTAAAACTGGTTCTGAATGTAAGATAGAAATCCGAAATTATAAAAAAAATGGGAATCTTTTTTGGAATGAACTTATCATTTCTCCTGTAAAGGATAAAAATGGCAACGTAACTCATTTCATAGGTGTACAAAATGATATAACTGAACGAAAAAAATATGAGAATGAGCTGAGGGAGCAAAAGTTGTCTGTAGAAAAAAAAATTGAAGAACGAACACGGGATCTTCAGGAGAATCAAGCATTTCTTTCAAGTATTATTCAGACAGTCCGGGAAAGCCTTTTAGTTTTAGATGCTGACTACAAGGTATTAAGCGCCAATACTCATTTTCTTAATTCCTTTAAAGTTACACCGGAAGACACTATCGGTAAAATTCTATTCGAACTGGGTAATCACCAGTGGGATATTGAGCCATTGAAAGTACTTTTAACTAAAATATTACCAACTAATAATCCTGTTATTGATTTTGAAGTTGAGCACGATTTTCCATACATCGGGAATAAGGTCATGCTTGTCAACGCCTACCGTGTGGAATTTGAAGGGCAATATAAAGACCGCATATTAATCGCAATTGAGGATATTACTGATAAAAAAGAGATAGACCGCCGTAAAGATGATTTTCTTTCAATTGCAAGCCACGAATTGAAAACGCCTTTAACTACAATCAAAGGGTTTGTTCAGCTCCTCGAAAGAATGGTTCCTGACAATTCATCAGAAAAATTTATTACAACCCTCGGCAAAGTTTCGGTTTATGTAGACCGCCTAAATAATTTAATTTCTGAACTTTTAGATACTTCCAAAATTCAGTCTGGCAAAATAGAAATTCATAAAGATCCCTTTAATATTGATAAATTAGTCGTCGACACTGTAGAAAATCTTGCTATCGCAACACCTGATTACAGAATTTCCATTAAAAGCGATACCAATGCTACAATACTGGGCGATGAACTTCAGATTTCACAGGTCATTAATAATCTGGTTTCAAACGCCATCAAATATTCTCCCGGGACTGATCGCATAGATGTTTATTGTAATAAAGTTGGCAGCTTTGTCAAAGTTTCAATAACCGATTACGGAATGGGAATTAGTCAGCAGGATCAGTCAAAGATATTTGAACGCTTTTTCAGAGCGAGGGATATTCAAAAAAAATTTCCAGGTATGGGCATTGGTTTATATATTTCCCACGAAATAATCGCAGAGCATGGGGGTACACTCTGGGTCGAAAGTGAGATTGGTGCAGGTTCAACATTCAATTTTACCTTACCAATCATAAAGAATTAGAATAATGGAGGGAAAAAAAATTATGATCTGTGATGATGATCTCGGTATATTGGAAGTATTGGAGATGATGCTTGAAATTGAAGGCTACACTGTTATTACGGAGAGCAACAGTACGAACTTGATTAAAGGTATCAATCATACACTTCCAGACATACTTTTAATGGATCTATGGATGCCTGTTTTATCAGGTGACCAGCTTCTGCGTACTATAAGATCAACAAAAGAATTAGAAGATCTTCCTGTGATCATTCTATCTGCCTCTGTAGATGGTCAAGAAATCGCCAGTAATAGCGGGGCAAACGATTTTATTTCGAAACCATTTGATATGGATGTGGTCTCGATGAAAATTAAGAATTTATTGATTAAAACAAAATGAGGTATTACTCTACCATAATGGGTAGGATTTCTAGTTTTAAGTGATCATTATGCCTTAATAAAGAAAGAAACCTTTTGTAAAACTTTAATAATTACAGAGATAACAACAAAATACTATTTGAAGATCTTAAATTACTACAGACAAGATTTTTACAGCCGATTTAAAATAAGCTTCCCTTCATAGATGTAAGTTATTTAACGTGCCGTTCTCCTGAAGAGTTTTCACTAAATCATTTTTATGAATTACCTATGAACAGCAATTTGTAGTTGTTCCATATACCGGGAAAGTGAGATACCTTTTTATCTTGACTGTATTCCTTCTGGAACTGATTTCGAGCTGGGCTTTGGCATGAAAGATCTCAATATGCCCAGATTTGTGAGGCAAAAGAAGAATTTCCAGGGTTTACTAACTTTACTGACATAGGCTTCTGCCAGTTAAAACAGCTTATCAAAATGAATCGGAAGCTCATAGATTCTTTTTCCAGTGGCGTGGAAAATCGCATTGGTGATTGCAGGAGGCATTCCAACGCCACCAATCTCTCCTACCCCTTTGACACCTAGGTCGTTGACAAATTGATCATTTTCTTCAACAAAGACCACCTTCAGATCTTGGATGTCTGCATGAACAGGAATGTGATACTCTGCTAAATTTGCATTCATGTAGCGACCCAGGTTATGATCTATGATCGTTTCCTCATGAAGTGCTTTACTAATTCCCCAAATCATTCCACCCAGAATTTGGCTTTCAGCAGTTTTTGGATTTATGATTTTTCCAGCCGCAACTGCAGTTACCGCTCTTTTTAATTCAATTGTTCCAAGTTCTTCATCTACTTCCACCTCAACAAAAACGGCGCTGTGAACTGCTCTTGCTTTTTTGCCGTAAGTCAGTGGATTTGGCATTGCGGAATTGGTAGTTTGTATTGATTTTCCACCATTTGCGGCGAAGATTTCTTTTATGTCAAGGTTGATATCTGGATTGTCCTTAGAAATAATAAATCCTTTTTTAAAAATAACATCTTTAAATTTAAGATTACTCAAAACAGAAATTTCTAAATCTTTTGCTTTTTTGAAAAGCTTCTTTTTCAAGGCCTGACAAGCGTTCTGAACAGCCGGTCCAACTGTCGCAGTCGTGAAAGAACCACCCTGAATCGGAGCAAACGGCATTTTGCTGTCGGCATAAGAAAAGGTAATATCTTCAATAGGAAGACCCAACTTATCTGCTGCTATCTGCGTCATAATGGTCAAAGTTCCGGTTCCGATGTCTGTGACTGCGCTTTTGATCTCTACCTTTCCATCAGCTGTCATAAGAGCTTCTGCACGACCAAATATCCGGTTGGCATCCCAAATTCCGGTAGCCATTCCATAGCCAACTAATTTGTTTCCCCGCTTCATACTTCGTGGTTGTGGATTTCTTTTGCTCCAACCAAATTTTTCGGCACCTTGCAGATAGCAGTTTCTTAATTCTTTGCTGGAGTATTCCTTACCACTGCTTTTATCAATCTCGGAATAATTTATTAATCTTAATTCCAGAGGATCGATATTTAATTTGTACGCAATTTCATCCATTGTCACCTCGATGGCGTGCATTCCTGTGCTTCCACCTGGCGCTCTCATATCCAGAGGACTGTAAACATCCAGTGGCACAATCTCGTGCTCCAACAAAGTATTTTCTGCAGGATAAAGCATATTCGCCCAATTGACAACGATCTCCACATAATCTTCAAACATAGAAGTTTCTCCGGTCGCTTTATGATAGATAGCGTTTACTTTTCCATTCTCATCAGCTCCGAATCTGGTATGCTGCAAAGTCGGTGGTCTGTGACCAATCATATACATTTGGGCGCGATCCAAAGTCACCCGGACATTCCGTTTTAATGCTAACGAAGCCATTACAGCCATAAAGAGCTGATGCTGCGGACGAAGACCTGAACCAAAACCGCCGCCAACAAACGGAGAAATAACCTGCACATTTTTCATTTTCAAACCAAAAACATTGGCAACATACATCTGGGAATTGATTGTCCCCTGCGTCTTATCGTATATTTTTAATTTATCTTTTCCTTCATATATAACGGTTGAAGCATACATCTCCATCGGATTGTGATGCTCTGTTCCGTGGCTGAAATGGCTGTCAACTTTCACAAATGAATCATCATATTCTTTCTCAAAATCCCCTGTCGGTTTTGGCGGTGGCGGTTTCAGCATAGATGCCAAACCTTTTTTCGGATCACGTGCCTTGTCCAGATTTGTTTTCAAATCGGTCTCAAATTCTTCTTCCTGATAGACTATTTTAAGTTTTGTTGCTGCAAAACGTGCCATCTCAAAAGTTTCAGCAACAACCAAAGCGATTGGCTGCCCATTATATTTGATTTCATTGTCTTTTAACGGTTTGAAAACTGTTCCAGGCGGCGCATCCATATCAGCATACTGGAAATCGAACCAAGCTGTGGAAGGTCTGTTGTCGTGCGTAAAAACCTCGATGATACCTTCCATTTTTTTAACTTCCGATGTATCTATCGATTTTATTTTACCTTTCGTAATGTTACTGTTTACAACATAGCCATACAGTAAATCATCTGCTTCATATTCTCCTGCATATTTTGCACTTCCTGTTACTTTGAGATGACCTTCCAGACGACTTACGGGTTTTCCAATTGACGGTGTATTTTCCATGGATACTTTTGATTTAATTAATAATAAAATTTATAAAGAAGGTTTTGCGCCAGGACGTTGAGAGGTTGGGTCAAGCGCCATCATACAATTTCTGACAATCGCCTTTTTGGCGAGCTCAATTTTAAAACTATTGTGTTCAAAGCCTTTTGCACCTTTTAAGATGATATTAGCTGCCGCAACAAAGTTCTCTGAGATTGGTTCTTTGTCATTCAAAAAATCTTCTGCTTCTTTCACACGCCAAGGTTTATGCGCAACACCTCCGAGGGCAATTCTGGCTTCTTTGATTGTACCATTTTCAAGTTCTAAACCTGTAGCCACAGAGACCAGCGCAAAGGAATAGGAACTTCTGTCCCTTAATTTTAAATAGGAGTAATTTTCGTAAAAACCTTTTTCGGGCAAATCAATTCCAGTGATGATTTCTCCTGTTTTAAGATTGTTATCAATTTCAGGTGTATCTCCAGGAAGCCTGTGAAAGTCTGAAAATTCAATTGTGCGATCTCCATCAGGACCAGAGATATTGACCACCGCATCCATGGCAGCAAGTGCTACACACATATCGGAAGGAAAAACGGCAATACAATTATCGCTGTGACCCAAGATTGCATGAATCCGATTATAACCATTGATTGCAGAACAACCAGAACCTGGCTCCCGTTTGTTGCAAGGTGTGTGGATATCATAGAAATAGTAACATCTTGTCCTTTGCAGAAGATTACCACCATTGGTCGCCATATTTCTGATCTGGGCAGAAGCTCCGGCCAAAATAGCTTTCGATAATAATGGATATCTTTCTTCGATCACTGGATGATATGCTGTTTCTGCATTAGTCATCAAAGCTCCTAAACGAATGACTCCATTGGGAAGCTCATTAAGTTCATTAATATTTTGAATTTTGTTAATATCAATTAATGTGTCAGCTTGTGTCACAAAATATTTCATCAGATCGATAATGTTCGTTCCTCCTGCAATGATCTTGTTATGAGTATTTTCATTGATGTTGGAAATAGCATCATTGATGTCTGTGGCTTTTTGATAGAAAAAATTATTCATAAGATATCCCTTGTTTTACAGCCATTACAGCATTAATAATTCCTCTGTTCGCACCACATCGGCAAAGATTACCGCTCATCAGATCCTGAACTTCTTCACGCGTTTTTGCTTTATTTTCATTAATTAAACCTATCGCACTGCAGATCTGGCCAGGCGTACAATAGCCGCATTGGAATGCATCATGGTCAATAAAAGCCTGTTGGATCGGATGAAGTTCTCCGTCGGTTGCAATTCCTTCAATCGTAGTAATCTCGGTATCTTCTTGCATCACGGCAAGCGTAAGACAGCTTAATTTTCGTTTTCCATCTATCAGAACTGTACAGGCGCCGCATTGTCCGTGGTCACAGCCTTTTTTAGTACCCGTCAGATGTATTCTCTCACGTATCGCATCCAAAAGTGAGACCCAAGGTAATATTTCCAAATGATTATCCTCTCCATTCACTTTAAGTTTAACTGATTGTTTTCCATGTTTGTCCATACGATGTAATTTGGTGTATCGAACTTATTACAAAAAAAGAACCGTTATGCAAACATAACGGTTAATTGGAATCATTATTAATTAAGATAAAACAATATAGTTTCAGTTGCTTTAATAAAAACAATTTATTTAATTAAGATTTTTAATTACTGTTTAGACAATGCCTTTAATATTTTATCAGGCGTAATTGGCAGATCTCTCATTCGCAAACCGATAGCATTGTAAATAGCATTGGCGATTGCCGGAGCGGTTCCGATGATTCCCACTTCTCCCAAACCTTTCGCTCTGGATGGATTGATGTTTGGGTCAAGCTTGTTTATGAAATCGACTTCGATGATCGGTGCATCTGCATTCACGGCAAAGTGATATCCAGCCAGGTCGTTGGCAATCAATGATCCTAGTTTGGCATCGATTTGATTTTCTTCCATCAATGCCATTCCTATTCCGCCCACTGCTGCTCCAGACATTTGATTGGCTGCCGCCTGAGAATTGATTATCTTGCCACCATCACCTACTACCGCCAACTTATCTACTTTAACTTTTCCTGTTCTTTTATTCACGCGAACTTTGCAGAAATGTGCTGAGGACGAACAGAACGCAAATTTCTTTTGCTCATCACCTGGTTTGGATGACACCTCAACTTTCACCTCATCAAGATTATTCTTTTCGAATAGTTCGCTGTAGGAAACAGAAACGGTAGCATTGTTTTTTAAGGCAATTTTTGATTCGGTAAGGATAATATGATCTGCAGGGACACTTTTAAAACCAGAATTAATAGCCGAAGCATATTCAGCTAATTTTAACTTTAATTGATTGCTCACTTCAAACACAGCACCACTAACGGATGACAATCCCGTACTTCCACCCTGACTTGGAGCTGGAGGAAGCGCTGAGTTTCCAAGTTCAATGCTGATCTTGTCTTTTGAGACTCCTGTGATCTCGTGCGCGATATTCTGCATTCCGGTTCCAGTTCCGGTTCCGATATCGGTCATCGCCGTCTGAACTTTCATACTGCCATCTTTATGGAAAATAATTGCAGCCTTTGCTTCACGTCGTCCAGCGTTCCACATCCCAACAGCCATTCCATAGCCAATGTACCAATCGCCTTCAATAATACTTGCCGGTTTGGATTTTCTGGCGTCCCATCCTATCATTTTTGCACCTCTCTTAAGGCCTTCATCTAGGAAATGAGTGGACCAAGGCAAGCCAGAATCAGGATGTTTTTCTAAGGAGATATTCTTTAATCTTAATTCTACCGGATCCATCTTCAGTTTATAACTTAATTCATCCACCGCAGATTCCAATGCAAAAACACCGGTACAGTCGCCTGGTCCTCGCATCCACGTTGGTGTACTGAGATTCAAAGGGACAATGGCGGCTTCCGTTTTCAAATTGGGAAGTTTGTAGATCAATCTGGTAACGCGGGTGATGCCGTCATTAAAATTTTCATACAGCGAAGTGCCGTTCTTTGCCTGATGGAGTACGCCCAAGAGATTACCATCTTTGTCTGAGCCTATCTTCAATCGTTGCCACGAAGCTGGTCTGTATCCTGTGCCTGCGAACATTTGAGGTCTTGTCAACATCAATTTGACTGGTCGGTTCACTTGTTTTGCAGCCATTATTGAGGCTAGAACGTGAGGCCAAACGCGTAATCCGGAACCAAAGCCACCACCTACAAACTCGCTGAAAACTTCTATATTTTTTTCTGGAAGCTCAAACAGTTTACCGATTATTTTCTGAACATTGTTCACACCTTGGTTCTTGTCATAAAGCCTTAAAGTGTCATTTCCTGTCCAATGGGCAATCGTGGCGTGCATTTCCATCGGATTGTGAATATCAGCTTTGATATTGTACTGTTCATCGATAATGAATGGTAAATTCTGCCATGCATCCTCACTTCCTCTCTCTTTTCCTTCCGGTTTCAAAGGAATTGATTCCTTCGCAGATTCAAACTCGATAACGAAACCGTCCTTCTGATATTCTGCTTCTACCAATGATGCTGCAAATGTGGCATCTTCCAGGGTTTCCGCAATGACCATCGCGATTGGCTGACCTTTGAAGAAAATCTGATCTGTATGGAAAACAGGCAAGCCGAATTTTGATTCTTTGATCTTATCTTCAGTTGCCATCCCGGGAACCAAAGGTTTGTGAACGTGTGTGATAATATCGATCACGCCTTCGACCTCTTTGGCTTTATCAACCAAAATTGATTTGATTTTGCCAGATGGAACCGTACTGTTGACCAAAACGGCATAGCAGACGTTTTTTACTTGATATTCCGCGGCAAATTTTCCATTGCCGGTCACTTTTTCTACGCCTTCTACCCGACCTTCAGGTTTCTTAAATTTATTTGTAATGATATCAATAAATCCCATAATTTCTTAATTTTTAGTATAATATAAAATTTATTGATTCAAACAATCTTTTAGAGCAGTGACGATCGCTCCTTGAAGCATTGGTATTTTGTAAGCGTTTTCTGACAGCGGCTTTAAATCCTTTGTTGCCAGTTTTGCTGCTTCTACAAAATTATCTTCCGTAGCACGCTTACCTTTCAGGAATTCCTCCGCATCGTACCAGCGCCATGGCTTGTGCGCAACACCACCGGAAGCAAGACGAACATCATTGATCCTCTTTCCATCCAGATCCAATGCTGCAGCCACGGAAACCAAAGCAAATGCATAAGAGGAACGATCCCTAACTTTCAGATAACTGAAATTTTTATTGAATTTGTTTTCTGCAACCTCTATTTTTGTGATGATCGCATTTGCAGGTAGATTATTGTCCAGCCAAGGCGTTGAATCGGGTAATTTGTGAAAATCTTTGAAAGGAATGGTAATCTCTTTTTGCTCCGCTGTAACTGCCGTAACAGTGGCATCCAAAGCAGCTAAAGAAATACATAAATCAGAAGGATGGACAGCGACACATTGGTCATTATAACCTGCAATGGCACTCATTCGGTTTCCGCCTTCTATGGCACTGCAACCGCTGTTTGGTGTTCTCTTGTTGCAAGGTGTTGTGATATCATAAAAGTAAGGACATCTTGTACGCTGCAGAAGGTTTCCCGCAGAACTTGCCATATTCCTGATCTGAGGAGAAGCTCCCGCCAAAATAGATTTGGAGATCAGAGGAAACTTATTGAGAATAGTTTTGTCTGTTGCCACCTTATTATTACTGGCCATTGAGCCGATGGTGACTACAGAATTTTTATTCTCAACAATGTTGGAAATTGCTGTCGTGACATCGATCAATGTTTCGGGCTGGGCAATATTTTTCTTCATCAGATCCACCAGGTTTGTCCCACCAGCGATGTAGTTGCTCTTCGCCGATTTCAGCGCGAGTGCCTCAGGAGCTGAATTTACTTTTTCAAAATTAAATGGTCTCATTGTGCTGCTACTTTTTGGATGGATTGTACAATACCGTTGTATGCGCCACATCTGCAAAGATTGCCGCTCATATATTCTTTGATCTCTTCTACTGAACCTGTGTGACCTTCATTCACGCAGGCGACCGCAGACATGATCTGTCCAGGAGTGCAATAACCACATTGGAATCCATCACATTCGATGAAGGCTTTCTGCATCGGGTGAAGTTCTTTGCCATGGGCGAGGCCTTCGATTGTTGTAATTTCTTTGCCCTGAGCCATCGAGGCAAGCGTCAGGCAACTTAGCGCTCTTTCACCATTGATGTGAACGGTGCAAGCGCCACACTGTCCGTGGTCACAGCCTTTTTTTGAACCTGTGAGATTGAGTTGTTCACGGACGAGATCTAGTAAGGTTGTGCGTGTATCAACGTATAAGGTGTGACTCGTTTTGTTGATATTTAATGTCAGTCTCGATACATTTTTCTTTGGGATCAAATATTGTTTGACATCCTGGTAGAATGCTTTCACCGATGTGGGAACGGCGGCAAATGCTGCCAACAATCCTGAAATCTTGAGGAAACTCCTCCTGCTGTATTGTTCTTTATGTGCCATACTTGGTTGTATCTAATTAAATTCTCTACCGATCTTTTGCATCAAACTTTAAGCCTCGAAATTAATTCTGATCATTCTTACAAATATCTAGTAATTAAATTCTAACAAGGTTATACAGATCACTGTTTCGCCTACCATTATTACTGATTTTTAAAACTTAGACCTATAAAATGTATTATTTATGTAAATTTGAATAGAAAGAAATAAATTTAGGCATATTTTTCCATAGAACATTTCTAAATTAGGTTTGAAAGTAATTAACATCAATGTCCAATGAAAGAGATCAATGATATTGTAAAAGCTTACCGAGAAGCAAAGGGCAATGGTCTTAAGACTGTCTTGGCAACGGTCGTGAAGGTTGAAGGTTCGTCTTACCGTCAGCCCGGCGCAAGAATGCTGGTAACGGAAGATGGACAACTTACAGGCGCGATCAGCGGTGGATGTCTGGAAGGTGATGCCTTGAAAAAAGCAGTATTGGCCATTCATCAAAAAAATAACAAGCTAATTACCTACGACACCAGCAATCCTGATGATGTAGAATTTGGTGTTCAGCTTGGCTGCAATGGAATCGTCCATATTTTATTTGAATATATTGATGAAAACGCGTCTCAAAATCCAATTTCTCTTTTGGAAAAGACAACAGAAGGCCGGAATGAAGCCGTTGTTACAACGATATTTTCATTAGAGAAAAAAAATACTCAGATTGGAACCATTGCATCGGTCATAAATCAAGAAGTCACATTATTAGAACCTAATATCATTTCAGAAACTGAACTATTGAACTTTTCTTCACAAGTTTTCTACTCAAAAAAAAATGTGGTCAGAAAATCTTCATCCCATGAGATCCTATTCCAATATATTCCGCCGCAAACCACATTGGTCATCGCAGGAGCAGGAAATGACGTTAAACCTTTGGTAGAGACAGCTTCAATCCTTGGTTGGAAAATAATTCTTGCCGATGGAAGATCTACCCACGCACAAAAAAAGCGGTTCCCAAAAGCGGACGATGTTCTACTTGCCACGCCCGAGGAGATCATTAACAAAATCGAAATTGACGGGTCAAGCATTTTTGTTTTGATGACGCACAATTACAATTATGATCTGGCATTGCTAAAACTGATCATTCATAAGCCTTTAAAATATATCGGTCTCTTAGGTCCGAAGACGAGACTTGACAGAATGATCGAAGATATGACCAGTTCTGGTATGGTGATTGGTAATGAAGAGCTAAATAAACTTTTCGGGCCAGTCGGTTTGGATATTGGCGCAGAGACTTCAGAAGAGATTGCCATTTCCATAGTAGCGGAAATCCAAGCTGTTTTAAATCAACGAAAAGGTCTTTCTTTGAGAGATAAAAAAGAAAAAATTCATACTGATATTGTCAGTAATTAAATAAAAAAAATAATGCTGACCGATCAATTTGGACGAACCCATAATTACCTGCGGATATCTTTAACCGATAATTGCAACCTGCGCTGCTTCTACTGTATGCCAGAGGAGAATTATGATTTCACACCAAATTCAAAACTGATGCAGGTAGATGAGATCGATACCATTGCTAAATTATTTGTGCAGCACGGCGTCAATAAGATCAGACTCACTGGTGGGGAACCTTTCGTAAGGAAAGATGCATCAAAGATCATCAGTAATTTGGGAAAATTACCGGTTCAGCTGACCTGCACCACAAACGGAATTCGCATCGATGATATGCTTCCTGAAATCGTAAAAGCCAATTTCCACAGCATCAATATCAGCCTTGACACTTTAAAGAAAGATAAATTTCTGAAGATCACACGCCGGGATTATTTTGACCGGGTTTTTAGAAATATCGATCTTTTATTACAGAATAACATCAAGACCAAGATCAATGTGGTAGCTATGAAAGGTGTCAATGATGATGAGATATCGGATTTTATTTCATTTACAAAAAATAATCCTGTGGACATTCGGTTTATCGAATTTATGCCGTTCAGCGGGAATCAATGGAGCAGCAACCAAGTGATGACGCAGAAGGAAATTCTGGATATTATTAATGAAAACTACGATTTCTTTCCATTACCAATTGGTCCTAATGACACCGCAAAAAGCTACAGCATCAAAGGTCACAGAGGAAGTTTTTCCATCATCAGTACGATGAGCGAGCCGTTTTGTAGTGGCTGCAACAGAATAAGACTCACGGCTGACGGCAAATTGAAAAATTGCCTGTTCTCAAAACAAGAAACCGATTTGTTGACGCCTTTGCGAAACGGTGAAGATATTTTACCGATCATCGAAAGTACGATCTGGTCTAAGGCAAAAACACAAGGCGGACAATTGAATGAGCAATTTGAAAAAATCAATGCTTCCATCATCGAAAACAGAAGTATGATCACAATCGGTGGATAAATGAAAAATACTGGAATTATATTATTGGCAGCAGGAAATTCTTCGAGAATGGGAACTGCAAAACAGCTACTCTCCTACCAAGGAAAAACGTTGCTTGACAGAACCATCGATACAGCAAAAGAAGTGTTCGACCGGGATCACATCATCTTGGTGTTAGGTGCCGATCACAATGAGATAGCTTCAAAAATCGAGAATAAAAACGTACAGATTTCCATTAATGATGAGTGGCAATCAGGAATGGCTTCCTCAATAGAAGCGGGACTCGAAGCCTTACTAAAGCAGTTTCAGGATCTGGAGAATTGTTTTATCTCGGTCTGCGATCAGCCTTTTCTGACCAGCGAAATTTTTACGGAGATGTTCCAACTTAAGGAGGATTCAAACAAAGAAATCATCGCAGCTCGGTATTCCAATACAATAGGTGTTCCTGCCTTATTTTCTAAAAAATATTTTGAGGTTTTGATTGAAGTTTCGGGTGAGCAAGGTGCGAAGAAAATCATCCAGCGAAGTATGGAAGATGTCGAAACCTTCGAATTTGAAAATGGCGCTATTGATATTGATACGAAAGTGGATTACGAAAATTTAAAATCAAAAGAATGATCAGCGTACAGGAAGCTCAGGACATCATCAATCAAAATATTCCGAAAGAAAAACATCAGATCTTCCCTTTAAAAGAGACATTTGGTTATACGACGGCGGAAGATATCTTTTCAAAATATAATATTCCAAATTTTTCCCAGTCTTCAATGGATGGCTATGCGATTCGTTTTGAAGATAAAGATTTAAAGCTAAAAATTGTAGGCGAAATGTCTGCTGGAACTACAGAACCGTTTCAACTTGAAAAAGGAACAGCTTGCAGGATTTTCACTGGTGCGCCGCTTCCGATTGGTGCAGATATGGTCGTAATGCAGGAAAAAATTAAAATAGAAAATAATGATTATCTGATTATTGAAGATTCTGACCTCGAAAAAAGTTTAAATGTAAGAGATGCTGGCAGCGATGCAAAGAAAGATACTATTGCAATTAGCAAAGACAGTTATCTTTCAGCAGCAGCGATCGGTTATCTGGCTGGCATTGGATGTACGGAAGTTACAGTTTATGCACCGCCCTCAGTTTCATTGATCTTAACGGGGAATGAATTGGTGCAACCAGGAAACGGTCTGGAATTCGGTCAGGTTTTCGAATCCAATTCCTATCAGCTGGAAAGTGTCCTGAAGCAATGCGGCATTAATTCGATGGAAAAATTTTGGGTAAAAGATGATCCTCTGGAAGTTGAAAAAACCTTGAACTTGGCGATTTCAAAAACAGACATTGTGATTTTGGTTGGCGGCGTGAGCGTCGGCGATTACGATTACGTCATTGATGCTACAAAAAAATGTGGAATTGAACAGGAGTTTCATAAGATCAGACAAAAGCCTGGGAAACCGTTTTACTTTGGAACCAAAGATGAAAAACTGGTCTTTGGATTACCGGGAAATCCATCTTCCGCACTGACTTGTTTCTATTTGTACATCGCGCCGTTGCTTTCTAAAATAATGAAACGTCCGAGAATCACCGAAAAGACCAACGCAACTACAACTTCTTTTTACAAGAAAAAAGCTGGCCTGACGCATTTTCTAAAAGCAACCTATGCCGACGGAAAAGTCACGCCACTTCACGCGCAGGAATCGTACCGTCTGCAATCATTTGCAGAAGCCAATTCTCTGATTATTTTGCCGGAAAATTCAGAAGGTTGTGACAAGGATGAGGTGGTAGAGATTATTTTATTAAGGTAAAGATCGAGGAATGAATTTAGAAATATTTTATTTAATTCTATTTGTCATCGCAGCTTTGTATGCTGCAGTGGGACACGGTGGTGCGAGTGGCTATCTGGCTTTGATGGCTTTGTACGGCGTAGCTCCAAAAGAGATGAAACCAACCGCTCTCGTTTTGAATTTGTTCGTATCATTGACTGCTTTCATACAGTATTACAGAGGCGGACATTTCAAACTTCGAACTTTTATCCCAATTGCTATTGCGTCTATTCCATTGGCTTTTGTTGGCGGGATGATCCATATTGAAGACCATTTGTACAAACGGATTTTAGGTATTTTGTTACTTTTTCCTGTCATCAGATTTTTCTTTTTCAAAAGTCCGAAAGACAGCGAACTCAAGGATCCTCAAATCTATCTATCATTGATATTCGGAGGAATTATCGGTTTACTATCAGGAATGATAGGCATTGGTGGCGGAATCTTACTCTCTCCGGTTCTTATTCTGTTGAAATGGACCAATCAAAAACAAACGGCAGCCATCAGCGCAGCTTTTATCTTTGTCAATTCTGTCGCAGGATTAGGCGGAATGTTCACCAAAGAAATTGCTTTTACAAATGATATGTGGATGTATATTGTCTGTGCTTTTGCCGGTGGATTGTTAGGTTCTTATTTGGCATCCAAAAAACTAAATCAAAATGGATTGAAATATGTCCTCGCAGTCGTACTTTTGATGGCTTCTTATAAATTAATATCGAGCACGATTTAAATCAAAAAATAATTCATATAAAAAAAGGTTGATAACGATGATCAAAATAATAAGTTTTGGCAGACTGAAAGAGATTTTAGGTTCAGATTTTGAGTTTGAAGCTGAAAACAGTGATGAATTATTGACTCAGCTCAATGAAAAATTTCCTCAGCTGGAAGATTTAAAATTGAGGATCGCAGTCAATCAAACGATCATTTCAGAAAATACCGAATTAAAAAATAACGACGTGGTAGCTTTGATGCCACCCTATTCAGGCGGATAATATGATGTTGAATTTGAAACGATACGACAGACAGATAAAACTCCAAGGTTTCGGGATCGAAGCTCAGGAAAAATTGGCATCAGCAAAGGTTCTTGTGATTGGTGCTGGTGGTTTGGGCTGTCCTGTTCTCCAATATCTTACCGCGGCAGGCATCGGAAATATTGGTATTGTAGATGATGATCGGGTTTCTTTCAGCAATTTGCACAGACAGATTCTCTATACTACGAATGACATCGGGAAGCTGAAGACAGAAGCTGCATTTGAAAGGCTTGGTTCAATGAATCCTGAAATTCAAATCAATGTTATTTCAGAGAGAATTAGTACAAAAAATGCGATTCAAATTTTATCAGATTATGATTTTGTAATTGATTGCACGGATAATTTCCCGACACGTTATTTGCTAGATGATGCTTGCAGAATCTTGAAAAAGCCCTTGATATTCGGAGCAATCTATCAGTATGAAGGTCAAGTCGCTATTTTCAATGTTGAAGATAACAAAGGATCTTCAACGAATTACAGAGATCTTTTTCCTCAACCGCCAAAACCAGAAGAGGTTCCTGATTGTAATGATGCTGGTGTTCTTGGCGTCTTGCCAGGAATTATCGGAACTTTGCAAGCAACCGAAGCGATTAAGCTGATCACAGGAATCGGAGGACCATTGATCAATAGATTAATGACCATCAATGTTCTGGATTATCAAACTGCTATCTTTGAGATACCTGCGGAGAATCTGGCCGACAAAAATATTCCTTTTTCGATAACGGAATTTGAGAATATGAATTATGAAGTTCACTGCGGAATAAAGCAGATTGGAATTAAAAATATTCCTCCTGCAGAATTTAATTCAATTTCAAAACTTCCGGAGACCATCATCATTGATGTCCGTGAAATCGATGAATATCCAAAGCTTGAGATTCCCTATTTATCAGTACCTTTATCTCAATTAAGAGAGAATTCGACACAAATAAAACATAAGAATGTCATTGTTGTTTGCCAGTCAGGTAAGAGAAGTATTGCAGGTGCGCAAGTTTTACAGGAGATTCTGGGCTCGGACTATAACATCAGCCATTTGGAAGGTGGCATCAAGCAATTAAATAAAGAAAACAATGAGTAAAATCAAAAACATATTTCAACACTCACCCATTTCGCCGTTGTTCATCGCAGAAAGCATTACAAAACATTCTGCAAAGATTGAGATTGGTGCACATCAGATTTTTTTAGGACAAATTCGTGCTGATAAAATTGATAACAAAACTGTAAAAGCCATTGAATATACAGCCTACGAAGATTTGGCATTGAACCAAATGACAGCGATCCGAGAAGAGATCTTTGCGAAATATAACATCACTTGTATGCACATTCATCACAGTCTTGGTATTGTGAATGCTGGCGATATTTGTTTGTTTGTCTTCACTTCTTCCAAGCACAGAAAAGAGGCGACTTTGGCCTGTAATGAAGTGGTGGAACGCATTAAGAACGAACTTCCGATCTGGGGCAGAGAAATATTCGAAGACGAGACACATCAATGGAAAATAAACTAATAAGCCATGGTCGATATTACTTTTAAAACTTTCACACTTAGAAAAGCGATCGCTTCGGCGACAATTAAAACTTCGAATATTTCTACAATTGAAGCTGTAAAAAACGGTACCGTTCCGAAAGGCAATGTTTTGGAATTTGCAAGGGCTTCCGCTTTATTGGCAATCAAAAAAACGAGCGATGTGATTCCCGATTGTCATCCTTTGCCGGTTGAATTTGCTTCCATCAATTATGAAATGAATGATCTGAATATCAAAATCACTGTCGAGGTCCATACCATTTACAAAACCGGCGTTGAAGTTGAAGCTATGCACGGCGCATCTGTAGCGGCTTTGGTGATCTACGATATGTTGAAACCAATCGATAAAAATGTTGAAATCTCCAACATCAAACTTCTGGAAAAGCAGGGTGGAAAAAGCAATCAGAAAAATATTGCAACTGAAAATTTAAAAGCTGCAGTCGTGGTTTGCAGTGATTCTGTTTCGCAAGGCATTAAAGAAGATACTTCAGGTAAATTCTTGGTCGAAGCTCTTAACAATCAAGGAATCAATAATATTGACTACTCTATTGTCCCCGATAATATTCTAGCCATTCGCCAACAAATCGAATTGTATAAAAGCAAAGGCTGTGATTTACTCCTATTTACAGGCGGCACAGGTTTGTCAGAACGTGATGTGACGCCAGAAGCTGTGCAGTCATTCATCACAAAAGAAATTCCAGGTATTATGGAAACTGCCAGAAATTATGGACAAGACCGAGTGAAAACCTCGATGCTTTCCAGAGGAATTGCTGGTTTTTCTGATGATATGTTGATTTTAACCTTGCCTGGATCTGCAGGTGCTGTAAAGGAATATTTACAAGCCTTGTTCCCGCAGATTTTGCATGTTTTTTCAGTGAAGAACGGAGATAATCATTAATTTTCTCTGCGTAGTTGAAGCACTATTTTCTCGATTCTTTCTATCGTCATTTCAATCTCTGGTCTGGTAGTAAACTTACCTAAACTAAATCTAATTGAAGAAAGCGCATCCAGATCACTCATTCCCATTGCCTTCAAAACGTGAGACGGTTTGGATGTCGTCGCATTGCAAGCTGAACCGCTTGATACACAGATATTGCCAAGTGACAAGATCATTTGTTCAGAATTGACATAAGAAAAGCAAATATTGGACGTGTTAAAAATCCGATTGTCTATATCACCATTGATGAATGTTTTGGGAATTTTTAATAAAGAATTTTCGAGTTCATCTCTTAGTTCTTTAATTTTTCGTGAATCCTCTGCCATTTCTTCAATTGCTATTTCCGCCGCCTTTCCCATTCCTATGATTCCGGGACCATTCAAAGTACCACTTCGTAAGTTGAATTGCTGAGCGCCGCCGTGGATCTGTGCAACTATATTTTTTTTAAGATGCGATGATACGTACAAGGCACCAATTCCCTTTGGTCCATAAAATTTGTGAGCCGAAAAAGCCATCATATCAATTCCAAGATCTTTGACGTTCACCGGAATTTTCCCTACAGCCTGCGTCGCATCACAGAAAACAAGACAATTTTTATCGTGAGCGATTTTGGTAATTTCTTTGATCGGTTGGATGACGCCTGTTTCATTGTTGACAAACATCACACAAACCAGTAAGGTTTTATCAGTGATCGCATTTTTCAAATCATCCAAGTTGATCAATCCATCATTTCCTACATCAAGATAAGTAACAGAAAATCCCTGCTGTTCAAGATTTTGACAAGTGTCCAAAACTGCCTTGTGTTCGGTTTTGACTGTGATGATGTGATTCTTACCATTCACATTCTCAATCCCTTTTAAAGCCAGATTGACGGCTTCCGTTGCGCCAGATGTATAAGTGATTTCTTTTGGAATTGCAGAAATCAATTCTGCGATTTGTTCTCCAGCTTCATCAATCGCCTCTTTCACAGTAAGCCCGAACAAATGAGAACTTCCGGAATTGGCATACAATGAATTAAAATAAGGAAGCATTGCGTCCACTACTCTCTGATCAACTGGTGTCGTTGCATTATAATCCAGGTAAATAAAAGCATTCATAATATCGAAAAAATAATATTTACAATTTAAATATTTTTTTTTCAATTACTATCAGATTGATGAGTTAAAAGTATTTACAACAGATTCCGAATAATCCATTCAATCAGTTGGTACATAATAGGAATATAGTTTTTTATATTTAGCTGAATCGAGATGCTGATTAGAAAAAATAATATTGTAATCCCAATTACTACTACAATGCTGATTGCTAAAAGTTTTGAAACTTAAATTGCATTAACATAAGCTAAAATAATGTGCTTGATAAAATTTGGATTTGTAATTGATTTGTAATTTGATTTAATCGAACCAAATCATCGATAAAAGTGTTTGAAGATACGCTCGTCGAGGTCACAAGACCGACATTTGAAGTTTTTTCACTTCTTTGTCGGTTTTTTTATTTTCTAATTCTAAATTTCATATTTTCTACTTCTAGGAAGGCTGAGAACTGTTTTTCCACACTACAGTAAACCCAGTAGATTGAATATTGAAGAAATTTTGGCTTTCTATCTTTTACTTTATCGTATTGTCTCATGAAATGATTTATAATAAGAATCAAAATTTCAATGAACTGGGTTTCCATCTTGTGAGGTTTCTGACTTTTTCTATGCAGGTAACTATTAATGCAGACATAAGGAAGACTGCAATCAATCCTTGAAAACAATAAGAAATAAGTTTTTCCCGCAGTGACAAAAGAATACATTTGCTGTAGAAAATCAGTTAGCCTCATATGGAACCTTGGAAGTTGAATTTGAACTATTTGCCCAAGAATTTATTAAAAGGATGTTGTAATAGATACATAAATATATCAGTAATATTCTTCAATTATTATCTAGTAGTAATGTAATCCCGAAAATATTCAGAAAAAATTGCAACATTTATAAAATTTCTGCATCATTATAATAGTTAGTAAATCCAAACAGCTATTCTATGAAACTCAAATTATTTATCATCTTAAGCACATTTATCAGTTGTATTTCGATATTTTCGCAATCATATAAGATCATCTACGACTTCAAGTGGAGAGCTGAAGAACAGTCCAACAACTACAGTTCAGAATTAACTGTTCTTTTAAAAGATAAAGATAATTCTTATTTCGAATCTTTGGCGAAGTTTAAATATGATTCAATTAAAACCAAACTTGTGGATGAGGGAAGCAGAAGTTTCCCAAGCCCAAAACTGCAATGGAAATTACAGCCTCTGATCTTTAAGGATTTAAAATCCCAAACCACAATTACTGAAGAAAATTTTTTCGACAAAGTATATTTAACCACCTATACTTGCAAGCCAAGCTGGAAGATCCAAAAGGAAAAAAGTGTACTGTTCAATTATAATGTGCAGAGGGCTGAAACAGATTTTGGCGGGCGACAATGGATTGCATGGTTCACAAATGATGTTCCCATAAGTGATGGTCCGTATAAGTTTTATGGTTTACCCGGTCTGATTCTTAAAATATCTGATGCTGAAGAGAATTTTATTTTTGAGATAAAAGGTCTTACAAAAGAAAACAGCAATATCAGTGGACGAAATGCCTATACTGACAAAGTGAATCTCACACCAAAACAATGGAAAACATTTTGGAAGAAGTATCGCCAGGAACCATCGATGATCTTTGCCAACCTTAATTCTCCTACTGCTACTTTTACTTACGTCTATCACGGTATAAATGTAGACAGCAGAGAAGCTAAAGAGATGTACGATAAAACCGAAAAGGAAAAAATTGATATTTTTAAAATTCCTATTGAAACCAAATCGTGTGAACAATAATTTAAAATTTAAAAAAAATATAAAAAACTGCAACATTTGCAATTGGTTTGCGTCTATTATATAGAACCGGGAAAAAACGAATAACTTTTTTGAAAGCAACAGCAGAAAATATAAGTGACAAAGAATTGCTGGAGCGATGTAGTTCCGGAGACAATTCGGGATATTCTCTACTCTATCATCGTTATTCTAAAGCTGTTTTCAATTCCATCTATCGTATTGTAAATGATAGAGAAGATGCCGAAGATATTCTTCAGGAGGTTTTTTTAAAAGCATTTTCTGAAATTAAATCCCTGAAAAATGTAGAAAGTTTTGGAGGTTGGATTAAGCGAATTGCTATCAATCAATCGCTTAATTATCTTCGAAAAAATAAAATCTATTTTTCAGAAATTGAAGATGATAAAATATTAGATATAGAAGATGACGAATTGGAGGCAAAATTAGTTATGGAATCTCGTGTAAAGGAACTTCAAAATATTATTGCAGGATTTCCTTTGCAAACCAGAACGATTGTCAATCTTTATTTGTTTGAGGAAATGCCACAGGAAGAAATAGCAAAAATTTTAAATATTCCGCACGGAACCGTAAGAAGCTATTACCACCGCGCTAAAAAGAAAATTTTTGAAAAATTAAACCCAAAACACTACAATGAAAGATTCGCTTAAAAAATATATCAATGACCATCGAGATGAATTCGATAACCTCGAAGTTCCTGATGAAATGTTTGACAAAATAATGTCCAAGCTGGATAACACTACTCCATCTGTTGGGAAAACACGTTCGATATTTCCAATGAAAAATTGGGCAATCGCGTCTTCCATTGTGGTTATTTTAAGTTTAGGAATCTTTAATTTATGGCAAGAAAAAGAAATCGATAAAACTGTTATTGCAACAAAGCAAACTCCGAAAAAAGAAGATGAAAATCTCGTTGAAACTACAATTCCTAAGAATGGATTGGAAACATCATTAATAGAAAATACAATACAAAAAAACACTGAAAAAGTTCTTGCAAATAACAGTTCTGATTCTCCAAAACAATCAATTGGTAATCAAAATTCTATTCCTAATTATAATATTGAAGATGAAAATTATTATGATAAAGTCAACGCAATAGAATTGATTAATAACGAATTTTCTGCAAGTTCCAGATTACAAGGAATTGCTTTGGTAAAGAGTTTTTCTGATTATGATTCAAAAATAATCGATTTGCTTTCTGAAAAAGCCATCTCAGACGAAAATACCAATGTAAGATTGTCTGCAGTTTCAGCCTTAGAAATTCAGAAACAAAATCCTGCGATAACAGAGAGAATTCAACAGATTTTTATTCAACAAAATGACCCGATGGTACAAAAAGAATTGATTTCCTTTTTGGCTGAAAAACAATCATCAGAGTTGAGTCCAGAAGTTAATACAAAACTTTTGGCACTTGCTAAAGACCCAACAACAGTAGATTTTGTGAAAGACGAAGCCTACGCTGTTCTAATGAAATATTAAAAGCTTTTATATAAATAACTCATTAATTATTAACAATTTAAACAATATGAATAAGATATATTTGATAATGTTTGCTTTGATGACAGTTTCCTTCCATGCGCAGGAAAATACAGAGCAAACAACTACAACAAAAGAAAACCCGAAGACCTACAAAGTCAATAAAAACAAAGGAAAGTTACTTGTAAATCTTGGAAAAGTAACGGTAGAAGGTTATAAAGGAAATGAGATTATTTTCTCTTTGGAAGAAAAAACTCCTGCGGAGGACAAACGTGCAGCAGGACTCCAGTCAATCAATGCTTTAGGACTTATAGACAACACCGGAATTGGAATTAATGTTTCTGATAAAGATGGTATTTTGGAAGTTAATCCATTGAAAAAGATCTCATCTCCATCGATTAAAATATTAGTTCCGGAGAATGTGATTGTTTCATTTAAACATCAGTCCCAATATGGTGGAAATGTTGTTTTCAGAAATATGCAGAATGAGATTGAGATTGCCGCAACTTACAACAATGTCCAATTAGAAAACATTACCGGACCGGCAACTGTAAAATCTATCCATGGAAATGTGGAAGCGGTTTTCAGCCAAAATGTGAAAGGTCCATTATCCATTATTTCGGTGTATGGTCACGCGGATGTCAGTCTCCCAAAATCGATAAAAGCAAACCTTAAAGCGATAACTTCGTATGGAGAGATTTATATTTCCCCAGATTTTAAAATTGAGCAAGACAAAAAAACAGAGGACGACCTAATTCGTCACGGTGATGACCTTGTGGGAAAAGTAAATGGTGGCGGAACGGACATAGAAGTTCGTTCAGATTACAGTAAAATTTATTTGAGAGCAAAATGAAAAGCATCATATTTTTTGTAATGACTTTCGCTTTCGGAATCACTACAGCGCAAACACAGATCAACAAGAGCTTTTCCACAATTAAAAACCAAAACATATCTTTGAAATTCGACTATCCTCAATTAATTAAGATCAGCACTTGGGACAAAGACGAAGTACAGATTTCGGGAATTGTCAACATCAATGAAAATGAAAACAATGGAGCTTTTCAAATCAAAGAGTCAAAAGAAGGAAATTCCCTTGTTATCGAAGGAAAAGTTTCTGAAATCGACAAACTTCCGCATAGAATAACGGTTCATAGGGGAAATGAGAAATTAACTTTTAAAACCAAAGAAGAATATCAAAAGTATTGTAAAACCAACAATGCTACATTCAACACGATGTCCAATGGCGTTGACATTAATATTGAATTAGAAATTAAAGTTCCGAAATCTCTTAAAACTCAAATAGAAGCCAAATATGGATTGGTGGAGGTGAAAAATTTCGGGGGTGAGATTGCTGTAAATGCCACTTATGGAGGAATCGATGCTACAGTTCTGGAGAATAACATCGGAAAAGTTTCTGCTGAAACCAACTATGGACAAATCTATTCTAATCTTGATGCCAAATTTACCGGAAAAGATGAAAATGATTTCCACACATTGGTCACAGCAACACCCGGTAACGGACCACAATACAATCTTGAATCCCGATACGGAAATATTTATTTGAGGAAATAACTTATTGATTGAATTTGCAATGCGTAATCAATTTATCAGAAATCGGATGATTGATATTTCTAAAAACACTATTCCACGAAGTGAATAAGGTCAAAGTCAGGGCTCAGATTATAAATCTGAGCCTATTTTCAAAAATAAGGACAAATCGATTTAAAACAATTCTCCGATTTCGAATAGGCATCGTCCATTTTTCAGTAGATTATTTTAATGGAATTACTTTAAATTTTAATACTGGTAAATTATAAAAAAAGCTTTAATTAGATGTTAATAAATAACTGCACCTTAACTATTTATAATTTAACAAATCGATTGTAAAAAGAATAATTATCCAACTACACCTTTTGAATTTTTATCCAAAAGCCCGAAATGTACCAGAGCTGTCTCGATTCCATGATGGTCAACATCTTCCGTTATAAAATCGGCAATCTCTTTGACATTATCTCCGGCATTTCCCATAGCAACACCTATTTTTACAGACTTCAGCATAGAAATATCATTTCCCCCATCCCCGAAAGCCATGGTTTCGGATATATCAATATTAAAATATTTACAAAAATATTCCACACCTCCTTGTTTGCTTACTCCTGCCGGGTTTACATCTGCAAATAACGGTGTCCATCTTGAAGACAATGAATTTGGCATAATTTCCTGCATAAAAGATTCTTCCATTTCAGGATCGATGAAAACGTTGACTTGCAAAACGTTTTCAATATCAAGATTTTCCTTATTACATACAGGTGGCACTGCAATATCAACGTGACGATATAATTCAAGCACTTTTGGACTTTCGTGACTGATTCTTACTTTATCTTCATACATCAATGAAAAACTGACATCAGATCTTTCGGAATAATCTATCAAATTTTTTATATCATTGGGATCAATTACTTTTCTATACATTACCTGACCATCAACGGTCATACAATATCCCCCATTAAAGGTCAGAAAACCATCAAAATCAATATGTTTAATATGAGTGAGATCATTAATAGAACGACCGGTGGCAACGATGACCTTGATTCCTTTTTCCCGCAGATTCTTTATTGCCTTCCTCGTTGATTCCGGAATTGATTTTGTTTTTAAACTGAATATTGTTCCATCTACATCAAAAAAGACAGCTTTTATTTTAGGATTTTGCACAGAATTCATACTACTTGATTACTACAACATTTTTATAAAAATACAAACATTATTCTGCGAGATCACAACTACGCATATATTTAACTTTATTTTAATATTTTGGTAATTCAGAATATATCGTAGAAATAAAAGCTAGTACAAAGCAATTAGAAATACAGCAATTGAACGTGAAAATTATAGATTTTCAAATGATATGATTTTGTGAACGTTGAGTACCAATCAATATTGAAAGATTTTGGAATAAAGTTCTTAGAAAGATTATTAGAACATCGTTGTAAAACTGATAAAATTTTGATCATATTCAATCTTTTAAATTGAAATCGCCTAAGAATTTTTTATCTTTAACCTTGTCTTTGACGTTATCTAACAAATGCGAATCAGTTTTTTACATTTTTTCTTTTTTTTTGTGTTTACAGCGAGTGTAAACGCTCAAATCAACGATGCTCAGAATCTCACAAAAGATGTGAAAGCATTAATGTATTCTGAACCGGACAAGGCTTTAAAAACAGCGCAGTATGTTATTACCAACCAGAGCTTTGGAACATCAGAGGATGTTTACAATGCACTTCTTCTGCAATCCGAAATCTATTTGAATCTTATGGAATACAATGATGCGGTTGTGAAACTGATCTCCGCAGACAGGATTTCACAAAATGTGGATGATGATTTCCTCAAAGCAAAAAATGAATATCTTATCGGGAAATTATATCTGGAACTTGGTTTTTTTGATGAATACAGTGAGGCATTAGATGATATTACTGAACTTTCAAAATCATTAAAAAAGGAAGAAGAAAAAGCCTGCGTTGAAATCTGGAAAAATGAATTACAGATTCTGAAACTTTATCTTGAGGGAAAGTCCAAAGAAAGCCTGGCTAAAATCCAGGTTCATATCACTGATAAAACAGATCTTGATCCTACATACCATTCGAGATTACAGATTATAAAGTCAAATATAGAGGATAGAACGGCAGGCGATTTTGGAAAGTCCGAACGATATTTTCAGTTTCTGTCACAATTAATTAATTTGAAATCTAATATTAAGACTGGAACATTCAATGAAAAGGATTTCAATAATTTAAAGAAAAAATTCCCACAATATAACAAAGGTATTTTCTTTATTGATCTTTACAAAGAATGGTCACAAATGGCTTGTGAAAGTAATTCCGAAGATTGTTTCGGTACAAGAAAAGAATATATCAAATTATTAAAATCAACTTTAGCAGACAAGCAGGAAGCTCGGGTAAATATTATCAATCTTATCGATCAAAAAGAAAATTCTAAAATACACGAGCAGAAAAATTTTCAGAATAAAATTCTGTTCCTGCTAGTTGTGATTGCAGCTTTGTCTTTGATAATCAGTCTTATTTGTTATTTTATCATTAAAAGTAGAGCAAATGTCGCAACCGTAGAAATTGAAAAAGAAAATATTTCTAAAGAATATGAGCAGCGACTAAGTGATCAATTGAAAGATTTTCAGGCAAGTCACGTGTTTACAATTCCGGAAAAGACCGAAAATCTGATTCTTGCCAATCTTGAGACTTTCGAAAAAAGCAAAGATGTGCGAGATCCATCTCTTTCATTATCGGTTTTGGCAAAAAGAATGAATACGAATTCCAAGTACCTGTCAGAGGTCATCAATAAACACAAAGGCAAGAATTTCAATAATTACCTGAACGAATTGAGAGTGAATTACATTGTTGAAAAATTAACTCAAAACCCTGAATATCTGCAATATAAAACGAGCTATCTGGCAGAAGTAGCTGGTTTTGCATCTCGCACAACTTTCACCACGATTTTTAAGAATGTGACCGGAAAAAGCCCGTCGCAGTTTATTGATGAACTTAAAAATAATTGATATGAAGAAAGTTTTGTACCTCTTGTTTTTGATCTTGTCACTCTTTAGCTTTTCACAATCTGAAAAAAATCTGGAAAAACAAATCACAGAAGTAGACAGAATGGCCTTTGTCGATCCAGATTCTGCTCTGGTAATGGTAAAAAAACTGGAAACGAAAATTGATAACAATAAGTTGCAGAGTAAATTACTCTTGGCAAAAGGCAGCGCATATTCTGTAAAGCATTTATCATCCGCAGCATTGAAATCCGGATTTGAAGCTTTGGATATTTCCCAAAATTCTCAGGATTCTTTAATGATGGTAAATACTTTGGGATTCATTGGTAATCAATATTATATTCTAAAACTTAATAAAAAGGCTATTAATTATCTGAACAGAGCGGAAACGATTATTGATTTTCTTAAAGATCCGTCTCTCAATCAGATGAGCGCCAACATTTATTTTGTTAAAGCATTGATTTATAAGGATAATCTGGATCCTGCATTTGCAATAACCTATTTTGATAAGGCTATTAACGAGTACAATAAAAATAATGACAGAAGCGGTTCTCTCAACAGAAATATTACTAAAATCCAGAAAGGATATTCTTTGATTGATATTGGGAAAGCTGATGAAGCTGAAAACCTATTTCTGAATGTGATAAAGGAATCTGATGGATTAAAAATGGATGAGGTTTCCAATTATGCAAAAGTCGGTCTGGCGATAACTTATGATAACAAGAAAGATTTTATCAAAGCCAATCAGATATTATTGGATACTGAAAAAAAACTTGGAAATACAGGAAATGTAGGGCTCCTGACAGAAGTTTATGATGCTTTGAGTCAAAATTATCTTAACCAAAATAATGCGCCTCGATACTTTTACTACAACCGGAAGCTGGAAAAAAATCTGCTAACGAATGATGATATAGAGAAAAAATCTTTCTCAGATTTGCTCAAAAAGAATATAGAAATACAAAATATAGAATTTAATAATAATCAAAAATTATTCTATTTAATTGTTATTTTGACAATTTTAATCACGATCATCAGTTTATTTTACATCATAAAAAAGATTAATGTACTGAAATCAGTAAAACATTAGCAATATTCTTTTAATTCTTGCAATGTTTTGTTTTTCAGTTATTTGAAGGCGTAAAAAGGTGTCTGAATTCGTGTAAATTCTCTGATTCCAAACAGTAAAAGTTTTCTTTATAAAAATTTCATAGTTACATTTGATTATAATTTAAAATCAAGAATATGAAATTGAAAAACGCTTTTTTTGCATCTCTGCTACTATCGGGAATGTTGTCCGCACAAACTATTGCTATAGATACAACAGTGCCAAGTAACCCTGCACCGGAAAACAGTATCTTAGAATATTGGTATTGGGCCTATGGGATCAAAGTTACAGGAAGTGGTTTTGCTGCCAACTCTACAATTAAATTTACATCTGTAGATCCTCAGGGTGCTTTGAGGTCTTTGTCATCTACAACAGATGCTACAGGGAATATTATTTTTCAGTTCAACGGCTGGACAAATACCTCTCCATTAGGATATTATACACTTAAAGCAGAAGATACTTCCGGAAAAACAGCAACGGGAAATTATACAGTAATCAAAGACCCAAAGCATGTTATCACTGGAACTGCTACACCGGCAGAATTTAAAATGAGTGATTTTATCACCGGAACTGTCGTGAAAGTTAAGAATCTTGTGCCTAATGGACAGGTGAAAATCAATGTTGGAAATCCAGCTTCTGGTGCCTGGGAACTCAACAAAACTGAGGAGATGTATGCTGATGATAAAGGAGAATTGGAGGTAAGTTTTAATCTGAACTCTGCTATCTTTGCGCCTGCTGGTACAGTTCCTGTCACACCTGTTGAAGGCAATTGGATATTGAGCTATAATGACTGGTCGGGAGAAGGGCTTAAAGGAAGTACAAAAATTAGAGTTTTACCTAATAACCCCAGTACAACATCTTACTGCAATGTTTCTGCAACAGCTTCAGAGCCTATCACTTCTGTTACATTTGCGGATATTTCTAATGCTTCTGATCCTAATGCGAGTAGCTCTTATGAAAATTACCTTTCCAAAGTAGGAAATGTTGAAAGAAACAAAGAATATAAAATCACTGTAAAAGGAAATGCAATGGCGTCTTACAAAGTGAGCACATTCACAGCTTTTATTGATTGGAATCAAAACGGAACTTTAGATAATGAAAACGAGATCTACAGAATTGGTTTTGTAAAAGGAAGTACTGGGATGGATGATATGTCGGCCGAACTTACTATCAAAGTTCCGGAAAATGCAGCCGTAGGCAACACAAGAATGAGAATTCTTAAAGTAAATTCCCCATCTACTTTCGCAATGTTTTGGCCAACAGGAGCTTGTGGAACATATAGTAATGGACAAATAGAAGATTATACATTGAATGTAAAAGAAGCTTTGGCAACTGGCGAAACTTCTTTCAGCAAAGTTCAGTTCTATCCAAATCCTGTGAAAGATATCTTAACCGTTTCTTCTACCAAGAAAGTCAATTCAATCTCTGTTTACAATACACCAGGACAATTGGTAAAAACTTCTCAGAATGCAAACACTGTTAATATGAGCAGTCTTTCTGCTGGTGTTTATATTGTGAAAACTGATGTAGAAGGAAAAACAGAAACTTCTAAAGTAATCAAGAAGTAAGAATCTAAAAAAAAATCATAATTATTTCCCGGCTATTGTTCAAGATCTATCCTATCGGTAGCCGGTTTTTTATTGCCCAATTTTAACTATTAATTCTACTAGCTTATATGAAAAAATCTTTATCAATTCTATCCATTTTATTGGGTACTGCAGTCTTTGCACAAGTTGATGTAACGGCAACTTCCGGAACAGAAACAGCAACTTATACAACGGTAAAAGGCGCTTTCGATGCCATCAACGCAGGAACACATCAAGGTGTAATCAATATTACAATTACTGCAAACACATCAGAGATTGCAACGGCAGCTCTTAGCAGAAGCACCGGTACTTCAAACTTTACATCCGTATTCATGAAACCGGCAGCAAATGTAACTGCAACCATCACAGGTGTTGCAGCTGGCCCTGTTTTGAGAATCCTGGGAAGCAATGTCACGATTGATGGTAGTAACAACGGAACAGATAGCAGAAACTTAAGCTTTGTAAACGGTAATGTCGCAGGTAGCCAGGTGATTGCAATGGGTTCTTCTGATGTTGCCAATCCATTGACAAATGTGACTGTAAAAAACACTACGCTTATCAACGGCGTGAAAACTTCCGGAAGCGGCATCATCATAAGCAATACTGCAGGTGCACAGACAGCAGGATATTTTAACAATATCAGATTGGAAAACAACTCCATTCAGAAATCTTATCAAGGGATTTATATGATTGCCGTTTCTGCTGTAGGGAATGGATCCGGATCTGTAATTACAAAAAATGATCTTTCTACCAGTGGCGAAAATTGCAACAGATTTTTGGGAATTTATTTAGGAGGAACGGATGGTGTTACAGTTTCTGAGAACAAAATCGGGAATTTCGAAAATACAACAAACGAAGGCAAGAGAGGAATCTGGCTTGCTGTCTCCACAATGAATACTACAGTTTCGGATAATACGATTGATAATATAACTGTAAACAATGCCGGTGGCGGAAGCGCAACGGGAATTCAGATTTTTACTAACGCAGGAGCTGGAAATGTTCCTTCAGCGAATAAAATTCTTAGAAACAAAATTTCTAATTTATCAACCAATGGATTTAATAGTGCAGTTACAGGAATTAGTTTAGGCGGTTCTACCGTCGGAACCGTAATCAGCCAGAATGATATCAACAACCTTGTAGGACTCAGAACAATTACTACTATCGGATATGGAGCTGAAGCTATCATATTGTCTGCAGGCACAGCTTCTAATACTTTAGTGAGCAATAACTTCATCTCAAAAGTATCAAGTTTTGCTACAAATACTTCATCTGCAAATTATACCGGCGGAATTTTGATTAATGCCGGAACAGGTTACAAAGTTTATAACAATTCTGTGTATCTGACAGAAACTCAAAATAATGGAACCAACAAAGGTCTTCCAATAGCATTTAGCTCCAGTGTTTCTACAGCAGGCGCTATAGATCTCAGAAATAATATTTTTGTGGTAAACCTCGCCGATGCGACGATACCGACATATGCAATCTCAGTTCCACCAGTGTCTGCAACTTATTCCAATATAGATAACAATATCTATTACAGTTCTGGTCCAGCTTTAGGACAAACGCCCGGCGGTCCGCCAGCATTTACAGATCTTACAGGTATGAAAAGCATCTTGGGCGGTAATACAAATTCTCTACAAGTACTTCCTGTTTTCGCATCCAATTCAGATCTTCACATTTCTCAGACATCTGATAATTCCGACATTGACAACAAAGGTGTTTCTCTGGCTGATGTTTCCATAGATATTGATAATGAAACAAGAAGTGCCACAACGCCTGATATTGGAGCAGACGAATTTACCGTGGCTACGATGGCAGTTGGAGATATTGCCAATAAACCAAAAATTCAGGTTTATCCTAATCCGGTAAATGATGTTTTAACGGTTTCTTCTGACAGAAAGGTAAGTAACATCTCAGTTTACAATATTGGCGGACAACTTATCCAGGAAGTTAATAATGCTAATGTCATCAATCTTACTAAACTTGCATCAGGTGTTTATTTTGTAAAAACAGTTGTGGAAAGTAAAATTGAAATGACAAAAGTGATCAAGAAATAAAATTTTATCATAATTGTGTTTTTAACCGAAACGAGGCTAATCTTAATTGAGAAGCTTCGTTTTTTTGATTAATCGATCGTCGAACTCAAGCGCCTGCTAATCAACGGCCGCTAAAACACCTTTGATGGTACTTTTTATAAGATACTTAAGCTCTTTAATTTCTGACCCCATCTTTTCAAAGAATGACTATTAATCTATCGACAACATCATCCTTTTAACCTCATCTTTATACTTTCTCCCAACAGGAATCCTCATATTATTGATCTCGATCTTGCTTGGAGAAACCGAGGTAATATTGTCTTTATTAATCAAAAACGAGCGATGAATTCTGACAAATTTGGATTCGGGTAATAGCTCCTGAATTGATGTCAACGTTTTAAGAACCGTGATTTCCGAATCGATGAGTTTGATTCTGCAGTAATTCCGGAGACTTTCCACAAAAACAATATCATTGATTTTGATTTTCCTAACACTTTTATCGATTTTCAGATTGATGTACGACTCACCGTTATTATCTTGAATTACAGAGTCTTCCTTTAATAATTTATTTTCTTCATTCAACTCCGAATTATTTTTCTGGAGGTTTTCAATCGTTGTCAGATAAGTGTAAGCTATTGGAATCATCGCAGCGATATTGATGTCCAAAGCCGTATTCATTATTTCTGATATGATAAAAAAACCGGAGTTCTTGAATCCCGGGAGAAAATTCGGCTGAATGAAATAAAGAAACAACGGGCGCTGGATAAAAACACTTATCAAAGCAACCAAAACGCAATACGAAACAAAGAAACTGAAATATTTTTTCTGATTGAAGAACTTAGGGAATAGATAAAAAAGCGTAACATAAACCAACAACAACCGCGAAGGAAGACAGAAAATCTGAATCAAAATATTCCGTGAATAATTGTTATCCGACACGCCCCAAACAAATCCAAAAAACAGAACAAACGCCGTCCAATATAAAACGTGTTTCAGCCACAACTTTGATTTGAAATGTTCAAAAAACGATTGGTTCATATTTTTTAATCTTCTCCAAATGTAATTATTTATTCTAAAACAACCTTCAGTAATTTCAATGTCTGTTTTTTGTACAGAATAACCTGTCGTTTATCCAAAAGCCTTGTAGTAAAAGGAAACTAAAAATATTTTTGTTCAAAATTCAAACTAAAAAATGAAACTTCCAATTCAATTTTCACTTTTATTTTTAGCATTTCTCTTTCCGGTTTTAGGATTCGGTCAGGAAAATAAAGCGACGCTTGAAGCTGTAGAATATCTGAAGCAACATCCAAAAAGCCCGAAATACTATCTCGTCTCCAAGTTCAAAAGTTATCCGCTTGTTCTGTTGGGAGAAGACCACGCTGTGAAGGAAAACCTTGATTTTGTTAAAAGTCTTATTCCGGAATTATATCGGGCTGGTGTTTACAATCTCTGTATGGAATTCGGAGCTTTCGAAAAGCAAAAAGAACTGGATGAATTGCTGAATGCAGAAATATTTGATGAAAGAAAAGCAAAAAATTTGTTCTTTTATTACAATGTCGGTTGGGCTTACAAAGAATATTTTGACATCTACAAAGCAGTTTGGGAATTCAATAAAACCTTAAAACCTGATGCGAAAAAATTCCGAATTGTCAATCTGAGTTATCAATACCGTTGGGAAAACTTCAAAGGTGGCGCAAGAACGCCCGAAAATATGAAAGCCGTTTTCAATCTCGGAACGCCTGACCAATTCCGGACAGAAATTATCAAAAGAGAAATCATTGACAAAGATGAAAAAGCCTTGATTTATATGGGACACGTTCACGTTTTCACAAAATACAAAATGCCAATACTGAAAGTGAACAACGATGATTTTTGTGATTATGATGAAGGAATGGTGGGAAATCGTCTGTACAAATTAATGCCCGGTAAGATTTTCAATATTATGTTCCACACACCGATGTTTTCCAAAACGCAGTACAATCCGTCTTATGTTTCTCCTGCGAATGGAGAACTTGAGAATGCGCTTCAGAAACTCAATTATCCGCAGATTGGATTCGATTTAATCAATACGCCAGCTGGTAAACTTTCTGACAATAGTTTCTTCAGTTTTTGTCATTCTAATTTCAAAATGGAGAACTTTTTTGACGGTTATATTTTCCTCAAACCTTTCAAGGATTTGACTGGTTGCACTTACGATGACGATTTTTTCACAGGAAAAGACTGGACTTATATCGAAAATAATTTTCCGGACCCAGATTGGAGAAAACCTAAAAATTTGGAAGAATACAAAACAGAAATTAAGAAGTCTGTCAATATCAAAGACCGTTACCGAGATGTAATTCAGACTTCGATTCCTGCTGTGAGTTCTGGCAAAATCGTCAGAATCAATCAATTTCCTTCGAAATATGTAGTTCCGAGAAATGTAGATATCTGGTTGCCTGAGAATTTTAATCCGAATAAAAAATACGCCGTTCTTTATATGCACGATGGGCAAATGCTTTTTGATGGGTCAATCAACTGGAATAATTCCGAATGGAAAGTAGATGGAAATTACACAGAGCTGAGCAAAAAAATCAAACTGAAAGACTGCATCATTGTCGGATTATGGAATACCGGAGCAACCCGACATTCGGAGTATTTTCCGCAAAAACCGTTTGAAAGTTTATCTAAAGAATTGCAGAATCAAACGCTTGAAAAATACTTCCAAGGAAAAATTCAGTCGGATAACTATTTGAAATTCATTGTAGAAGAAGTGAAACCTTTTATTGATAAAAATTATCCAACCCTGAAAGACAGGGAAAATACTTACATCGCCGGTTCCAGTATGGGCGGACTGATATCGATGTATGCGGTTTGCGAATATCCTAAGATTTTCGGTGGCTCGGCTTGTCTTTCTACGCATTGGATTGGAATCACAGACCTTTTGAATGACGAAATCCCAACTGCTTTCGAAAATTATCTCAGACAAAACCTTCCGAACCCGAAAACCCATAAAATCTATTTCGATTTTGGAACCGTAGGATTGGACAGCCATTACGAAAAACATCAGAACAAAGTTGACCAAATAATGAAGGAGAAAGGCTTTGACAAAAATAACTGGGCAACCAAAAAATTTGAATCGGCTGACCATAGCGAAAATGCCTGGAGCAAACGATTTTCCATCCCACTGGAATTTCTTCTGAAAAAATAACAATCTCAAATTCAATTATAAAATGAAAAAATCACTTGCAATATTTTTACTTTTCATCAGTTTCAATCTCATCCTTTCTCAAAAGATCGAACGGATAGAACCTGCCAATTGGTGGATTGGAATGAAAAATAATTCGGTCACTCTCTTAATTTATGGCAAAGATATTTCAGATTTACAGCCTGCAATTTCTTATTCCGGAGTCACAATTACTGAAAATAAAACGGTTGAAAACAAGAATTATCTGTTCCTGACCTTGCAAATCAATCCTGAAGCAAAAGCCGGAACTGTAAAAATCAAATTTTCAAAGAATAAAAAAGTTGTTCTGACAAAAGATTTTCCAATTTATGTTCGGGAATCCAACAGTGCCAATCGGGAAAGTTATGGTTCAAAAGATGCAATTCTTCTGATTGTTCCGGACAGGTTTTCAAACGGAGAAGAAAAGAACGACATCGTAAAAACAACTTTGGAACAAAAACTTGACAGAAACAATGAAGATGCAAGACACGGCGGTGATATCCAAGGGATTATCAATCATTTGGATTACATAAAGTCATTGGGTTACACTCAAATCTGGAACACACCTTTGATTGAAAATGATGAACCCACCTATTCTTATCACGGCTATGCATCAACCGACTTTTACAAGATTGACCCAAGATTTGGAACTAATGAAGATTTGAAAAAACTATCCACAGAAGCCAAGAAAAGAAACATTGGTTTGATTTGGGATGTTGTGCTTAATCATTGTGGTTCAGAGTATTATTTCGTCAAAGACTTGCCTGAGCAAAGCTGGATTAACTATCCTGATTCGGAGAACAGAATCAGAACCAATCATCTTAAAACCACAATCACAGACCTCTATGCGACCAAAATTGACAAGGAAGAATATCTCAACGGTTGGTTCGATGGTCATATGGCAGACCTTAACCAGAAAAATCCTTTGCTTGCAAAATATCTGACCCAGAATATCATTTGGTGGATTGAGTACGCTGGACTTTCCGGATTGCGTGTTGACACATATTCTTATTCAGACAAAAATTTTCTGGTCAATTGGACAAAAGCCATTCTTGAAGAATATCCTAAAATGAACATCGTTGCCGAAGAAATGTCAAGAAACATTGCTCAGACTTCTTACTGGCAAATCGACAAGATAAACAGCGATGGTTATAAAAGTTATATGCCGATGATGATGGATTTTTCTATTAATGACAATATCGTTTCTGCGCTCAATGAAAAAAGTAGCTGGTTTTCTTCCTGGAGAAAAGTTTACGAAAGTGTAGCAAATGATTTTCTTTTCCCTCATCCCGAGAATCAATTGATTTTCCCGGACAATCACGATCTGGACAGATTCTATTCCCGTCTCAACAAAAATTTTGCAAACTGGAAACTCGGGATTGCGATGTATATGACGATGCGGGGAACGCCACAGTTTTTCTATGGCACTGAAGTTCTGATGACCAATGACAAAGCCGGAAGCGACGGACAAAGAAGAAGCGATTTCTACGGAGGCTGGACAGGTGATTCTAAAAATGCTGTGACAGAAGCAGGATTAACCAATGAAGAAAAAGAAGCGAAGAAATATTTTACCTACTTGCTCAATTGGAGAAAAACGAATGAAACTGTTGCCAATGGAAAATTCAAACATTATGCGCCGACAAATAATGACGTTTATGTTTACTTTCGATATACCGACAGTCAGAAAGTGATGGTTTTACTCAACAAAAACAGTGACAAGGTAACGCTGGATCTCAATCGATATAAGGAAATGATTCCTTTAAAATTCGAAGCGAAAGATATTATCTCCGGAAAAAATCTCAGTTTTCAAAATACGATTGATATTCCTGCTAAAACAGCAATGATTTTGGAAGTCAGGAACTAATGTTTTCTGGAGGTATTATCAATGGCAAAAAAGATCGTTCAAAAAAATTGATTGCAGATTAATAGATAATAGGTAATAGATCGTTCAGAATTTTTCAAAAACTGTTAACTAAACTAATCGGTAGTAATTCTTTACAAAAAAAACCAGTCTGTATTATAAATATAGACTGGTTTATTAAGATATCAGTTTTTGCTGATCGCTAGATCTAGACTTGTTGGTTCAACCAGAAAAAAAAGATCACTAAATTTTACCGTAGTCATCTAAGACACTTCCTAAAACTTTAAACAAAACAAATCCCGGATTACCGGGACTTTAATGTTTTATATCAAAATTTATTTGATCTCTACAGGGACTGAGATTTTATCCCAATCCACTGTAAATCCATTATTGTTTACTTTATAAACCAAAGTTTCTTGTGTTGCTGGTAAAGCTTTTGTTTTGACATCAACACGCAAAACATCTTTAGACTCTTCGTATTTGTAAGCGCCCCATTGTTTTGATTCTTTATTAAAAATCGCAGTCCAAGTTCCACTTTGTTTAGGGATTAAGAAAAAGCTGTATTTACCCGCAGGCAGTTTTTTACCCTGAACGGTAATGTCTTTATCGGTTTCGAATGTTGTTGCATCATTGGCACCTGCACGCCAAACTTTGTCGTAAGCAACCAAATCACCCCAGATTTTACGGTCTTTTACAGACGGACTGCTGTAGGCAATCGTGATGTTTGCATCTTTGATTTTTCCGGTAGTAGTCATTGCAGGACTCGCCGGTTTTTTAGCTTCCTGTGCAAAGGCATTCACTGAAATTGTCATTGTAGCCAAAGCAACCGCAACAGTTTTAATCATTGTTTTCATAATATTTTTTGTTTTTATGTTTATTTTGTTCGCTTACGAATTTACTGCTTTCGTCTTATAAAACAATAACCCGATTGCAGAAAATATAATAACTGCCACTGCACCAATGACGTTAAGCCAAAGGAAAGAAATGATATCGAAATTGTAAATGGCAATCACCGTAATTTCTGATAAAATTGCAGAAATAAATACATTCGCCCCATTGATTTTTTTAAAGTAAAAAGCTACAAGAAAAATCCCCAATATCGGGCCGTAGAAAAGAGAACCCAATACATTAACCGCTTCAATAAGAGAACCCATTTGAGTCGCAAACATCGCTACACCGATGGAGAATATTCCCCACGCCAAAGTGTGGAGTCGACTGTACTTCAATTCGGTTGCATCATCGGGAATTTCTTTTTTGAATATCAAATGAACATCTTTTAATGAACAGGCGGCAAGTGAATTGAGAGCTGCGGAAATGGAACCCCAGCTGGCCAGAAAAATAACGGCAAACAATAAACCTATCATTCCTACAGGCAACGTATTTTTTACGAAATACAAGAAAATATAATTGGTATCGGTTTTCTCCGCATTAAAATTTGATTGATTGATAGCCTCCTCTACCCTTCCGTGTAAGTCTTTGACCTGAGTTTGTGTGTTTTTAAAATCCTGAATTTTTGTCTCAAGTTGGGGAGATTGAGTTTCTTTTAATTGTAGAATTTCTTTTGATTCTGCATTGAATTTTGTCTGTAAATCCTGATGCTCTTTCTCAAATACCATTGCCTGTTCAGGCTTTGTTTCCTTTAAATGTTGATAAGATCTTTCGTTAAAATAAATCGGAGCCGGTTTTAAAGAAAAGAAAGCGAAAAGCAAAGCACCGATCAAAAGAATAGCAAACTGCATCGGAATTTTAACCAATCCGTTCAGCAGCAAACCCATTTTTGCATTGGTATTGTCTTTCGCAGTAATGTACCTCCCGACCTGACTCTGGTCGGTACCAAAGTAAGAAAGTGCCAGAAAAAAACCACCAATCAGTCCGCTCCAGATATTGTATTTATCTTTCCAGTCGAATTCTGTGGTGATGACATTGAGCTTTCCTGATTTTCCTGCAAGATAAAGAGCATCCTTAAAACCAATTCCATTCGGCATATTTTGGATAAGTAAATAACCTGCAAAAGCCATCGTTCCCAGAATAATGAGAAACTGTAATTTTTGGGTGTGAGCGATCGCTTTTGCACCGCCGATATAGGTGTAAATCAATAAAATTCCACCCGTCAAAACATTTGTCAAATAAATATCCCAGTTTAAAACGCTTGATAAGATGATACTCGGAGCGTAAATACTGATCCCTGTCGACAAGCCTCTGGAAAAAAGAAAAAGCATTGAAGTGAGTACCCTTGTTTTTTTATCAAAACGGTTTTCTAAATATTCGTACGCCGTGTAAACATTTAGACGCTGAAAAATCGAAATGAAAGTAATGCAGATCACAATCATCGCCAAAGGCAAACCAAAATAATACTGAACGAAACGCATACCGTCTGCATAAGCCTGTCCCGGTGCTGAAAGAAAAGTAATTGCACTTGCCTGCGTCGCCATAATACCGATCAGCACGATGTACCAAGGCATTTTATTGTCTGCTTTCAGGTATGACTCGTTGCTTTTTTGACCACGACCAATGAATACGCCGTAAACTACCACTGCAACCAATGTACAAATAAGAACTGCCCAATCTATCGTGCTCATCTCCAGAATTTAGTAAAGAAATAATAAAATGCGATCTGAACTACTAAAGCAACTGCTAATAGTATGTACCAAGTGTTCCAATTTTTAAGTTGATTCTTCATCAGTTTTTCTGTGCAGATAAAAAGTTTAAAAATAAACGTGCGGCGCCAACATTTCCTGCAGGCAGCTGTCTGAAAAATGACAATGGTGTATAAATAAAATTACCCTTTCCGTATTTGGCATATAAAGTTGAACCCTGCAAAGGTTCTTCACCTGTATCGTGCATTTCAAAAAGTGGTTCATATGCTGCATCCCATTGCTCAGGGAAATAGGCACCACGTTCCTGTATCCAACCATTGAAATCATCCGCAGTAATTTTGTTCGGGAAGTTCAGTAATTTATGATTTGGATTTAAAAATGTAACCTCAGCATTTTCTTCGGTAACACGTTTATTGGCAATACTGAAATTGTATATTCCCAGTTTATCAACGATTGTATCCTGATTGGTGTTATACTGCATCACCAAATTACCTCCGCCTTTTACGTAAGACCATAAAAAAGGCATCCAGCGACCTAACTTTTTCTCTGTGTTATTGGCACGAACACCCAATATAATTGCGTCATATTGCGACAACTTGTTTTGACTACCAGATCCATCCGAATTGCCATAAAAATCTTCGTCTTTCAAAACATCTACCTGAATACCAGTAGTCCGCAGGAACTCAGGAATAAAATCGCCCGCACCTTCTATGTAACCCACTTTTTTCACCTTCGCCTGAATATCGCCTTTCATTACGATGGCAGTTGCAGGCGTAAAATATTGTAAAGAAGGTAAATGCGGATACTGAATTAATATCTGTTTTTTATTGTAAGTAATTCCATCTGAAACAAAATTGGCATCCAATTGCAAACGGGATGAGTTTATGGTGGCAAGTTTCGTTTTTGGAATAATGTAATCAACTGTAAGATCTTTTCCATTTATTGATTTTAAATCACCACCGCCTAATCGTTCTCCGTTAAAAATTAGATTGACTTTTCCATTATTGAACTGCTTTTCAGAATTTACCTTAAAGTTTAAGCTTACATTCAAATCTTCATTTTCCTTGACTAAATAAAGTGGTTGTGTAAATTTCAGTTCCAGTGCAGGAACAATGCGCAAGCCTTCGACCACATCACCCCGCACCGGATCTAATTTTTTGAAAGATAAAGGAAGTTTAACCTGAAAATTCTCCGAACCGATTTTTAAACTAAGCAAAACATTTAATGGTGATTCTGCCTCGGGCAAACCGATTAAAGTGTCATTGGGAACAGAGAAAGTTGCGGCGTCTTTGGCTGGTTTTGCCAACCAGTAAGGCTCTGTAAGTGCAGCATCTGCAGGAATCTGAATTTCGTGCTGAATGGTAATTAAAGAATCTTTTGAGAGTTTTCTGTTGAAGTTTTCAGACTGATTCAACCATTTTACATTTTCTACAACGACAGGATTTTCAGTTCTTGAAATCAGATTAAGCCTGAAATTATAATTATTCCCTGCAACAGCTTCAGCCTGATTGGTCACTACCTCACCCATAAATCCGGCACAGCTTAAAATGATATTGTCGAGAGCTTTAATTTTATCCTTTTTCAGGTCTGAATCTTTTAATGTCATTACCTTTTTTCTTAAAACAAGCAATTCAGGCAAACTCAGATCAGGTCGATTAAAATTGTAAGAGGAAATAATTTTATCTAGAGATTGGTCGATATCAGGATTTCCTTCTTTTGTCCAGGTTTTATTGATTCCGTCAAAAAGTGTTGCTTTTGCAGGCTCGCCATCAACGTGAGAAAAATATTCAGTTTTGATTCCGGCTACAGACTGTGTTCCTGCACCCTGGCTTTTATGTAAACTTCTGCTTAATCCTGCCAGTTCACCATAGCCCATTCCCAGCTGAGGATCGTATTGCCCAACAGTAACTTTCAGTTGATTTTCAGCTGTCGTATTCACCGAACCAAATCGGAAAGTATTCCATAATAAGCGTTTTGGTTGCCAAACATTGACATATTTTAGTTGATCTGGAAAAGCGTTTTTATCACCTGCCAGCTTAAAAGCTTTTTCCGCAACCACAGCCGAAGCTGCGTGCTGTCCGTGACCTGCCGCTGCAGTAGGCGGAAAACGACAAATGATTACATCAGGACGGAATTTGCGGATCACCCAGACTACATCAGCTGTAATATTATTTTCATCCCACTGTTTAAAGGTGTCGGTCGTATTTTTAGAAAACCCGAAATCAATTGCGCGGGTAAAAAACTGTTGGGCGCCGTCTAACTTCCTTGCCTCTAAAAGTTCGTGCGTTCTGATCAATCCTAATGCAGCTCCCTGCTCTGTTCCCAATAAATTCTGACCGCCATCACCTCTGGTTAAAGAAAGATAGCCAGTTTCCACATTTTGGTCGTTGATTAACCAGGAAAGCAACCCTGTATTTTCATCATCAGGATGAGCAGCAAGGTATAAAACTTTTGGTAAATGTTTAAGGGTTTTGAGTTCACGGTAAATTTCAGATGATTTTGAAGGTCGAACCTGTTGAGCCGAACAAAAAACTGTATAGAAGCTAAGGATAAATATAATGATTACTTTTTTGAACATTTGAATTTGCTTTTCGAGGCAAATATAAGTAAATGGTTTTTTTTGAACCTTGAAGAAAAAGCACTTAGAAACTCTCAAAATTCTGCTATATTTTTCATAAATCATTGTACATATAAAGCTATTAGAAATTAATTCTAAATTCGGAATTGCCAATACTTTTTTTAATTCGGCTCAGAGGAACCTAATAATCTATAGAGTGTTTGAAGATACGCCCGTCTTCGTAAGCAAAAGCCAAAAGCGCCACTTCATTAGAAATGGCGCCGTTTTTATTATAGGATTTTGCATCCTAAAACGACAGTATATTCTTGATGGTTTCTAAGTTATTTGAACCATTGAACCTAACATAAAATATGATCTTAAAATAAATAATAACTATTTATTGGACAATAATCTTCGAAGATGAAGTCAGCTTTTTTTTGATACAATGGTTTGATAGTGAATTAAATATACAATCCGATTTTAAAGGATACTGCTTAAAAATAGCCCTTAAATAATTTAAGAGCTATTTTTATTTTGCAGAAAAGCAGTTGCATTTGAAATACTTTGTCACAATTTCGAGGCTGCGGAAGAATCCAGAAACAATTGAACTTTTTTTTCATGAGATTCAATTAAACGTGCCGGATATTGATGGATCGATCCCGACTTATCCTCCAAAATATGAAATACAGCTTCTGATTTTTCTTCTCCAAAGACCAAAAATGCAATATTTTCCGAGTTATTGATCAAAGGAGCTGTCATCGTAATGCGAAACATATTCACTTCTTCTACAAATACCGATCTGATCGTAGCTTCAGCATCATATAAGACCGAAGTGTTTGGGAAAAGCGAAGCGGTATGTGAATTATCACCAAGTCCCAAAAGAATAAAATCAAATTTAACAGGTTTTCTGGCAAAATGTTTTGAAATAGAATCCCAATAGTTTTGCGCTGATTCTTCCGGTGTTCCTGAAGTATCGACTTCAAAAATATTCGATTTATTAATTTTTAAAGGATCAAATAAAGCCTCTTTTGCCATCACTGAATTTCTCTGGGGATCATCTGCAGGAACAAATCTTTCATCACCAAAGAAAAAATAGGTTTTTTCCCAATCGATTTTATTTTTAAACTTTTCGGATGCTAAAAGCTGATACAATTTCTTAGGTGAACCTCCGCCGGAAAGCACAAAATTAAACTGTCCATGATCCCTGATTGCTTTTTCTGAAGCTTCGCAAATGGTTTCCGCCAAATCGTTTATTAATTCTTTAACATCATCTAATATCTTTAAATCGTTCATCAGTTATTCTTATTTTTTTTGAGGTAAATTGATCCAGTGAAAGCCATCTTTTGCAATGAGCGCATCTGCATTTTCAGGACCCCATGAGTTTGCAGGATAATTTGGAAAACTCGTCATTTTATTATTTTCCCAATGATCGAGAACCGGCATTACCACTTCCCAAGCTGCTTCTACCTGATCTGCGCGCATAAATAAGGTCTGATCGCCCGAAATCACATCCAGCAAAAGTGTCTCATATGCCTCAGGAGAATCTGTTTTTGTTTTTTCTGAATAGTCAAATACCATATCCACCGTATTCAGGATCATCTCAAGACCCGGTGTTTTACTTTCCAGCTGAAATCTGATTGCCATATCAGGCTGAATACTGATAATTAGCCTGTTCTGTTTTGGAATCGCATGCTCGTCATTATTGAACATATTATGTGGCAATTCCCGGAATTGTATAACAATGTATGAAGCCGATTTAGAGAGCCTTTTACCTGTTCGTAAATAAAACGGAACACCTTGCCAGCGCCAGTTATCTATATTAAATTTCATCGCAGCATATGTTTCGGTATTAGAATCCGGATCGACATCAATCTCCTCACGATAACCTGCAACTTCTTTTCCTTCTACCCAACCGGAACCGTATTGCCCTCTGATAGCGGTATTATCGATCATCCCGGGAACAATTTTCCGGATCGCCTTCAAAACATCAACCTTCCGATCGCGAACAAGATCAGCATCGAAATTTATAGGCGGTTCCATCGCAATAGTACATAGCAATTGCAGCAAATGATTTTGAATCATATCCCGCAAGATTCCTGCATTGTCAAAATAACTTCCCCTGTCTTCCACACCTATTTGTTCGGTAACCGAGATCTGCACATGTTCGATATGCGTGCGGTTCCACAATGGTTCCATAATCGTATTGGCAAATCGGAAAGCCATCACATTCTGGACGACTTCCTTACCCAAATAATGGTCTATTCTGTAAATTTGCTTTTCATCAAAAATAGTCAGTAAGTTGGTGTTTAAAGCTTTTGCAGATTCCAGATCTCGTCCAAATGGTTTCTCAATAATGATGCGAGTAGTTTCCTTATTATTCTCAAGTTTGCTTTTCGAAATATTTGATGCGATGGTGCAGAACAAATCCGGCGAAACAGCGCAATAATAAAGTATCGAAGGGTTCTCATTCCATTCTTCTTTTAATTGACTTACCTTCACATAGAATTCATTATAAGAAGCTACATCATTGATATTTGCTGCCTGATAAGAAATATTTGAGGAAAATTCTGCCCATTTTTCTTTTTTAGCTTTACCAGTTCTGGAAAATTGATTGATTCCATCCAATAGTAAATCCCGATACTTATCATCACTGAATTCCGTTCTTGAAGTTCCTATGATAGAAAATTTTTCAGGTAGTCGATTTTCAAGAAAAAGGTTATATAGTGCAGGAATGATTTTCCGTTTGGTTAAATCTCCGTTTCCACCGAAAATAATTATAACTGTAGGATTTTTTTTATCTGATGTTTTTGACATTACTTATTTAATTTTTTAAAATTTGGATTAAAACAACAGCTTAATTTTTAATATTTTCCATTACCCATTTGGTATGAAATACACCTTCTTTAGCTTTCAGTTCATAAGTATGAGAACCGAAGTAATCCCGCTGTGCCTGGATAAGATTTGTCGGCATATTTTCAGATCGGAAGTCATCGAAATAGGTCAATGCTGCAGAAAATGCGGGCGTTGAAATACCATGTAATACCGCATCTGAAACGACTGTTCGGGTACTTTTAATGCTTTTAGTAAGGTTTCCCGCAACAGTTTCATCCAAAAGCAAATGCTGCAAATCTGGATTTTTATTAAAAGCTGCATAAATGTCTTCTAAAAATTCTGAACGAATAATACAGCCGCCGCGCCAAATTTTAGCAATCAGATCTAAGTTCAGATCATATTTGAATTCCTCATTCGCCTGATATAGCAAGTGCATTCCCTGAGCATAAGCGGAAACCATTGCAAAATAAAAGGCCTCCTCCAGTTGGTCACAATAGTCACCTTCACTTTTTGAATAATGCATTTCTGTCAAATCAGGATATATTTTCGAAGCCTGAACTCTCAGATTTTTTAATGAAGACAGGTCTCGCATAGAAACAGCAATGTCGATCACCGGTGTTGGCAGATGCAGATCCATTGCGGCCTGGGAAGTCCATTTACCAGTACCTTTTGCTTTAGCCTCATCTCTGATATTATCCAGCAAAAGATTTTCTTCTCCTTCATTTTTATACGCAAAAATATCAGTGGTGATCTCTAATAAGTAAGATTTTAATCTTCCTTCATTCCATTTTTTATAAACCTTATGGATTTCGTTATTATCCATTTGCAGGCCTTTTTTCATGATCTCGTAAGATTCAGAAATCAACTGCATGATTGCGTACTCAATACCATTATGGACCATTTTCACAAAATGACCTGCAGAGCCTTTTCCCATAAAAGCAACCGTAGGTTCACCATCTACATGAGCTGCGATTTTCTCAAGAATAGGTTTTAAGACTTCATAAGCTTCTTCATCGCCACCAGGCATCATACTTGGACCTCTGCGTGCGCCCTCTTCTCCACCTGAAACGCCCATTCCAACAAAATGGAAACCTTTACCTTCCAGTTCTTTATAGCGTCGTTCGGTATCTGTATAATGTGAATTCCCTCCATCGATAATAATATCTCCCTTGTCCAAAACAGCCAGCAATTCATCGATTACATTGTCAACAATTTCACCTGCCGGCACCAGCATCATTACAACTTTCGGACTTTTAAGACTATCTGTAAATTCCTTCAGATTTGAAAATCCCTGAATATTTTCATTATTAAGAGCATTTAGTGTATTTACCTTTTCGGTACTGTTGTCATATCCCGCGCAGTTATAACCGTGGTCTGCAATATTTTGTAAGAGGTTGGAACCCATTGTTCCCAAGCCTATCATCCCGAATGCATTGTTATTTTCCTGTTTCATTTTGTTACTTTAATGTAATATTTTAATACTTAGTTAAGTTATTTAATTAATGAGATTAATGGAATCAATTTTTGCTCTAAACATTGATATTTAAAATCGTTTGCTATTAAGAACGGTTTTCCAGATTATGAATTTTATCGAGCCTTCGCAAATGTCTTTCAGCTCCGATAAATTTGGCGTTGAGAAAAGCTAAAACCAACTCCTCCGCAATTGCATAACCTGTTACACGTCCGCCAAGACAAATTAAATTCATATCATCATCCTCAACGCCCTGATGTGCCGAGAAATATTCCGAAATCAATGCTGCCTGAATACCGGGAATTTTGTTGGCTGCAACACATGCTCCTACACCACTTCCACAAATCGCAATACCGCGGAAAACTTCTTTTGAAGCCACGGCCTTCGCAAGTGGAATTACATAATCCGGAAAATCATCTGAATTATTAAGTTCCATTGCACCATAATCTACCGTTTCGAACTGATTTTCAGATAAAAAAGATTTTATTTTTTCTTTAAGTTCGAAACCGCCGTGATCTGCACAGATTCCAATTTTTATGAATGCTGACATTCTAATTTTTATTTAATTCAGTAATGATATTAACCTCAAATAACAGATACTAAGTTCGTGAAAAAAATTATATGTTTTTCGAAAATAATGCAGTTGCTTTTTTTACCACATTTTCAACGCTGAATCCGTATTCTTTCAGGACTTCTTCTCCCGGAGCAGATTCACCAAATTTGTCGATTCCGATAACATCACCATCGTCGGTAGTGTATTTCATCCAGCCGATGGATGAGCCAGCTTCGACGGCCAATCGTTTGCGGATTTTTTTAGGTAAGACCTCTTCCTTGTAGGCAGAAGTTTGTTTATCGAATAAATTCCAGGAAGGCATACTTACCACACGGGCGTCGATATTATTTTTCTTCAATTCTTCCTGTGCTTTTATAATTAAATGAACCTCCGATCCACTTGCAATAAGGATGATATCGGGTTCACCTTCCGAATCTGAAAGAATGTAAGCACCTTTCTCCAGGTTTTTCGCGTTCGTATATTTCTTCTGATCGATGATCGGAATCTCCTGTCTAGTCAATGCAATGGCTACTGGTCCATCTCTGTGTTCGATGGCAACGCGCCAGGCCTGTGCTGTTTCGTTGGCATCCGCGGGACGAATGACTGTCATATTCGGAACTGAACGTAATCCAATCAGCTGTTCAACCGGCTGATGCGTTGTGCCGTCTTCCCCAAGTCCAATGCTGTCGTGTGTAAAAACCATAATCTGACGTATTTTCATAATAGCAGCCAGCCTAAGCGGCGGGCGCATATAATCTGAAAATATTAAAAATGTTGCGCCATACGGAATCAAATAATTGCTGAGAGCCATTCCGTTGAGTATAGCACCCATGGCATGTTCACGGATTCCGAAATGAAAATTACGACCGTCACGGTGTGTTGCTGAAAATGACTGATAAGCTTCAAGAACTGTATTTGTAGAGGGAGAAAGATCCGCTGAACCACCGATTAACTGAGGTAAATACTCTGCGATGGCATTCAGTGTTTTGCCTGAAGCCTTGCGTGTCGCAACATCTTCAACAGGTTCAAATACAGGCAATTTTTCTTCCCATCCTTGAGGTAATTTTCCGGAAGAGATCAACTCATATTCTTCGGCAAGATCTGGATATTTTTTCTTGTAATTTTTGAATAATTTGTTCCATTCGTCTTCATTTTTAGAAGATTCATTTCCAGCTTTGTGATAAAAATCTAAAACATCATGAGGCACAACGAAGTTTTTTTCCGGATCGAATCCGAAATTTTCTTTGACCAAACGAACCTCATCTTTACCCAAAGGAGATCCGTGTGCACCTGCAGAATCATGTTTATTTGGACTTCCGTAACCGATATGGCTGCGGACTTTTATTAAAGAAGGACGTGCGGTTTCATTTTGTGCATTTTTAATCGCAGTTGATAATGCATCAAGATCATTGATATCCGGCAGATCCTGTACGTGCCATCCATAAGCTTCAAATCTTTTAGCAACGTCTTCATCAAAAGCCAGATCAGTACCGCCTTCAATGGTGATATGGTTGCTATCATAGAAATAAATCATATTTCCCAGTCCCAAATGTCCTGCGAGCGAGGCGGCTTCTGCAGAAACGCCTTCCATAATATCACCGTCACTGCATATCGCATAAATTTTATAATCGAAAATATTGAAATCCGGTCGATTGTAACGTTCTGCCATATACTGCTGAGCAATGGCCATCCCTACTCCATTTGCAAATCCCTGTCCGAGCGGACCAGTCGTCACTTCGATTCCTGGCGTGAGTCCATATTCAGGATGACCAGCAGTGATGTTATGCAATTGTCTAAAATTTTTGATGTCGTCCAATGTAATTTTATAACCTGTCAAATATAAATAGCCGTATTGCAGCATGCAGGCATGACCACAAGAAAGGACAAACCTATCACGATTCGCCCATTGTGGATTTTGTGGATTGTAATGCATAACTTCTGACCAGAGCAAATGTCCAAGTGGTGCCAAAGCCATAGGTGTTCCTGGATGTCCTGAATTTGCTTTTTGTACTGCATCAGCTGCGAGAATCCTTACAGTATCGATACTTTTTTGAATCAAGTTTTTATTTTCCATTGTTATATTTCTGCTTAATTATTTTGTAGATAGGTAAAAAGGAAAGGATCGAAACATATGTTGATTTTTTCAATTTTCTAATTTCGAGGTGACTTTGTTTTTACAGCAAAACTGTGACCATTTTAAAGTAACCAGAGATTCAATAATTTTAATAAAATCTAATAAAGAATAAATAAGAAAATATACTTAAAAGCTTGACTCTTGATGACATTCTTAAAATTCTTAAGAATGTATATTCGCAAGGTAAAAACGCTTCAGTCTTTTCAGACCTTCAATCAAAATTTCTCTTGTACAGGCGATATTAATTCTCAAAAATCCCTCTCCTGCTTTGCCGTACATCGTTCCGGAATTAATCCAGAGTTTTTCTTCATCAAATAAAATTTTTGAAATTTCGTCCGATGTTTTATTGAAAAAACTAACATCCAGCCAAACAAGATAAGTTGCCTGTAACGGAATGACTTTGATTTCAGGTAAATTTTCCTGGCAAAATTTTAATAGAAACTGATAATTATCCCAGAGATAGATTTTCAGTTCATCGAGCCAATCCTTTCCTTTTTTATAAGCAGCGATCAATGCATCCGCGGCCATTGGATTTGGGTAACTGGTTTCTTGAATTTCTAATGTTTTATGAATTTGTTTTAAAATATTTTTATCCTGCGAAATAAGATAAGAAATCGACAAACCCGAGAGGTTGAAAGTCTTGCAGGGCGAACCGCAGGTCACAGAACTCAAATCATAATCAGCAGCAATCGAAGCAAAAGGAATGTGTTTATGATTTTCAAAAACCAAATCGGCGTGAATCTCGTCTGAAACCACCATCACTTGATGTTTAGAGCAGATTTCAGCGATTTTTTCAAGTTCAGATTTTGTCCAGACTCTTCCGACAGGATTATGTGGATTGCTAATTAAGAGCATTTTAGTTTTAGAATCGGAAGCTTTGATTTCGAGATCGTCAAAATCTATCTGATAATTTCCGTTTTCGTAAATAAGATTATTTTCAAGGAGATTGCAGCTACAACTTTCAACAATCGTGAAAAAATGATTGTAAACCGGACTTTGCAGAATAATATTTTCACCAGGTTTTAAGAACGTTCTCACAATCGCCGAAAGCGAAAGAATCATTCCCGGAACCGGCAAAAGCCATTCTTTTTCGATGGTAAACTGATGATTATCTTGCCACCAATCGATGATTGACTGATGAAAATTTTCGGGAATAAAACCGTAACCGAAAACGCCGTGCGAAACTTTTTCTGAAAGTGTTTCTATAATTTCCGGAGCTGTTTTAAAATCCATATCTGCAACCCACATTGGCAGAACTTCGGCATCTTTTGCCAAATCCCATTTTACAGAATTGGTGTTTTTGCGTGGTATGATTTCGTCAAAATTATATTTCATTTTACTTGGAGTCAAGATAATGTTTCAGGTCAGAAATTGTTTTTATTTTTAGTTCTTCGGATTGTTTTCTTCGCATCATCAATGCATAGGAATTATTAAATCCAAGTGGTTTCAGCCATTGAATTCCATATTGTTTCTGAAATTCTGAATTGACATAGTTATAAGTACTTTCTGAACTTTTTGTAACGTTAGAAAGTGTTTTTTCATCAGGCTTTAATAAAACCAAAAGTCCGGTTCCGGTATATTCGGGGTAAAAATCGATGGCATCATTCATTAATGCATCAAAGCAGATTTTTGTTCCGCCTAACCCAGTTTTTGTTTCCACTTTATAATTGGTGTAGCCTTCGATGAGCATTTTATAGATTTCTGTGAGAATGTATTGCTCGCCGAATATTTTTGAACCAATCCGAACTGTTACGGCATTTCCATTTTTTGGATTTTGGTATAATTTATTTTTAATTAAAAAATCCTTCGCAATTTTTTCAGGCGTCTTATTCAGATAATCAGATTGATAATTAAGATCTGTCATTATCGAATCATTAAATTTCCCTTCTAATAAATCCAGCGTCTTTTCAAGCTCAGGAAATTTCTGCAAAGTCTTTGTTTTAATGATAGGTGCTGCAAAATATGGTGGAAATATTTTCTTATCGTCTTCCAAAACATATAAGTCAAAAGCTTTGATCCTTCCGTCTGTAGAATATCCGCTGATGAGATCCAGCACGCCTTCATAAGCCGCTTTGTACATAATCGCATCATTCACAACTTTCGGATTGACATTCAAACCATAAACTGAGCGCAGACCTAAATCTCCATCCTGTCTCCCCATAAATTCAGGCGTGAAACCTGCTTTGAGTTTGGTATCAGATTTAGAATTAAATAAATAACCTGCGCCAATAATTACCAATATCGCAGGAAAAATATACCATAATTTACGGAGTCTCTGATATTTAATTTTTTGAAAAATAGCAATCAGCTTATCTAGCAAAATAGCCAATAATGCTGCGGGAATTGCTCCGGTGAGAATCATATTGGTATTGTTCAAAGAGATTCCGCCAAAAATAAATTCGCCCAAACCTCCTGCTGCAACGAATGAAGCTAAAGTCGCAACGCCAACATTAATTACCGCCGCAGTCCTGATTCCTGCAATGATGACAGGCATCGCCAACGGAAGTTCGACTTTAAAAAGCAACTGTTTCCGGTTCATTCCCATTGCTTTTGCTGCTTCTATAACTGCCGGGTTTACCCCTGTAATTCCCGTATAAGTATTTCTGATGATTGGTAAAAGTGCATAAATCAATAAGGCGACAATTGCCGGAGTTGCGCCAATCCCGAAAGCGGGAATCATAAAGCCTAACAAGGCAATACTCGGAATCGTCTGCAAAATTCCTGCAACACCCAAAACGGAGCCTGATAATTTCCTTTTTCTTGCGATGAGAATTCCCAATGGCAGACCGACGATGATTGCCAAAAGTAGTGACAAAAAAGTCAGTCCCAAATGTTGTGTGATTTGGGTCAATAATTTTTCGTGCTGTTCGGAAACAAACTGCCAAAGACTTTGCTGTGTCATACAATCTGTAATTTTCGGTAATCGTTGAACGCCTTCATTATTGTTTCGTAATGAGCTGTATTTTGCCGGTCTGAACTTAATTTTTGTAAAATATTCCAGATATTAGAATTTTCTGGAAAGTCGTTTTGAAAATCAGAAAGGAAAGGAATTAAATCTTTTAAAACTGTAACTTTATATTCTAGCAAAAGTCTATTTGTTGCAAAAAATTCTTTAACAAAATCATTTTCCGGATGATAAAGCATTTCTTTCGGAGTTCCGGTTTGGATGATTTTTCCTTTGTCCATAAGACAAATCCGATGTCCCAACTCAAAAGCTTCCTGAACATCGTGCGTGACCAGAATGATCGTTTTATTTTTCAATTCTTCCAAAGATTTGAATTCCGAATGAATATCGGCCTTCGTAATATTATCCAGAGCTCCGAAAGGTTCATCCATCAATAAGATTGGAGAATTCGCAATCAATGCTCTGGCAATTCCTACCCGCTGTTGTTGACCACCACTCAATTCATTGGGGAAACGGGAAAGAATATCTGTTGAAAGATTTAATTTAATTAAAAGTTCGTGAGTTCGGTCTTCTATTTTCTTTTTGTCCCATTTCAGAAGTTTTGGAACCGTTGCAATGTTTTCTTTAATAGTATAATGCGGAAACAATCCGGAATTCTGCATTACAAATCCAATTCCCATTCTTAGAATTTCAACTTTTTGATCACGGATATTTTTTCCATCAATCCAGATATTTCCGGAATCTGCTTCTATCAAGCGGTTGATCATTTTCAGAGTTGTCGTTTTTCCGCAACCGCTGGTTCCCAAAAGCACCAAAATTTCCTTATCATTTGCCTGAAAGGAAATATTGTCGACCGCTGGTTTTCCGACAAAACTTTTAGAAACAGATTCTATTTTAATCATCAAAAATTATTTAGCCAAACGGATTCCTGTGAACTGCCACTGAAGGTTTGTCGGGAAAAAATTACGATATGTGTTTCTGCTGTGACCTTTTGGTGTTGCAACTGATGCACCACGAAGGACAGTTTGATTGACCATAAATTTTCCATTATATTCTCCAACTGCGCCGGCTTCTTTTTTAAAGCCCGGATATGGCAAATAAGCAGAATTGGTCCATTCCCAACGTTTCCCCCAATCGAAATGGTTGGAGGCAACTTCCCATTCTTCTTCGGTTGGCAAACGCATTCCTTTCCAGGACGCAAAAGCGGAAGCTTCGAAGAAATTGATGTGGCAAAGTGGTTCGTTGAGATTAATTTCCTTTAAACCGTTCAAGGTGTAATGCATCCATTTTTCATCGACAAAGTGCCAATATAAAGGCGATTTTGCTTCATTTTGTTTTACCCAATCCCAACCTTCGGCGTGCCAGTGTCTGAAATTTGAATAACCTTCGGTTTTCATAAATTCCAAATATTCTCCATTTGTAATGAGCTGATTTGAAATTTCAAAATCATTCAGATACACTTTATGTCTGCCCAATTCATTATCAAAACAGAAACCTTCGCCTTCAAAACCAATTTCATAAACACCTTTATTAAACTGGATCATTTCTGAATGACTTTCAATCTCATTTTGCTGGGTAACTTCCTTTTTATAAAGAGGGAAAAGTGGGTTGTGTCCCAAAATATATTTAATATCAGTCATCAATAATTCCTGATGCTGCTGCTCGTGATTGAGACCTAATTCCAATAAAGATTCAATACTTTCATTCATCAAATTGCCTTGAAGAAAATCCTGCATTTTTTCATCGACATATTTTCGGTATTTATAAATATCAGCAACCGACGGACGGCTCAGATTTCCTCTGTCTGTACGGATTACCCTTGCTCCTACTGTTTCGTAATAACTATTGAACACAAAATTATACTGTGTATCAAGAACCTGATAATCCGGAACATTTGGCATCAGAATAAACGTTTCAAAGAACCAAGTCGTATGTCCCAAATGCCATTTCGGCGGACTTACATCCACGATTGGCTGAACTACGTAATCCTCGATTTCCAAAGGTTCACAAATGTCTACGGAATGCTGACGGATCTCCGAGTAGCGCTTTGTCCAGTTTGTAAAAGTAATTTCTTCAGTATTAAAAGTCGAATTTGTTTTCATTGGAATTAATTTAAAAAATTATACAAGCTGCCAAATAGAATCTACAAACCAGTTTTTGGAGTCGTGAATCTCATCAATGATATGAAATTTGGAATCTCTGGCGAGTTTGCTGATGTCTTCCGGAGAAAATTTTTGGGAGATTTCCATATCGATGAGTTCATTTTCCTCAAAGTTAAAAACTTCCTTTCCAATATGCACATTTTGCTGAGTGAGACTTACAAGAAAACTTTTGCAAGCTCCGGAAATCGGGTCGTAAGTCTGGTAATGCTGGAAATTGAGAACATCGAAATCGGCTTCCAGTTCGCGATTTATTCTCACAAGCAGATTCAAATTGAAAGATGAAGTAATTCCGGTTTCATCATTATAAGCATTGAGTATTGTGTGTGGATTTTTTTTCAAATCAAAACCGCCAATGAGAATATCGCCACGATTTAGCTTTCTTCTGACTTCTCTGCAGAAATGGTAAGATTCCTCCAAATCCATATTTCCGATGTTTCCGCCTAAAAACAGGACGACTTTCCGTCTTTTGGAAATGGAAGTTGCTTTGTCCAGCATATCAAAATATTCGCCTTCTAACGATACGATTTCGAGTTTGGGAATTTCGTTATTGAGTTTTTCATTAAGGACAGACAATATATTTCCTGAAATATCAATTGGCATATAAGTAAAATCGACATTTTCCTTTGTCAAATATTTTAGAAGAAAACTGGATTTCATTGCGTCCCCTGCTCCCAGTTCTATCAGGTCAAAAGGTGAATCAAGGAAATTTATAGCATCAGCAATTTTTTTCGTTTTATTTTTGAAAATATCAAGTTCACAATCGGTAAGATAATATTCGGGCATTGTCATAATCTGCTGAAAAAGCCTGTCGCCTGCTTTGTCGTAAAAATATTTTGAATATAATTGTTTTGGACTGCTTTTTAAACCATCTAAAACATCCGAAAGAAAAGTTTCCTTTGAATCGGTTTGTGTATAAACCTCAGTTTCAACCTGTGAATTCATAAATCTTGTATTTGGGTTTTTAGAGAACTACAACTATCTTGCCGCTACCATGCATTATAGAAACTTCCAGAAACTATGTACAAAACCGAGTGAAAACATTAATGCTATCCCGCGGAATAGCTGGATTTTATAATGATATGCTGATTTTGACTTTACCCGTAGCTGTGAGTAAATTTCCCCAAACTAAATCTTATTACTATAAAATTTATTATAAAATTTTAAAACTCTCCTGGCAGATTTAAAAAGGCTAACCATTAAAGTTGGTTAATAATCATCCTATTTCACTAAACTGTTAATGTAGTTTTCCAAATTCGTATATCCCGATGGTGTTACAACTGCTATATCCGAAGCATCATCAACATTCATCATATTTTTAATTTCCCATTTGTCAGGTACGCCATCTGAATCCGAATCTTTTAATTTTGAATTTTCTTGTTTTACTTCAGGTTGTCCGCCGGCATCTGCTTCAGTTTTAAAAATCTGACCTTTTTTACCAAGACTTTTAAAATAACCGATGATCCGATTATCTACATCATCACGTTTTAAAGAAGAACCGGCTTCTGCCATTACTACTTTCCATGCATCAGCAGCGGCATCTATTTTAACATTGCTTCTGGATATGGATGATGGATTTGAAACTAAAGTAGCAGTTTGCTTGATAAAATCTTCATCAGTAACCAAACGTCCGTTTACTTTGCCATCTTTATTCAGGTCTGCATAATTATCTTTATGATAAACATGATCTGTAGCAGTAAATATGCTTAAGAAATCATCGGTAGAACTAGGTCCTGCAATAAAGTAATTACCAACAATGTCCTGATAATGGTTTTGAGCAGAATGTCCTCCGATGAAAGCACTTTTACCCCAGTTGTAAACGACATTATTAATATATTCAATTTTTGCTTTTGCTTTGGGACTTCGGCTTTGGTTTCCTATCCACAGGCTGTGATGAACCGTAATATCTTCAGGATTTTCCAGCAAGGCTCCAAAACGCTGCGGATCTATACCTTCACCTATCAGGCAGTATTGAAAGGTAATATTGGTGCTGTTTTTCACATGAAGATTATCCCATCTGCCCCATTCTATAGAAACGTGGTCGAAGATAATATCCTTCAGATCATCTGCTACTACAGTACAAGCGCCCTTAGACATATTTATGCTTCCTCTGAACCTCATATATCTCACAATGGTATTGCTGCTAAAAGAGACACTGTTTCCGTAAACGGTGATGCCGGTTCCGGGTGAAGTCTGTCCTGCGATGGTAATCCCTGAGGCTACAGCTATCTTTTCTTTAATCCTGATTACACCGGCCACATCAAAAACAACTGTTCTCCCCGTCTGGCTCACTGCATCTCTGAATGAGCCTGCTCCGGCATCGTTAAGATTGGTCACATGATAAACTGTCCCGCCGCGTCCTCCGGACGCGAAGCGGCCAAAGCCCTCAGCTCCGGGAAATGCAAGTCGCTGCGCGTTAGACAATCCAAAGCATAAAGCAAAAAGTAATAGGGATAAATATTTAGAATTCATAATATTAATGTGATTGATATAAGGCTAAAATAATACGAAAGTTTAACAGCAGCATCCTGCACTCTAGGCTTACAATATCTTTCTGAATTCGCTAAAGAAAATTAAAGTTAGAAACCATTTTAGGCTTCTATCCAGAAGTACATTAATAATGATTCTATCATGAACAGAAATTCTATTTTCTATTTTTTCCTGCTTTTAAACGTAAAGGATTCATCGCTGCAACAGTAAATATTAAAGCGGTTAAAAGCAAATATGCGAATCAATTCCATTATAAATATCCTGCTCACACTTGACTTTCAGGATCTTATTAATTTTTTCAATGTAATAATTAATTCCAAACATAAAAATACAGGAAAACGATGAAAAAAAATAAGCAGAAAACAAACTTTGGCTACTAATATGGTATGATATGTGTAGAATAATGTATTATGAAAAAAATATCAATAATGATAAATGGATATTAATATCAATACATATTCAATCCAAAATTATTAGATTTTTATTTTTTCTGAGTTATCGTAACAATTTCTATTACTTATTGTTAAAATCAAGGATATGAGAAAGCTAACATTACTTATTATAGCATTGATTTCCAGTCAATTTCTCTATTCCCAGAGTTGCTCAAACATCACTGCGACAGATATTTTTGGTAACACTTCTGTACAATTGAGTTGCGGAGCCGGTGCCTGTGTAGAATTGACAACCACAGCCTTTCCTACCACATTTCTAACCACATCTTATAAGGTTGAGCCTCAAATTTATGCCCCAATCATACCTTTCAATCAAGGTACGCCACTTAACGCAAGTACAGATGATACATTTTCCGAAATTATTCCTCTTCCTTTCAATTTTTGCTTTTATGGAGGAACATATAATAAATTGGTAATAAGCACGAATGGCTTTATTACTTTCGACACCAAACAAGCAGGCTTAGCCAGTAACCCTAATATACTGGCGAGTAATCCTAGTGATCTGTTGCCACAAAATTCGATCTTTGGTGTCATGCAAGATTTAATATTTTCCCGAACAGGAGATTCAGAAATCTATTATAGTGTGGCAGGAAGCGCACCTTGCAGAAAATTTATCATCAATTTCTATAGGGCCAGAATTACTGGCTGTACAGAAACTTCAACGTCTCAAATTGTACTTTCTGAATTCAGTAACGAAATAGATATCATCGTTGAAAATAAACCTTTGGCCTGTTCCAGCGCACGATTCAAAGAAGCACTCATTGGAACAATGAATGCTGCAGGAGATGATGGATTGTCGCCAACAGGAAGAAACGGAGGTATCTGGCAAACCAGTAATGAAAGCTGGAAATACAGCCCGACAGGAAGCCAGGTACAACCGCAAGTAAGTTGGACGAACTCATCCAACCAAATCGTTGGAACAACTGCAACGATTAACGCATGTCCTACAAAATCCGATAAATACACTGTTACGCTTGATTATACTGTTTGTAACAGCAGCTTCAAAATAAGTGATGACATCGACATAACATACAACCAAGGAGGGAGCGCTCCTGTGATAAACAGTCCGGTAACTTATAAGACCACATTATGTGACAATAATGCAGATAATTCAGAAGCTTTTGACTGGAATACACTGGTCACACCTCTGATAACAACAGATACAACCTTGAATGTACGGTACTACAGCAGCCGAGCTGCTGCAGAACAGGGAGGCGCCGGTTTAAGTACTATTAAAGGAGGAAAATATACCGTCTACGCAAGAGTTACGAACACAAGCAATTGTTATATTATTGGAATTGTCAATATGGATATTACATTCCTTGATAAAATTATAGCATCTGATATCAAAAAGCTGTACTGTTTCGATGGTAAAGAAGATTTTGCAGTAGATCTTGACAAGCTATATCCTGAAATGCTTACAACACCCAAATCGCAAATTACTAAAGTTACTTTTTATCCTACGTTAATTGATGCAACCACTCCGAATGAAAGTACAGCTCTGCCACCAAATCAGCTTCTAACAAAAGATGGGAATGTGGTCATTTACACTTTCTTTGTACGTTTCGAAAATGCGGATGGCTGCTACACGGTTAAGAGAATTACAATAGAACTTCGGAATCCCATTACTGATCCTAATCAAAATATTTGTGATTTCCAGAATGATGGAACAGAGATTATCACATTGAGCAAATTAAATGCTTTAGTGACCGCTGGCCAACCGGTGACGGCCAGCTATTTTCCGGATTTTGCATCTGCAAATTCAAACTCAGGTGCGTTGACGACTTATCAACTTAACATTTCTAATACATCAAACATCATCTATGTCCGTCTGGATATGGTTGCAGATAATGGTAACTGTTACAGAGTCTATCCTGTTTCACTTACCCTGATATCCAGTCCGGTGCTTACTAAAGATTATATCATTGCAGATCTCGGTCCTAAGTGTGATAATAATAATGACGGCTATGAGTTATTTGATCTTACACAATATCAGAAAAACATATATTCAGGAACGCAAAATTTCACTTATACCTATTATGAAAACTACAATCCCGAAACTGGAATATTTACGAATGCCATCTCATCACCGGCTGCTTACCCGATAAATAAAAACATTGAGGTCTTCGCAAAAGTGTCGAAAGGATCTTGTTTTTCTGTTGCAAAAATTAGCATCACTTTTAGTTTTCTCCCAACTGTGATCTTAAAATCGGGATTTATTGCAAAATGTGATAAAGGCTACGATTATGGAGAAACTTATGATTTGAACGATGCTGTAAAACAAATGTATCTGAGCGAGAATACAGATTCATTGGCTGATATGGAAATAAGTCATTATGCAACAAGAGAAGACGCAAACCTTGGTAGTTCGAAAATTAATAATTTACAAACCACCTATTATAACACAATAACATTTTGGACAAGATTCCAGTCAAGAAACTCAAATTGTTTCTCCGTGGTTCCACTTGTTTTAAAAACCTATTTTCCACCCAAAGCTATTCCTTCCACCATTCAGGTTTGCGATAGAAATCTTGATGGCAATCCAGAAGTTAATTTGCTTCTGCCGGAATTCACAGAGAATATGGTAAGTGAGACTGATCCGGAAAATAATTTTAGATTTTATCTCACACTCGCAGATGTTGCGGCCAACAAACCGATTCCTAATCCCGAAAATTTTTCACAAAAACCTTTCCCTAGCAGAATTTATGTTCTCGTAGAAAATATTGCAGGGTGTTTTACCTTGCCCGCACCAATTGATTTTACTCTCGGCACCGGACTTTCTATTCTTAATGATAATTTTGAAATAGAAAAATGTGACGACTTAAACGACGGTAAAGAAATTGTTAACCTCAGCCAATTTGAAAATCAAATCACCACCGGAGCAAGCTACCTTTACTATCCAACTTTACAAGACCTTAATAATGATACAAACAGAATTACAGACATTTCTGCTTATGCTTATGACAATACTAATCATCCGCCTGTAGTTTTCGTCAATGTTTCAAAGAATGGATTTTGTCCGGCATTAGTGAAAATTAATATTAATCTAAAAAAAGCACCAGTTTATGATCTTGACACCTACTATTTTTGCCCTGGCGTGGGAATTACAATAGAACCGGATCTATTATATCTTGATCCTGTAGAATACATTTGGAAAAATCCTCCCGGTGAAATTATTTCAAAAGAAAAATACATCAAAGACATAATGACAGAAGGCAAATACTCGCTAACCATTCGCAGTGCAACGGGCTGCAGCCATACTGATTATTTTGACATCAAAGCGTATGAAGTTCCCATTATCACACAATTAATAGGCTTATCTGCAAACTCTTACCACATTGTAGCGACTGGCAGTAAGAAGATTCTTTATTCTATTGATAATATCAACTGGCAAGAGTCCAATATTTTCGAAAATCTGACACCTGGCCCTGTCACTTTCTATGTAAGATTCGAAGATTCAGAATGTTTAGGCGACTCAAAAAATGGTTTGGCCGTGAAAGTGACTAATGTGATAACTCCGAATGAAGATGGTAAAAATGATAAATGGACATTCCGAAATCTGAATATTTTTAATAATGTACCGTCAACCATCAGGATATATGACCTAAATGGAATTATGGTTTATGAAGAAACAAGTACCGAGAGTTTCGTATGGGATGGAAAATTCAAAGGAAGAAGTTTACCAACGGCCAGTTATTGGTATGTTATGATATTACCAGACAAAACAATTACAGGGTGGATACTTTTGAAAAATCGAAATTAATTTCTTTCTAATTTGCTTTTAAAATACAAGCTTAAGGCAGATTTCCTTCACTTAAAATAAAGAACTTCAAAATTTCAATACCGATTAGTTCGTGTTGATAATATGACGATTTCTTGATTAATTGCGCCGGTCATAACATTTCATTTCAGTATATTTGTCATCAATCCAAAATAAAAAATGGACTTTTATAAAACCATTTTGACCTCCCAGCAATTTATATCAAGTGAAAATTCATAATAAAAAAAGATTTCTAAGTTTTCTGAAGTTCAAAAGAGACTTTCAGCAATATGGACTTGAAAAAGCACGCAGTTATGAATTGATTCTTCACTGGCTAAACAACAGACTCAGCCGCAGTCAGTTCCTTTTGCTTTCCGGGATTCTCGTAGGTTGTACCGCTGGATTAGCGGGAGTTTTACTGAAAACAATTGTTCACAATATTCATTTTTTTATTACGAATAAGATCCATTTTGAATATCAGATTCTTTTTTATTTCATATTTCCTTTTCTGGGAATTGTTCTCACGACGAGTATTGTTCTCACCGTATTCAAAGGGCAGGACAGAAAGGGAATTGGTGCAATTTTATATGAGATTGCCCAAAACTCGAGCATCGTTTCTTTTGTCAAAACTTATTCTCAAATTGTCCAAAGCGCAATCACTGTTGGGCTTGGAGGATCTGCAGGACTGGAAAGTCCAATTGCTGTCACAGGTGCCGCTATCGGATCAAACTATGCACAGACATACAGGCTGAATTATAAAGAACGGACATTGCTTTTGGCTGCTGGCGCTACTGCCGGCATTGCATCTGCTTTCAATGCACCGATTGCCGGGATAATGTTTGCTTTTGAAATCCTCCTGACCGGCGTGGTTTTTACAGATTTCATCCCACTGGTAGTCGCGGCAGTCTGCGGTAGCTTGCTGTCCAGAATTTTACTTCAGGAAGATGTACTGTTTAGATTCTACACGAGAGAAGCTTTCAATTATAAGAATCTCCCCTACTATTTTATATTGGGAATTGTAACTGGTTTATATGCCAGATATTTCTTAATTATTTCTCAGAAAGTAGAGCATTTTCTCAAAAAACTCAACATTTCCCGAATCCGAAAAGCAATGTTGGGAGGTACTATTTTATCAATTCTCTGTGTTCTTTTTCCACCTCTATTCGGGGAAGGATACGAGACGGTAAAGGCTTTTACAAATGGTGATACCAATGCTATTATTCAAAACAGTTTTTTCAGATATTTTGAACTCAAAGAATGGACAATTATTGTTTTTTTGGTTCTAATTTGCCTATTAAAGGCTTTTGCAACATCTTTCACAATTTTCAGTGGCGGAAATGGCGGTAATTTTGCGCCATCACTTTTTGCAGGCGGGACAGTCGGTTTTTTGTTTGCAGTGATTTGTCAGCAGATTGGGTTCAAGGATGTACCAGTGACAAATCTGGTTTTGGTAGGAATGGCAGGAGCAATGAGCGGCGTACTTTACGCACCGCTGACAGCTATATTTCTGATTGCAGAATCCAGCTTTGGGTATGATTTGTTCATTCCCTTGATGATTGTTTCTGTGATTTCTTATCTCATTGCAAAATGGTTTTCGCCAATATCTCCGGAATTAAAATCTCTTGCGGACCAAGGTAAAATATTTACAAACGAACACGACAAGAATCTGTTGTTTTCTTTGCATACAGAAGATTTCATTGATAAGTATTCCCAGACAATCAACGAAAAAGCGTCTATAACAGATCTTTTTGAATTGGTGAAAAATGGAAACAAAAACTTGTTTGCGGTGGTTGATGATCTCAAGAAATTAAAGGGAGTTCTTACTCTGGATGACATCAGACCTTATCTTTTCAATCAGGATAATAACGCAACGCTGCCTATTACCAAGATCATGAAAGCACCTCCAGCGTTGATAAAACCGGAGGATAAACCATTGGAAATCCTTCAGATCTTTGACGATACAGGTTTTTGGAATCTGCCAGTGGTAACATCAGACAATATTTTTGTAGGATTTATTTCTAAGTCATCCATTCTTATGAGCTACAGACAAGTGCTGAAAGGCTATTCGGAATAACTTACTTCATCCAAAGACAAATCATCACGGCAAGTCTCAGAAAAAAACTGCCATTGTAAGATACAATAGCAGTTCCTTGATATAAAAAAAAGTAAAAAAATTATTTCTGAGATCTGTGGATGATTATTTATCGGCTTTACTGTTCAGATTGGTATCTGCAAGCTGAGTTAAAAGACTATCACAATTTTTTTCTTCTTCCAACGTCGTAAGAAGGTTTTTGAGAGCATCTTTTTCTTTCAGAACTTTAGCAAATGCTGACAAAGTACCATATGTAGCAATCTCATAATGCTCCACCTTTTGAGCAGCAGCAATGATTCCGGCGTCGCGCGCAGTTCCAGGTTCTGTTTCCTCTATGATACTATCTGCTTCGTCCAGCAAACCCTGCATAGCATCACATTTTTTTGCCTGCGCTTTCACACCAATAGAATCAAACGTTGCCTCTAATCTGCTGACATGCTCTTTGGTTTCAGCCAAATGTTGTTCTATCGCTTTTTTCAACGATTCATCTGTGGCATTTTTATGTAATTTCGGCAAAGCTTTTACCAAGGCTTTCTCTGCCCAATAAATGTCTTTTAAGCTATCTTCGAAAAGATCTTTCAGTTCTTTGGCTGCATCATTTTTTGCAGGCGTTTTCTTTTCTGCGCTAGTCGCAGGTGTTGTTTTTGTTTTAGAATTCATAAATTTTAATAATTAGTGATATGATTTGTTTCAATTAATATTAAGTTTAAAGTTAGCACGTCTAAAAACCTTACAATATGACCTGAATCATAACACTTTCTAGCAAAAATCCATCGCCATTCATAATACAATTATTAAATAAATGCCTGACCAAGCTTTAGCGTTTTCTCAATTTTAAAATTCTCTCAACAACTTCCAAAGTAAAACCTTTCGCTTTCAACAAAATCAGATAGTGATACATCAAATCTGCGGCTTCATTTAGGAATAAATCATTGTTGTCATCCTTCGCTTCTATGACGAGTTCTACAGCTTCTTCGCCCACTTTTTGCGCGACTTTGTTGATGCCTCTTTTGTAAAGTTCATTCGTGTAAGAACTTTCGTCATCGCTATCAATTTTATCCGAAATCGTTTGTTGTAATTCGTACAGAAATCCTTTCTCAGTTTCTTCTGCAAAACAAGTCGTTGTGCCTTTGTGACAAGTTGGTCCAAGTGGTTTTGCTTTAATCAAAATCGTATCTTGGTCACAATCGATTTTCCAATCAACTAATTCAAGAAAGTTTTCAGAAGTTTCACCTTTTGTCCAAAGTCTGTTTTTGGAACGGGAGAAAAAAGTGACTTTCTTTTCATGTAAAGTTTTATCAAATGCTTCCTGATTCATATAGCCCAGCATCAGGACTTTCAGATTAAGATAATCCTGAATAATGACGGGAATCAAGCCTGTGTTTTCATCAAATTTTATAGTCATCGTATGGGTAAGTTTTTAGATTTTAAATAATTTTTTAGTTCCGGAATTCCGATTTCATTGAAGTGAAAAATACTCGCCGCCAAAGCTCCGGTTGCTTTCGTTTCCTTGAAAACATCTTCAAAATGTTTCATTGTTCCTGCGCCTCCGGAAGCAATTACTGGAATATTGATTAATTCTGAAAGTGTTTTGGTAATGTCAATCGCAAATCCAGCTTTCGTTCCGTCTGTATTCATAGAGGTTAATAAGATCTCGCCAGCTCCGAGATTTTCAACTTCTTTTGCCCAGGAAAATAGTTCTTTTCCAGTCTCGATTTTTCCGCCGTTGCTGAAAACTTTATTTTGATTTCTAACGAATTTTGTATCAATCGCCAAAACCATACATTGCGAACCAAAACGTTTGGCAACTTCTGTTATCAAATTTGGATTCGATAACGATGCTGAATTGATTGTAATTTTATCCGCGCCATTTTTCAAAAGTTCCTCGACATTTTCCAAAGCATTGATTCCACCGCCAACAGTAAACGGAATATTGATATTATTCGCGATTTCTTTAACTAATGGAATTAAGGTTTTCCTACGTTCGTCAGTTGCAGAAATATCCAGAAAAACCAATTCGTCAGCACCTTGTTCAGAATATTTGATGGCCATTTCTATAGGATTTCCAACTTCTTTTAAATCTAAGAAATTGACGCCTTTCACCGTTTCTCCGTTCTTGATGTCGAGACACGGAATGATTCTTTTTGCTAACATTAGAGAAATGGTTTTAAATCGTTGAACGTAATCCTGTTTTCATACAAAGCTTTCCCGATGATTGCACCTTCACAACCGATGGATATTAGCTTTTCCAAATCTTCTACAAAGGTAATTCCACCAGAAGCAATCAATTTAATTTCAGGATTTTGCGAAATTATTTTTCGATATAATTCAAAAGAAGGACCTTCCAACATTCCGTCTTTGTCAATATCTGTAGAGATGACGTATTTGATTCTAGATTCTGTTTTTTCTTTGATGAAATCATAAATATTCGCTTCACTTTCTTCCAGCCAACCCGAAACTGCAATTTTTTCCTTTTTTGCATCTGCGCCCAAAATAATTTTTTCGGCTCCATATTTTTCAAAACTCACTTGAAATAATTCTGGATTTTTCACAGCAACACTTCCTAGCGTGACTTGATTGGCGCCACTTTCAAAGGCGATTTCAATGTCTTTTTGGGATTTCAAACCGCCACCGAAATCGATGATTAAATTCGTTTCTGCTGATATCTGTTCTAAGATTTTATAATTGATGATTTGGTTTTGTTTTGCGCCGTCCAAATCTACCAAATGCAGAAACTGAATTCCGTTGTCTTCGAAGTTTTTGGCAACGTCCAAAACATTGGAATTATAAATTGTTTTCTGATTGTAATCGCCTTTGGAAAGCCGGACACATTCGCCGTTGATGATGTCTATTGCTGGGATGATTCTCATTTTTCTATTTTACTTTAATGTTCGATTGATAGGGAAAACTTCGATACTTGCGAAGCGCGCCCCGGCCTGAACGGAGCTCTTTTTGTAAGCCTTGGAAAAGCCTTGGCACAAAAAAGCGGGAGTGGAGGACGGATGAAGGCGCCCAAAACATTTTTATTCAAGTTATAATTTTAAAAAGTTTTCTAATATTTTGCTTCCCAAGATTCCACTTTTCTCGGGATGAAACTGAACGCCGAAAAAGTTGTCTTTTTGCAAAGCCGTGCTATATGCTTCGGAATAATCTGTGGTCGAAATCATATTTTCGTTTTTCGCAACGTAGTAACTGTGAACGAGATACGTGTATGTCTGCTCCGGAATTTCTTTGAACAAATCGGATCTCAAATCGTAAATCTGGTTCCAGCCAATCTGCGGAACCAAAACCGAATCCGGAAATTTCCTGACCGAAACGTCGAAGATTCCGAGAGCTTTCGTATTGCTCTCCTCCGAGTCTTTGCAAAGCAATTGCATCCCTAGGCAAATTCCCAAAAGTGGCTGTTTGAGCTCCGGAATCAGCGAATCCAACTGGGCTTCCCGCAAAGAATTCATCGCAAAAGACGCTTCGCCAACGCCTGGAAAAATGACTTTGTCGGCGTTGGAAATCTCGTCTGGATTGCTCGTTATTTTCGCCGAAAAACCAAGTCTTTCTATGGCAAACAGCAGACTTTGAACATTTCCGGCTTTGTAATCTATGATAACTGTATTCATTATTTTTAATTTTAAGATTATAGATACAAGATTCAAAGTCTATCATCTATCCGTCTATTATCTAATTGTCTCCTACAACATTCCTTTTGTTGATGGTAAAATCATTTTGTCCGAATCTCGTTTTACAGCAGATTTCAGACATTTTGCGAAGGCTTTGAAAATCGATTCTATTTTGTGGTGCTCGTTGTCGCCATCCGCTTTGATATTGAGATTTGCTCTTGCCGAATCGGAGAAGGATTTGAAGAAATGAAAGAACATTTCGGTGGGCATTTTCCCAATCATTTCGCGTTTGAAATCCGCTTCCCAAACAATCCAATTTCGTCCTCCAAAATCCAACGCAACCTGAGCCAGACAATCGTCCATCGGCAAAACAAAAGCGTAACGCTCGATTCCTAATTTATTTCCTAAGGCTTGATAAAATGCTTCTCCGAGGGCAATTCCAGTGTCTTCAATCGTATGGTGTTCGTCCACTTCCAAATCGCCTTCAACCTTGATATCCAAATCCATCTGACCGTGTTTTGCAATCTGGTCTAGCATATGATTGAAAAACGGAATTCCGGTTTCGATGTTGGATTTTCCGGTTCCGTCGAGGTTTAGGTTGATTTTAATTTTGGTTTCGTTCGTATTTCTGATGATTTCTGCAGTTCTGTTTTCGAGTTTTAGAAATTCGTAGATTTCTTTCCAGGAAGTAGATTTTAAAGCAATCGTGTCATCCAGATTATCATTTTCCAGGATCTCTTCTAAGCCAAGATTCTCATCAGTGTTAATAAAAATTGCTTTTGAATTTAGGTTTTTAGCCAGTTTCACATCTGTAATCCGGTCGCCGATGACAAAGGAATTTTCTAAATCGTAACTATCTTTATAAAAATATTTGGTCAAAAGTCCAGTGTTCGGTTTTCTGGTGGGCGCATTATCTTTTGCGAAGGTTTTATCAATGAAAATATCTTTAAATATAATGTCTTGACTTTCAAAAGTTTCAATGATAAAATTCTGTATCGTCCAAAAACTTTCTTCGGGATGAGAATCTGTTCCCAAACCGTCCTGATTGGTCACCATTACCAACTCGTAATCCAATTCGTTCACGATTTTTGAAAGATAAGTGAAAACCTGCGGATAGAATTTAAGCTTTTGAAAAGAATCGACCTGATAATCTTCCGGCTCGAGAATCAATGTTCCATCTCTATCTATAAATAGTAATTTTTTCATTTTAATTAATTGATTTTAAGGTTTCTATCAATTTTAAATTTTCTTCTGGAGAACCAATTGTGATTCTCAAACAATTTTTGATGACTGAATTTCGGTTTCGGACAATGACATTTTTATCTACTAATTTTTGATAGATTTCGTCTGCATTTTCTACTTCGATTAAAATAAAATTGGCGTCAGAAGGAAATATTTTTTTGACCAAATTCATTTCTTTTAAACTTTGAATCAAAAGTTTTTTCTCCTTTAAAATTAGTTTGATATTATCTTGGACGAGTCTAATATTTTCATCATTCAAAACATCAAGAACTGCATTTTGATTAAGTTGACTGATGTTGTAAGGCGGTTTCGTCTTATTGTAAAATTTGATAATTTCGTCAGAAGCATAAGCAATTCCAACCCGAACTGAAGCCATTCCCCAAGCTTTACTGAAAGTCTGACTGACAATAAGATTCGGATATCTTTTAATTTGATTTCTGAAACTTTCTTCCGGACTAAAATCGATATAAGCTTCATCAATAAAGACAATTCCGTTGAAATTATCTAGAATGTATTTAATGTTTTCAATAGAATTCCCTGTTGGATTATTTGGTGAGCAGATGAAAATAATTTTCAGATTTTCGTCGTTTAAATATGGTTTTAAAGTCTTCAAATCGATTTGAAAATCATTATTCAATTCCAGATTGATGAGTTCTACATTATTGATACTAGCCGAAACTTCATACATTCCGTAAGTTGGAGAAAATGTCAAAACCTTATCTTTTCCAGGCTCACAAAATATTCTAAAAGCTAAGTCAATCACTTCGTCGCTTCCGTTTCCAAGGAAAATATTGTCTGCAGAAATCTGATTAATTGCACTCAATTTTTGCTTGATTTTCCGTTGATAAGGGTCAGGATAACGGTTCAATTCCCCGAATGGATTTTCGTTGGCGTCCAGAAAAATACCGTTCTCACCTTCGAATTCGTCTCTTGCGGAAGAATAAGGTTTGAGATTCAGAATATTTTTTCTGACTAATTTTTGAATATCAATTTTCATTTTCTAAATATTTTAATCTGATAGAAACTGCATTTTTGTGAGCCATCAATTCTTCGGCTTCAGCCATTAATTCGATGGTTTTTCCGATGTTTTGAATTCCATTTTTTGTGATATTTTGAAAAGTGATTTTCTTCACAAAACTATCCAGAGAAACACCGCTGTAATTTTTAGCAAAACCGTTTGTTGGCAAAGTATGATTGGTTCCGGAAGCGTAATCGCCTGCACTTTCCGGACTGTAGTTTCCTAAGAAAACAGAACCTGCATTTGTGATTTTATTAGTAAAATTTTCAGCGTTTTCGATTGATAAAATCAAATGTTCTGGCGCATAAAAATTAGAAAAATCAATAGCTTCGTCAATGGAATTGAGCAAAATTGATTTGCTGTTTTGTAATGCGATTTTAGCGATTTCGTTACGTGGTAATTCTTTGAGTTGTTTTTCGATTTCGATATTAATTTCATTGATAACTGTTTCAGAATTACTCAACAAAATCACTTGAGAATCGGTTCCGTGTTCTGCTTGAGACAATAAATCCGACGCTACAAATTCTGGAATCGAACTTTCATCAGCAATCACCAAAACTTCACTTGGACCAGCCGGAATATCGATGGCGACATTATAATTGAGCGCCAATTGTTTCGCAAAAGTCACATATTGATTTCCTGGTCCGAAGATTTTATCAACTTTGGGAATGGTTTCTGTTCCAAACGTCAAACCTGCAATCGCTTGACTTCCACCAACTTTAAAAACTTTTTTAATTCCAACCAAATCAGCCGTAAACAAAATCGCAGGATTGATTTTTCCATCTTTATCTGGAGGCGAACAAATCGCAATATTTTTGCAACCTGCGATGTTTGCAGGAATTCCCAACATCAAAACCGTAGAGAACAAAGGTGCGGTTCCTCCAGGAATATAGATTCCAATATTTTCAATCGTCCGGCTTTCTCGCCAGCAAAAAACACCTTCCGTCGTTTCAATGATTTTCTTCTCTTCTTGTTGAGATGCGTGAAATTTTCTGATGTTTTCTGAAGCTGTTTTTATCGCTGATTTTAATTCATCAGAAACAGAGTTTTTAGCTTCTTCAAGTTCTATCTCTGAAACTTTTAAATCATTTAAAACAACGCTATCAAATTTTTCTGTGAAGAGCTTCAATGCTTTATCGCCATTAATTTTCACTTCATCAAAAACAGAATTGACTTGCTCAGAAAGGTTTTCCTGATTTTGTAAAGGTCTTTCGCAAAGTGATTTCCATTCAGAAATATTTGGATATTTATATTGCTTCATCATAATATCATTTTTTCGATTTCTAAAACTAAAATTCCCTGCGCACCTTCATTTTTCAACTTCTCTATGACTTCCCAAAATTGGTCTTCTTTGATGACCGAGTGGATGGATGACCAACCGCTTTCCGCCAATGGAAGAATCGTTGGAGATTTCATTCCGGGCAAAATATTGATGATTTTTTCCAAGTTTTCATTGGGAACATTCAGAAGAATATATTTGCTTTCGGAAGCTTCTTTGACGGCGTTGATTCGGAATAATAGTTTTTGGAGAATTTCTTTTTTATCTTCGGACAAATCATTGTTGGAGACCAAAACAGCTTCGCTTTCCACAACAGTTTCTACTTCTTTCAGACCGTTTGTGAGTAGAGTAGAACCTGTGCTGATGATGTCGAAAATCGCATCGGAAAGTCCAATTCCAGGCGCTATTTCTACGCTTCCACCAATCTTTTCGATTTGTGCATTAATATTTTTTTCTTGGAAATAGTTGGAAAGAATCTCAGGATAAGACGTCGCAATTTTTTTGCCTTCGAAATATTGAATTCCATTATAACTTTCTTCTTTCGGAATTGCCAAAGACAATCGGCATTGTGCAAATCCCAATTTCTGAATTGTTTCGATTTGTTTTTTCTGCTCCAGAACTTCATTCAGTCCAAGGATTCCAATATCGGCAACGCCTTGTTCCACGTATTGCGGAATATCATCGTCTCGTAGAAATAGAATTTCCAGAGGAAAATTAGACGAAACAGCTTTCAGTTTTCTGGTGCCGTTGGAGATTTTGATTCCGCATTCTTCGAGGAGTTTCAGAGACTTTTCGCTCAGTCGACCGCTTTTTTGTAAGGCTAATTTCAGTTTACTCATTTTAGATTTTGACATAAGTCCGAGTAAACGACAGGAGAATTTTTGGAATAAAAAAAACCGACTGATTACTCAGACGGTTTATATTTTTAGAAGTTATGACATATCACTACCTTCCCGTCTGTGCGAGGAAATGGTGATGATGATGCATAAGTATTGTAGTCATTTTGATATTTTCTTGGGACAAAGATATAGAACTTAAATTGATATAGACAAAAAAATTACAGATAATTTCAGTTTTTATTCTATCACTACAGTTTTTACACGGACCGTATGTGCAGAAAAATACCCTAAAGCACCATTGCTAATGTTGCCTGGCGGATTGGCAGGTGTAATCCCACCGCCAGGTCCACCGCCACTGGAAAGCTGAAGTAATGCTGAGTAAAATGTGTAAACTTTGTCATCTATACAGTTCATCTCTACGGTAATTGTATCGCCCACTTTTACTTTTACACTTCCATCCTCATCATCATTTGGAAGTAAAAGCGGTCTTTGGTTTGGTAATCCGTTATTAACATTATCAGAAAACTCTAAGAAATTCTTCTTGGAACGATCATTTACAAAATAGCTGAAAAGATAACGGTTTCCCAGAGCTGGAGGATCTGTAAAAAGTGGTAAAAGTGTGTAACTCGTTTCGCCTGCTACTAAAAAAGAATCCTGTTCCAATCCTTCAAAGTCGACCGATTCAGGCATTTTGCATTGCGCAACATATTCTGTTCCTTCTGCGAGAATTTTCAAAGTGTAGGTTCGTCCAGATTGTCCTTGAATAATTGAAGATTTATAGTATCCGTTTCCGGCATATTGTAAAACTTCCGACTGACCAAGATTGTCGCTCAAAGTAACTTGTGCATCTTTAATTGCTGGATATTCATTTCCATTGGTGAAGGCGACTGACTTTGTAATTCTCACAAAATATGGTCCGGCTTGGTCTGTGATATTTCCTTCAATTACGATTTTTCCACTCTGATCTTCCAAATCAGGATCGATTTCTTTTTCACAAGAGACAATCAGAAAGAATGATAGTATGATGAATAGTATATTTTTCATAATTAAAATTTAAAATTGTAAGTAATATTAGGAACCCAGCGGAACAATGAAGTTTGCATTGCTCTCGTCGTTCCAGGTTTGTCCGGATTGTCTTCAAAATTAATGGTGTAGGCGTTTTCCCGTCCGTAAACATTATAGATTCCAAATGACCAAGAACCTTTGAAACGTTTGTTGGAAACCGGTTCGTAAGTTGCGCTTAGATCCATTCTATGGTAAGCGGGCATTCTGTCGGCATTTCTGTTGCTGTATTGGAACACGGTTTGTCCGTTCAGTTCATATTTTCCGGTTGGGAAAGTGACTGCATTTCCTGTGCTGTAAAGGAACAATCCCGAGAGCGACCATTTCGGATTCAGCTCGTAAGTGGCTACAACAGAGAGATCGTGGGTTTTGTCCTGTCTTGCGTTATACCATTCGTCATCATTGATTCCATTGATTTTTCTTTCCGTTTTTGATAAAGTGTAAGAAATCCAACCTGTCAGTTTTCCGCTTTTCTTTTTGGCAATCAGTTCCAATCCGTAAGCTCTTCCTTTCCCGAACAACAATTCACTTTCTACATCTGCTGCGGTGTCAAAAGTAATTTGTGCGCCATTTTTATAATCGATTTGATTTTGCATGGATTTGTAATAAATCTCCGCATTTACCTCATAATTATTGTTGTTGAAATTCCGGCTGTAACCTGCACTTATCTGATCAGAAATCTCAGGTTTCACGGTGTAACTGCTTCCAATCCATTGATCGGTTGGATTTCCGCTTCCGCTGTTGCTTAGTAAATGTAAGTTTTGTGTGTTTCTGGAAAATCCTCCTTTCACACTGCTGACTTCATTAATTCTATAATTTGCTGTAATTCTTGGTTCCAGATTCAAATACGTTTTCCCGAATTTCCCTTTTTCCAGAAATTCAGAATTGATGATGTTTCCGTTTTCATAAGTATTGAAAGTGTCGCCACCCAAAACGCTGAACATCGAAAGTCGCAGTCCGTAATTGATGGTCAACTTGTCTGTCGCTTTGAAATCATCATTCATATACAAAGCATTTTCCCACGAATATCTCGGGTTTCTCGGAAAACTACTCACGCTGGTTCCGCTTGCACTGCTTGGCGTAATCGTATGATAAATTGACTGTAATCCAAACCGCACCGAATGTTTATTACCTGCAAACCAAGTGAAATCCTGTTTTAGATTCCAGTCTTCAATTTGAGAATCAAGCCCGAAAGTATTATCATTACTACTTAAACTGACATTATAATTGTAGTTGCTGTAAATGAACGACATATTCGAAAACAATTTGCTGTTGATAATGCTGTTCCAGCGCAAGGTCGCAGTCGTGTTTCCCCAATCTGTTGAAAAAGTATCGCCCAAACCGAGAACATCTCGCCCGAAATATCCTGATAAATATAATCGGTTATTATCATTAATCTGATAATTGGCTTTTAAATTCAAATCATAAAAATAAAGTTTGCTGTCTTTGAAATCGTCAGTCGCTTTCAAAAATACATCTGCATAAGTTCTTCTTCCTGAAATGATGAATGAAGATTTTTCTTTCTGAATAGGACCTTCAACACTCAACCGGCTGCTGATCAAACCGATTCCGCCTGTCACATTGTAATCTTTGTTGTTTCCATCTTTCATTTTCACATCCAAAACAGAAGACAATCTACCACCGTATTGAGCCGGACTGTTTCCTTTGATGATACTGGCATCCTTTAGAGCATCACTATTAAACGTACTGAAAAATCCGAGTAAGTGCGATGCATTATAAACCGGGGCTTCATCAAGCAAAATCAAATTCTGATCTGTCGCGCCACCTCTTACACTGAAACCACTGCTTCCTTCCCCATTGCTTTTGATTCCGGGAAGAAGCTGAATCGTTTTCATCACATCTTTTTCCCCAAAAAGGACAGGCAGTTTTTCAATTTGTTTGATGCTTAAAGTTTCGGTTCCCATTTGTGCTGTCGAAAGATTCTTGTCTTTTTTCACGGCAGAAATTACGACTTCATCAATGTTGGAAATCTTTTCCTCATCTTCCTGACTTAATGAAATATTGAGTTTGACATTCTCTTCAACATTGATAATCTGTTGAAAATCCTTAAAGCCCGGATTGGAAATCATCAATGTATATGAACCTTTCGGAAGGGAAAGCGAGTAAAATCCATATTCGTTAGCAGTGATTGAAATCGTGGGATCTTCGGCAACTTTTACCGCAACGCCGATGAGTAATTCGCCATTGCTTTGATCTTTAATTGTACCGCTCACAGAGTAATTTTGCTGTGCAAAAACGATGGAGCTAAAACAAATTGCACCTATGGAAGTTGCAATTTTAAAGGAGGATATCTGCATTTGGGTGTATTACGCAGTAAAGATATAATTTTCAAAATTCATATTTAGTTTGTGAAATTCATTTTAAATATTAATTAAAAAAAGGAACTCATCTGTAAAATTAGTTCGAGCCAATTTGTTTCACTTTCTAACTGAATTCTTTTATTTCTTTAAAATTGGCAGAAATATCAAGTTGTTTTTAAATTGTTATTCATAAAACTCTATTTTTGATATAAATAAATCTTGAATGAAAGGCTTAATATTATTTCTATTCTGCTGTATTATTTCTGTCGGCATAAAATCTCAAGAAATCAAATACTGGATCGAAAATCCTGTAGATTACGTCAATCCATTGATGGGAACACAGTCTTCTTATGAATTATCCAACGGAAACACCTACCCGATTATCGGTTTACCTTGGGGAATGAATTACTGGACGCCGCAAACAGGCAAAAATGGAAACGGCTGGCAATATACTTATGACGCAAAAAAAATTCAGGGTTTCAAACAGACGCATCAACCGTCGCCGTGGATGAATGATTATGGTCAGTTTTCAATTCTGCCGATCGTTGGCAAACCCAAAATAGATCAGGAAAAAAGGGCAAGCTGGTTTTCTCACAAAGCAGAAGAGGCAACGCCTTATTTTTACAAAGTTTATCTGGCAGATTATGATGTCTGGACAGAAATTGTACCTACGGAACGTGCAGCGATCATGCGTTTTACTTTTCCCGAAACGGATCAGGCTCAGGTTCTCTTGGACGCTTTTGATAAAGGCTCTTATGTGAAAATCATTCCTTCCGAAAGAAAAATCATCGGTTACTCTACAAGATATGCGAGAGGAAAAATGGAGAATTTTAAAAATTATTTCGTTCTGGAATTCGATAGAGATTTTATTGCCCAAAATGTCTGGAATGATAAAGAAATTTTAAAATCAAATACCGAAATCAAAGCAGATCACGTTGGCGCATTAGTCAAATTTCCTCAGTTAAAGAAAGGGGAACAAATTACATTAAAGGTTGCTTCGTCTTTCATCAGCCACGAACAAGCCGAAATTAACCTCAATGAAGTTAAAGAAAAAAGTTTTGATCAGGTAAAATCTGAAGGAAAAGAAATCTGGAACAAGACTTTGAATAAAATCGAAATCAAAGGTGCAACAATTGATCAGGCGAGAACATTCTACAGTTGCCTGTATCGCAGTGTTTTGTTTCCGCAAAAACTTTATGAGAAAGATAAAAACGGAAACATCCAGCACTACAGTCCTTACAACGGAAAAGTAATGCCTGGCTATTTGTTCGGAGGAACTGGCTTTTGGGACACTTTCCGGGCGCTCTACCCGCTTCTGAATTTGGTTTATCCTTCAATCAATGTAGAAATGCAGAAAGGTCTGATCTCTGCTTATCTGGAAGGCGGTTTTCTTCCGGAATGGAGCAGCCCGGGCTATGCTGATATTATGATCGGGAACAATTCTGCATCAGTCGTATCCGAAGCTTATCTCAAAGGTTTGCGAGGTTATGATGCGGAAACGCTTTGGCAAGCTGTGAAACACGGCGCAAATAACGAAGGTCCGATAAGTGCTGTCGGAAGAAAAGGTGTAGAGGATTACAATAAAATCGGCTACGTTCCTACAGATACAGGAATAAATGAAAGTGCCGCCAGAACGTTGGAATACGCTTACGATGATTATGCCATTTATGAATTCGGTAAGGCTTTAAAAAAATCCGAAACCGAACTTCAGCCTTACAAAGAAAGAGCAATGAATTACAAAAAGCTTTTTGATCCGAAATATAATCTGATGCGCGGAAAGAAGAAAAACGGCGAATTTCAGGATAATTTTGATCCTTTCGAATGGGGAAATGCTTTTACAGAAGGCAACAGCTGGCATTACACCTGGAGCGTTTTTCAGGATATAAACGGACTTAAAGAACTAATGGGCGGAAAACAGAATTTTGCGAAAATGTTGGATTCTGTTTTTGTGATGCCACCCACTTTCAATACCAATTATTATAAAGAAGTGATCCACGAAATGCGCGAAATGCAGATCGTTGGGATGGGACAATACGCCCACGGAAATCAGCCGATTCAGCATATGTTGTATTTATACAATTATGCCGGACAACCTTGGAAATCCCAATATTGGGTAAGACAGGCGATGAATAAGTTATATAAACCTACTCCGGACGGTTACTGCGGCGATGAGGACAATGGGCAGACTTCCGCGTGGTATGTTTTCTCAGCTTTAGGTTTTTATCCTGTAACGCCTGCGAGTACTCAATATGTTTTGGGTGCTCCACTTTTCAAATCAGTCAAAATTAATTTAGAAAATGGCAAATCGATTTTGATTAATGCACCAGAGAATTCAGATCAAAATATCTACATTGATCGTCTGAAATTCAATGGAAAAGATCATTCAAAAAACTGGATAGATCATTTTGAACTTTTAAAAGGTGCAAAATTAAATGTCGAAATGAAAAATAAACCCAATCTTAAAAGAGGAACAGAAGACTCAGACGCACCTTTTTCTATGAGCAATGATGAGAAATAACATTTAAAAAATATTTTATAAAAATGACCACGTGGTTTTTTTTTACTAATTTTAATTTATTATTAATCAATTGTTAATGAAGACACTTTTACTTGTGAGACATGCCAAGAGCGATTGGCCTGTAGATGTTGAAGATTTTGACCGTCCTTTGAATGAAGTCGGAATCATCAATGCGCCGAAAATGGCTAGGCTTTTGAAGGAGAAATCTATAGAAATTGACACTTTCATTTCCAGTCCTGCAAAGCGTGCATTGGAAACTTGCAAATTATTTTCGGAGGTTTATGAAAAAGAATATTCAGTCGATGCGACATTATACAATCCCAAAGAACGTAATTTTGAAAATCTGATTCTTGGATTGGATGACAAAATAAATTCTGTAATTCTTTTCTCCCACAACAATGGGATCTCCAATTTTGCCAACTCTTTGACAGATGAGATTGTGAATCTTCCAACTTCCGGCGTTGTAGGCTATCATATTGATTGCGATAACTGGAGCGATTTTGTAACAGCCAAAAAGGAGTTTTTATATTTTTACTCGCCGAAGAATTTTGCTAAATAATTTTTAAAGAAAGTAAAAATTACAAATAAAAAACGTCTCGAACTTTGGAGACGTTTTTCGTTTTATATAAAATCTGAAAATTAAATTTCCAAAGCCTTTTGATAAGCATTCTCAATTCCCGCAAGATTTTTTCCTCCAGCCGTAGCAAAACCAGGATTTCCGCCGCCACCGCCTTGGATCTCTTTAGCTAAATCTTTTATAATATTTCCTGCGTGATAAGTGGCTTCTAAATCTGAGGAAACTCCAACAGTAATCATTGGTTTTTCGCCTGCATCAGAAATGATAATGATGACAGAACTAGGAGTTTCTTTTTTAAGCTGGAAAACGATATCTTTCACAGAACCTGCATCAAGTGAAGTTTTCTTGACCAAAAGTTTCTTTCCGTCTTTGTCTTCAAAATCATTTTTCCAGTTTTGGATTTCGCCTTTTGCTTTTTCTTTTTTGAATGAATCAATCTCAGATTTCAAAGCTGAATTTTCTTCCAGCAATTTTTCAATCGATTTGATTAGATCCTTTGATTTTAATAATTGTGAAATCTCCGAAACCTGAGTTTCCAAATTCTTGAAATATTCTTCAGATTTTTCTCCGGAAATTGCTTCAATCCTTCTGATTCCTGCCGCCGTTGAACTTTCTGAAGTCAATTTGAAATGTCCAATTTCACTTGTAGTTTTAACGTGTGTTCCGCCACATAATTCTTTGGAAGTTCCAAACTGGATCATTCTCACATTGTCGCCATATTTCTCTCCAAAAAGTGCCATTGCGCCTTTGTCCAAAGCTTCCTGAATTGGAATATTTCTGAATTCTTGAAGTGCTAAATTCTCTTTGATCTTCGCATTCACTTTTTCCTCCACCAAAGCCAATTCTTCTTCAGTCATTTTACTGAAATGTGAAAAATCAAAACGTAGATAATCAGGACCCACGTATGACCCCTTCTGCTCCACGTGTGTTCCTAAGACATCTCTCAAAGCTTCGTGTAGCAAGTGCGTCGCAGAGTGATTGGCTTGAGAATTTTTTCTGTCAGCAACATTTACTTTTGCATAGAAAATTGCGCCTGCATCTTTCGGAAGACCATTGATTAAAGAAATAATCAACCCGTTTTCTTTTTTTGTTTCCAGAACTTCGAAGCTTTCGGTTGCATTTTCGAGAACGCCTTTGTCGCCAACTTGTCCGCCGCCTTCCGGATAAAAAGGAGAATTGCTTAAGACGATTTGATAAAATTCGCCGTCTTTATTTTCTATTTTTCTGTATCTTGTAATGTAAGTTTCCGATTCCAAAACATCGTAACCAATGAAGGATTCAGGTTTTTCTTCCAAAACAACCCAATCGTAAACTTTTGCCGCCGAATCTTTTTTGGAACGTTGTTTTTGCTTTGCCATTTCTGCTTCGAAACCAGCTTCATCAATTGTCAATCCTTTTTCTTCCGCAATAATTCTTGTCAAATCATCCGGGAAACCGTAAGTATCATACAATTCAAAAACTTCTTCACTTGGTAACACTTTTTTACCTTCGGAAATGGTTTGCTGAATTAATTTTTCAACTCGAATTAATCCGTTTTCAATTGTTTTAAGGAAAGATTCTTCTTCACTTTTTATCACTTCTATAACCAGATTTCCTTGCTTCTCAAGTTCAGGGAAAAATGCGCCCATTTGATCCTGAAGCACAGCAACCAATTCGAAAAGGAAAGGTTCTTTTCTATCCAAGAATCTGTAAGCGTAAGAAATTCCTCTTCTCAAAATTCTTCTGATCACATAACCAGCGCCACCGTTGGAAGGTAATTGTCCGTCAGCAATCGCAAATGAAACTGCACGAATGTGATCTACAACCACGCGGATGGCGATGTCTTTTTCGTCGGTTAAAATTCCTGTATATTTTTTACCGGAAAGTTCTTCAACCTTAGAAATTAAAGGTGTGAAAACATCAGTATCATAATTGGATTCTTTCTGTTGAAGCGCCATACAAAGACGTTCAAATCCCATTCCTGTATCGATGTGTTTCGCAGGCAGATTTTCTAAACTTCCGTCTGCTTTTCTGTTGAATTGCATAAAAACGAGATTCCAGATCTCCACAACTTGAGGATGGTCATTGTTCACCAATTCCAATCCTGAAACTTTCGCTTTTTCTTCTGGAGTTCTCAAGTCAACGTGGATCTCTGAGCAAGGTCCACAAGGTCCGCTCGCTCCCATTTCCCAAAAATTATCTTTCTTGTTTCCATTGATAATTCTATCTTCGGAAATGAATTGTTTCCACAAATCGTAAGCTTCAGTATCACGTTCAAGGTTTTCTTTTTCGTCACCTTCAAAGATGGTCACGTAAAGATTTTCTTTTGGAATTTTATAAACTTCTGTCAGTAATTCCCAAGCCCAGGTAATCGCTTCTTTTTTGAAATAATCGCCAAAACTCCAGTTCCCCAACATCTCAAACATCGTGTGATGATAAGTATCACGACCAACATCGTCCAAATCATTGTGCTTTCCTGAAACTCTAAGACATTTTTGCGTATCGGCAATTCTGAAAGATTTCGGTTCTTTGTAACCTAAAAAATAATCCTTGAACTGTGTCATTCCAGAGTTGGAAAACATCAGCGTCGGGTCATCTTTCAGAACAATTGGTGCAGAAGGAACAATCAAATGTTCTTTGCTTTTGAAAAAATCTAAAAATTGCTGTCTTATTTCTTGTGAAGTCATAGTTTGGGCTTTTGGCTAATAGCTTCCAGCAATTTGCTTTTAGCTTTTAGCAATTTTATTTTCTGTTTTTGCGGTTGGCAAATTTAATGAATTTGAAAAGATTCTTTGATACTTAACATTGAAATATTTAATAATATTAAAAATCCAAAAATTAAATAGAAAGCTTCTTTTGGAAGTTGAGAGGTTTGGTAGGAGAATTTTTGAAAACCTTCAAAATAATCACTTTCTTTATAGGTGTAAATTATATTATCATTTCCATAAACCATATCATAACCTCTTTCAATTTTGTTTGGGTATTTATAATTTACCAATACAAAAAAATGTCCTGTTCTATCCATATCTACACCGTACATTTCTTGTTTTGAGATCTGGCAATCATTCAAAATAGAAATAAAATCATCATAAGAATTTTCATCATTTATTACAAATTCAAGTCCTGTATTTTTTTGATTTCTTTGTTGTAATTTTTTAATTTCAAAAATGTAAAAATCAGAATTTTGCCTTGCAGTATTAGGTTTTACAATAATTTCTTTGTAATTCCAATTTCTTAAATGTTCAAAAGAGTTTTGATAAATGCGATTTTTTTCTTCCTTTGAACTTGTTGAATGAATTTTCGCAGGCAAACCGATATCAATCATACCTACGTTTATTTCTTGATACTTATGATTTCCATAAAACCAAAATAATATCGGAATGATAACGGCGCTTATCAAACCTGGAACATAGAAAATCTTTTTCATTTTTCTAATCTTTATAATGCCTGAAAATCCCAAAATCCGTGGGCGTCCAAAACGCAGCTTTTTGACCAGCGACTTTTAGTCCGTCATTTGCCCAAGTGTTACAGGTATAAGTGAAATTGTATGCGCCTTTTGCATCATAGAAAGCATCACTGGTTCCGTAAACGGCGTCTGTTTTCACGAATTTGTAATTTCCGTTTGCATCTTTATCAAATTTATCATCAATGAATTTTATCAAAGCCTGATATTGTTTCTCGGTCAGCATTATTTTTTTGCAATCTTCTCCTTCTTTCATTTCATTGTAATAAGTACAATGCATAGCAGATTCACTGAGCCAGAATGCAGCTTTGAAGGCGGTAGTAAATTTGAGGTCAGCCCAGGTTGGGGTATTGAGATAAAATCCCTTGTCGCCCCAACCAAATGAGATGAATTTGAAATTTTCCTGTTTAGATTTCGTATTGCTGTAAGGTAATTTTGTACTCCAGTCTATGAATTCTGTTTTGACAGGAACTACCAGATCTGTATGAACGCCATTGGTCAAAATATAGGCTTCAATGACTTTTGGATCGTCGGTTTTTTCTGCGTGGACAGGAATTAATGGCAATAAAATCCCCAATATAATATACAAAAAAACGGCTCCTAATATGAAGCCGATTATTTTCAAAGTTAAGATTAATGTTTTTTTCATCTTGTCTGTTTCCCGAATCGTGCGAACTATAAAGATAATAAAAATTACAAAGCAAAATCAAAATGTTAATTTTATTTAATGAATCTTGGTTTTTCCGGATTTTATTTTGAAATTTAATAGCGAAAAATCATCAAAATATGCCGAAAAATCGCCAATCAAACAAAAGAAAAACCATCAGAGTAAAAGTTGCCCCAAAAAGAGTTCAGAAAAGAAAATGATTTTGGAAGGAGTTTTATTCGGACAAGAAATCAAGATTCCTTCTTAGTCCTGAAAACTTAGTTCTCTTAACCGCTGACTTTTTGAAAACCGAGGAAAATATTTCCTGGGTGATGTCCTTCCAATCTTGTTTTGTAAAATTTTTGATCTCAGAATTCGCTCGGAATTTCTCTTCCAAAGTTGGTGCAGAAAATCTGTTCCACGGACAGACATCCTGGCAAATATCGCAGCCAAACATCCAGTCTTCCATCTTATCCTTGAAAAAATCGGGGATCTGATCCTTCAACTCTATAGTGGCGTAGGAAATGCATTTACTGCCGTCGATTATTTTATCAGAAACAATGGCCTGAGTCGGACAGGCATCAATACATTTGGTGCAGCTTCCGCAATGATCGGTTACTTCAAAATCCTCAATCAAATCCAGATCGCAAATAATCTCTGCGAGGAAATAAAATGAACCGTTTTTCTTAGTGATTAAATTAGAATTCTTCCCAACCCAACCTATTCCGGATTTCTTTGCCCAGGCTTTTTCCAATACCGGTGCTGAATCTACAAAAACCCGAAAAGCAAACTCCCCTATTTCCTCCTGAAGTTCAGCAACCAAAGTTCTCAGTTTATTTTTGATCACATCGTGGTAATCTTCGCCGTAAGCGTATTTTGCCAATTTGAAATCGGAATTATTTTGAATCTCTTCCGGGAAATAATTATAACTAAGTGAAATCACAGATTTTGAACCTTCTACCAACAGTCTTGGATCCAATCTTTTATCAAAATGATTTTCCATATAACGCATTTCACCGTGGAAATTTTTATTGAGCCATTGCTCCAGTCGGGGCGCTTCTTCCTCCAAAAAACCGGCTTTCGAAATACCGCAGGATTGAAACCCGCAAGCCAAAGCTTTGGATTTGATTAATTGACTGTATTTCTCTTTAACATTCATTTTTACGGTACAAAATTAATGTTTTAAATTTTGATATTTTTATCTGAAAGTATTCAATATTTTAAAGATTTAAATTGTAATTTTGTTAGCATTAAAATGTAAAAAATAAAATATTATGGCAATAGAAGATGTATTAAGAGCAGGAAATTACCACTTGATTGATGTGCGTGAACCACTAGAACTTGAGATGGACGGACATATAGAAGAAGCTCAAAATATCCCATTGGGAGAAATAGAAGACAGAAAACAGGAAATTACGAATCTGAATGGAACAAAAATTTTCTTTTGCAGATCAGGGAACAGATCAGGGAAAGCGACAGAATATTTTAAGTCAGAAGGAATGACAGATGTTTATAACGGTGGCGGATATGTAGATCTGAAAGAAGTTTTGGATAATCTGTAAACACAAACTAGCAATAAAATAAAAACGTCCCGAAGAAAATTTCTTCAGGACGTTTTTTAGTTTTTACCTCTTGATAAGAGCCATAATACCAAAGCGACTATACCAACTACGACGATGATTCCCCACCACATACCGGCTTTGAAAATTGTTTCGACAGCCTCACAGCTTGTCAACATTCCTGCTAAAAAAAACAATGGAATGAAATTCATATATTTTTTCATAGTAATAAAATTTGTTATTGAAGTTCAAATGCTGCGCCAAAACGTAAAATACATTTATAAAGGCGTATTTTTATAAATTTCATAAAGAGGTTTCCTTCACAAAAAAGCCACCTTATCTGGTGGCTTTCTTATGCTTTAGAAACAGCTTTTTCCTGAGATTTTCTGGCTTGTCTTTTTTCAAATTTCTTAACGACATATCCAATGATAAAAGGTGCAGCGTAAGTCAAAACGGTTCTAATTAATCGTGGGTTCATAATTTTAAATTTTCAACAAAATTGCAAGAAGTGCGCCAAGTTTAATGATCAGTCACATAATTTTGACAAGCGTCTTTCAGACTTTTATAGATTCTTTGTTTCAGTTTTCTTGGTACCAGAACGGTGATAAACTCCCCCATTCCAAGAATCATTCGTTCCAGTTCAAAATTAAGCTGAACACAGATCTTGAAAGTCGTTCCCGTTTCATCTTCCTCCATAATCTCCTGAGAATGATGAAAAGGTTTGGTTTTCACGTAAGGCGCATGTTTTGAAATCACTTTGAAAATTACATTCTGCGGACGCTGTGATTCAGAAACAGTAACACCAATCACTTCTCCGAAATAACGATCAGAATTGAAATCCTTATCAATAAATTCAATCTTCTCCTCCACCGAAATTTCTTCTATTCTATCCAGAGCAAGCGTCATAATACTAGCTTTATGAAAACAAATCAGAAACCATCGGTTGTTATATTCCTTCAGCAATTGCGGATGAACAGTATATTGATTGGATTCTCTCGCTTTGAAACTTTTATATTTGATATTCAAAACCTTTTTATTTAGAATACTTTCGTAAAGCGTATCGATATGTTCCAGACCTTTCAAACGTTCATTCTTATCAAGATGAATAATGGATTTCTGATTCGTCGATTGTATCGAATCTTCTAATTTCTGGATCACACCATTCATATCCTTGAACATAGAAAAATCCTTGAATTGCTTCAGAATCTGCACCGCATTATTCATCGCTTTCAGATCATTTTCATTCACTGAAATCTGATGAATGCTGTAATCCGGGTCGCTGTATCGGTAAAATCTTCTTTCATAAACTTCAATTGGCGCTTCATAACCAAATTTTTCACTTCGCATATTCTGAAGATCAAGCTGAACAGTTCGCTTGCTGACAAAAGATTCTTTCCCTTCAAATTCAAACAACGCCTCGGAACACTCTTCCATCAGATCTTCCAAAGTATATTTTTTGTATTTGTTCTTCAGACATTTGTCCAAAGTTTTGTAACGGATAAGAGCGTTTTTGTTGGATGACATAACTAAATAAGCTTGAATTAAGGAAAAATTCCCCTCCCTCGGAGGGGCGACTAAAATTCGCAGAATTTTTGACGGGGTGGTAAAACACTCTATTCTATTTCCTCTTCAAAGCCTCCCCTTCAAACAAAATCCCATCCCAACCAAACTCAATAAAATTCCTGATATTCTGATGATCATCACCCTCAGGATTCTTCAAAACATCAGTTCTGTAAAAGTCACCAAACAAAGCCAAAGTCTCCTCTTTTGAAAGCGCATTCAATTTTGCAAAACTGAAAACCTTGCAGGAACCATTATTCTGACCGGCTTCATTGACTGTATTTCCGTTCGTAAATTTTGCCGGTGTAAAATCATAATGCGTATCTATAAAAGCAATAACATCATTAAATTGAATTTCTCCCGCTGATTTTTCTAATTGTTCGAATAACATAATTTTAAATTTTCTCAAAAATAACCAAAATAATTTGACCTGCGCAAAAACATTGCGCACTTACGCAATTACTTTGCATCATCAAATGAACAAAACAATGACTACAATTACAGGAAACGAATTGATCGCGCTAGGATTCGCACCAAAGAAATGGTTTGCAGAAGCCTTGGAACACATCAATGAAAATCAATTGAACGAAACAGAAATGTTGGATTATCTCGAACAATTCCGTTTACCAGATCCAATTCCTTTGAAAGAAAACCCAACAGATTTCATCATCAATATCAAAGCGGAAAATGACAGCGAAACAGACAACGTGGAAAAAGTCATCAACACGATGAAGGTCTTAATGAAAACCCCAACCCTGATCAGCGGTGCCATTATGCCGGACGCTTGCCCTACAGGGCCCGAAGGTCACATCCCGGTAGGCGGTGTGGTGGTAGCGAAAAACGCCATCCATCCGGGATTTCATTCCGCAGACATCTGCTGTTCCGTGATGTTGACCGATTTTGGAAAGGCAGATCCGAAAACGGTTTTGGACACCGCCCATTCCATCACGCACTTCGGTTACGGCGGTAGAGACCGAGGTTCGCAAATGCCAATTTCGCAGGAATTGATGGATGCCTTCCGTGAAAATTTCTTTTTGAATGATGAGCGCTTAATAAGCATCGCCCGTTCGCATATGGGAACGCAGGGCGACGGTAATCACTTTTTGTTCGTCGGGATTTCCAAAAATACGGGAAACACAATGTTGGTCACGCACCACGGTTCCAGAGCGCCAGGCGCAATGTTGTACGACAAAGGGATGAAGGTCGCCAACCGTTTCCGAATGGAAATTTCGCCGGAAACCTTGAAGGAAAATGCGTGGATTCCCTACGAAACCGAGGAAGGAAAATCCTATTGGGAAGCTTTGCAACTCATCAGAGATTGGACGAAGGAAAACCACGAATCCATTCACAATGCCGTTTTAGAAAAACTCAACATCGAAAAGCAAGATCGATATTGGAACGAACATAATTTTGTATTCAGAGACGGTGATCTATTCTACCACGCAAAGGGCGCAACGCCACTGGACGACAAATTTTTGCCCGACATCACAGGCCCGAGGTTGATTCCTCTGAATATGGCAGAACCTGTGTTGATTGTCTCCGGAACCACCAACGGCAGAAATCTGGGTTTTGCGCCACACGGTGCGGGTAGAAATTTCAGCAGAACGCAACACAAAAAATCCCTGGCCCACAAAACCATCGACGAAGTGTTTGCCGAAGAAACGCAAGGTCTCGACATCCGTTTCTTCTCCAACGACATCGACATCTCCGAACTCCCAAGCGCCTACAAAAGCGCGAAAAACGTAAGAGCGCAAATTGAGGAATACGGTCTTTGCGAAGTGCTGGACGAAGTGATGCCTTACGGTTGTATTATGGCAGGCGATGTGGGGAGGAATGCGCCTTGGAAGAGGAAGAAGAAAGGGTTTGTGAAGAGGTAATATTCTTTGACCGTCTGCCTTCTAAGCAGACGGTCATTATCTTAAACTCATTTTAAATGATTAAATTTAAAAACTATGAAAACTAAAATAATAGAAAAATTAAAAGCTCTCGAAAAAGAGAAAAACATAGAAATACTTCTGGCGATAGAATCCGGAAGTCGCTCCTGGGGATTTGCGTCTCCGGACAGCGATTACGACATACGATTCATTTACAAACATCCCATAGATTGGTATCTTTCGCCTTGGGAAAAGAAAGACACGATAGAATTTATGACGGAAGATGATTTGGACGGTTCCGGTTGGGATTTAAAGAAAGCTTTTCATTTACTTAATAAATCGAATGTTCCAAATTTGGAACATTTGTATTCTCATATATTTTATGTGAAAAACGAAAAGTTTTTAGAATTGATGAAACCTTTGGCTGAACAAGCATTTTCGCCCGTTGCAGTGGTTTTTCATTATTTGAGTATGAGCAAAAAATATTTGGAAGCCTGCAACAAAGCTGAAGTGAAACTGAAAGATTACTTCTATTGTCTGCGAACGACTTTAGCCTCAAAATGGGTGGTTGAAAAGGGAACTTTTCCGCCACTTATCTTCCACGAAATGTTGGATTTGTTACCAGAAAATATCTTAACTAAAGTTCAATTTTTATTAAATGTAAAATCTGAAAACGGTGAGAAATACTACCATTCTCAAGATTGGGAACTTTTCGACTATCTTAAATCAGAAATAGAAAATCTTTCAGAAAAAGCAAAAACTTTGAGAGCAGGAAATTTTGAAAAATCAGAAGCTGAAAAAGTATTTGTAGAATTATTAAAATCGTAACAATGTTAACCATAGAATTCTTAAAACAAAACAACCTCATTCTTTTCGAAGCCATTTCCGGAAGTCGTTCTTTAGGATTGGCGACGGAAAACTCGGATACGGACATAAAAGGTGTTTTTTATCTGCCCAAAGATCTATTTTTTGGTTTAGATTATATTCCGCAGGTTTCCAATGAGAGCAATGATATTGTTTATTACGAAATCGGAAGATTTACCGAACTTTTGCTGAAAAACAATCCCAATATTTTAGAAATTCTGGCAACTCTGGAAGATTGTATTTTGCATAAAAATCCTTTGATGGAAAGTTTTCGTCAGGAAGATTTTTTATCAAAATCATGCAAAGAAACTTTTGGTGGATATGCTTCAACGCAAATCCAGAAAGCGAGAGGACTCAACAAAAAAATTGTAAATCCAGTCGAAAAACAGCGAAAAGGTATTCTTGATTTCTGTGTTATTCTGGAAGATTCGGCTTCCATTCCTGTAAAAGATTGGTTAAAAAAAAAGAACTTCTCACAAGATAAATGTGGATTAGTAAAAATGCCAAATTCAAAAGGAATTTTCGCATTGTTTTATGATAAAAATGGTGGTAAAAAATACAGCGGCATTTTCAAAAATGAAGATTCTAATGAAGTCAGTTTATCTTCTGTTCCTAAAAATGAAAAGCCGGAAGCATATCTGTTTTTCAATCAAGATGCCTATTCTACTTACTGTAAAAGTTATAAGGAATATTGGGATTGGGTAGAAAAAAGAAATGAGGACCGATACAATACCAATCAAAAGCACGGCAAAAATTACGACAGCAAAAATATGATGCATACAATTAGACTTTTGCAGTCAGCTGTTAATATTTTCAAGAATAATAAGATTGAAATCCGTGTTAAAAATCGGGATGAACTTTTGAGCATCAAAGCAGGAAATTGGAATTATGATGACTTACTTTTATTAGCTGACCAATTAATTGAAGAATTGAATTTATTAGCGAAAAGTTCTACTTTACCAGATTTTCCAAATAAAAGAAAAGTCGAAAAAACACTAATCGAAATCAGAAACCAACTTTACAAATAACACTATCAAAATCGATAGTGTTATTTGTATTCAATGAAAAAGTAAAAATAACAAATCATAGTTACCAATGTAATTATCCATAGCTTTGAGTTGTCTTTAATTTGGAATATCAATTATATAAAAATGAAGAAATCAATCCCGATAGTTTTATTAACTTTTGCATCACAAGTCACTTTTGCACAATTATCTACGGATAGTATAAAAGCGATTATCAAACAGGAAGTTGCCAACAAAAGAAGCAAAAGCATTGTTGTTGGAATTATTGATAAAAACGGAAGACAAATCTATTCGGAAGGAGTTTTGAGTGATAAAAATCCCGTTTTGCCAGATGGAAATACAGTTTACGAAATCGGTTCCATCACAAAGGTTTTCACCTCTCTCCTATTGGCGGATATGAGTTTGAAGCACAAAGTCAATCTAAATGACCCAATCTCAAAATATCTTCCTAAAAATGTAAAGACCCCGACAAGAAACGGAAAAGAAATTACCTTATCCAATCTATCTACGCATCGGTCAGCTTTCCCACGTTTTCCTTATAATGTTGACCCGAAAAATCTGGACCAGCCTTATGCAGATTACAGTGTGAAGCAATTATATGAATACGTTTCTGATTTCAAACCAAGTTTTGACATCGATTCAAAATGGCAATATTCTAATGTGGCTTACGGTGTGTTAGGCGAAATTCTGACTTCGGTTTCTCATCAAAAGAATTACGAAACCTTTGTAGAAGATGTCATTTGCAAACCGTTACAGATGAAAAGTACAGTGATTACCTTCACACCTGAAATCAAAAAAAGAGCAGCAATTGGACACTCGGAATATGGAGAACCTGTAGATTTTATCGATTTGGGAGCGATTGAAGCCGGCGGCGGTTTCCGTTCCACAGCCAATGATATGCTGACTTTTGCGGCGGCTAATTTGGGATTTTTCAAGTCTGATATTTATCCTGCAATGGAATTGACGCATTTGCAGCAAGCCAAAAAGGATGGCAACAGAGTTTATGTCACACTTGGCTGGAGTTTATATAACGACGATGGGAAAAATATTATTTTCAAAGATGGCGGAATGCCTGGCTACAGAACGTTTTTAGGGATTGATAAGAAGAATGGATTCGCAGTTGTTGTTTTGTCCAATTCCAATAATGGTGTTACGGATATCGGCAATCACATTATTGATTCGAGTTCCAGGATAACACCTTACAAGTATCCTTGGAAATTACTGGACACATTACGAACAACTATTAATCAATCTGGCGTAGATGAAGGAATTAACCTTTATAAAAAGTTGAAAATTTCGAAAGAACCGGATTTATATTTCAATGAAAATCAACTCAATTATCTCGGTCACGAATTAAGAAAAGCCAACAAGCTAAATGACGCAATTAAAATTTTCGAACTAAATGTTTCCGAATATCCAGATTCCACATTACCTTACGAAAATCTTGGAGAAATTTATAAAAGAAATAACAACAAGAAAAAAGCAATCGAATGTTTCAGAAAAGCTCAGCAATTGGAACCAGAAAATCCCCGCTGGAAATTTCTATTAGATAAACTTATAAAGTAAAACCATTATCCGTCTTAAAAAGATGGATAATTTTTTTGTCATTTTTAAAAGATTAAAAATAATCAAAATATTTGGCCAATACCAAAGAAACCAGCCAAGACTGAGAACATAAGTAAAAAACATTTGCCTATAACCCCCGCTAGCGCAAACATCCCGCTCGCACTTCAAAACAACCAAAAAACCCCAGCTCCCAAGCCGGGGTTTTCCCATTCCCGTATTCAACACAAAGCACCATCCACAAAATAATTTATCCCATAATTCCTCAAATTCAAAATAATTTTTATATTTGAATCAATAATTCAAAAACACAAATATTATGTCAAGCACCTCAGAAGTAGGGCACGCTAAAAACGTAGCCAACCTACAAAAACTCACAGAACAGGTAACCGCTTACACTCTTTACAATCCGCCTGTTCCCAATATCTCGGTCGCAAGTCTTCAAACACTCCACAACACCGCAAAAGCAAAATTGGCAGAAGTGGAAGACGCACGAACCGCCAACAAAAACGCTATTGCCCTGCGCCAGGTCGCATTCGAAAACCTGAAACCAACCTGCACCAGAATCATCAATCTGTTAGATATCATGGGATTACCCGAGGGGACAATAGATCAGGCAAAATCCCTAAACAGATCCATCCAGGGCGCAAAAAAGAAACCTACAACACCTGCAGAAAATCCCGACAACGGACAACCATCAGCCAGCAACCAGATTTCCACTTCCCGCCAATCCTACACCCAGCAGGCAGAAAATTTCGGGATTCTATTGCAGTTGCTCGCCACCGTTCCTGGCTACAAACCCAACGAAGAAGATCTGAAGTTAAACAATCTCAACACCTACCACGAGTCGTTGGTCAGCACCACCCAACCCGTAGACCAGACCGAGGCAGAGCTTAACGTCAGACTAATAGAAAGAAATCAGATTCTATACACAGAAGGCAGTGGACTCTACACTATCGCTCAAAACGTCAAAAAATATGTCAAAACAATCTATGGAGCAAGCTCGACAGAATATGCCAATGTATCATCAATCAAGTTTACCGAACCCAAATAATATACAGACAGATCAGTAGTATATTGCACTGTTTAATTTTTCTAATGCCACATCCTGTCAGAATATTCTGATGGGATGTTTTTATATTATATCCTCCCAAAAAGATATTCTATCATCCACAAACAATATTCTTGCTTCCGGAATCTATATTCTTGCATGCGGAAGTTATATTCTCGTATCCGGAAATTATATTTTTGCATCCGGAAGTTATATTCTTACATCCGGAAATGATATTCTTACATCCGGAAATGATATTCTTACATCCTGAAATGATATTCTTGCATCCGGAAACTATATTCTTCCATTAACAATACTCCGTAGGAGTAATATGTTTGTAGAAACCACAGCTGAATAAATTAGCGTGCCGTAGGTACGCCACAAACTGTCATCCTGAGGCTCTCGAAGGACCACTCCAATATTCCCCACAAAAAAATCCCCCGAAAACTCGGGGGATTCAATATGTATAAGAACTGATCTTATGCTTCGTTCAAAGGTTTGTGTTCTCCTGGCTGGTCTTTACCTTCAGGGTTCACTTGACTTTCCGGTCTCGGTTTAGGAGCCGGTCTTTCTGGTCTTGGCAACAATACTTTTCTGGAAAGTTTCATTTTTTTACGGTCATCATAACCCATAAATTTCACCTCAACCTGATCACCTTCGTTGTAAGGCACTTTATCAAGACGCGCCCACTCGATTTCAGAGATGTGAAGAAGACCTTCAGTTCCCTTAGCAATCGCTACAAACGCTCCGAAGTCCATTACTTTCACCACTCTACCTTGGTAGATTTCACCTACAGTCGGTACAAAAGTAATTTCGTTGATCTTCGCGATAGCCTCGTTGATTTTCTCTCTGCTAACACCGGAAATCTCGATTCTTCCGATCTCTCCAACTTCTTCGATAGCGATAACCGTATCCGTATCTTTCTGCATCTGCTGAATAATTTTTCCACCAGGTCCGATTACAGCACCAATGAAATCTTTAGAGATCTCTAGCATTACCATTTTCGGAGCGTGAGGTTTCACGTCTTCTCTTGGTGCAGAGATGGTTTCGTTTAATTTATCAAGAATATGCAATCTTCCGTCTCTAGCCTGTAGAAGGGCTTTTTCCATAATATCCATAGACAATCCCTGGATTTTGATATCCATCTGGCAAGCCGTAATTCCGTCTGCTGTTCCGGTTACTTTGAAGTCCATATCTCCCAGGTGATCTTCATCACCCAAGATATCAGAAAGCACTGTGAATTTCCCTGATTTTACATCAGTTACCAATCCCATTGCGATTCCGGAAACTGGTTTCTTGATCTGAACACCTGCATCCATCAATGCTAAAGTTCCTGCACAAACAGTTGCCATAGAAGATGAACCGTTGGATTCCAAGATATCAGAAACGATACGGATGGTGTAAGGATTTTCTTCCGGGATCATATTCGCCAAAGCTCTCTGAGCCAGGTTTCCGTGACCAACTTCTCTTCTTGAAGTTCCTCTCAAAGGACGAGCTTCACCAGTTGAGAATGGCGGGAAGTTATAGTGTAGGAAGAATCTCTCGTCATAGTTGATCATCACGCTGTCAACCATATTCGCATCTTTCACTGAACCAAGAGTTACTGCTGTCAAAGATTGAGTTTCCCCTCTTGTAAAGATAGCAGAACCGTGTGCTCCTGGCAAATAATCGATCTCACTCCAGATCGGACGGATGGTTTGAGGATCACGACCATCAAGACGAATCTTATCATTCAAGATCATCTGACGCATCGCTTCTTTCTCAACATCGTGGTAATATACTTTTACGAAAGGTGTTACTCTTTCCAATTCTTCAGCATTATCAACATATTGAGCCAAGAACTCTTCACGCACCGCTTTGAATTTATCGCTTCTTTCTTCTTTGCTGGAAGGAGATTTCGCTACTTCATAGACTTTATCGTAAGTTTCTTTCCAAACTTTTTCACGGATTGCTTCGTCGTGATTCTCGTGGCTGTATTCTCTTTTCGGGAATGATTTACCAACTTTTTCAGCCAATCTTTCCTGAGCTTCAACTTGTTTTTTGATCTCAACGTGAGCGAATTGGATAGCCTCAAGCATTTCTGCTTCAGAGATTTCCTTCATCTCTCCTTCTACCATGACGATAGAATCTTTCGTTGCACCAACCATAATATCAAGGTCAGCGATCTTAAGGTCTTCTAATTTTGGATTAACAGAAAGTTTCCCGTCAATTCTTACAACTCTCACCTCAGACATTGGTCCGTTGAAAGGAATATCTGTGATCGCAATTGCTGCAGATGCTGCAAAACCTGCAAGATCATCTGGAATCGATTGTCCATCGTAAGAGATCAATGAAATCATCACCTGTACTTCCGCGTGGAAATCCTCTGGGAATAATGGTCTTAGAACTCTGTCCACCAAACGCATTGTCAAGATCTCCTGATCGGATGGTCTCGCCTCTCTTCTGAAAAAGTTACCGGGAATTTTTCCACCTGCGTAGAATTTTTCTCTGTAATCTACTGTCAATGGCAAGAAATCTACGCCATCTTTTGCTTCTTTGCTGGCTACAACAGTTGCTAAAAGCATTGTTCCACCCATTTTTACTACTACAGATCCATCAGCCTGTTTTGCCAATTTCCCTGTTTCAATTGTGATCTCTCTGCCGTCTGCAAGAATGACCGTTTCTGTAATTGCTTGAGGTATACTCATAAAATGTTTTGTGTTGCACTCCGTATTGAGTGCTTTAATTAATTATATTTCGTCTAAAAATGTGGTGCAAATTTAAGCTATTTATTTGAATATAATTAATAGGTATTGGAAACAAGAAGACCAAAGTGAATATTTAAAAGAAAACTCGCAGATCAAACTAATTTTGCAGATATTTTTAATATTAAATCTGCTTAATCTGCCAAATCAGCGAGATAAATATTCTATTTTCTTGTAATTCTCAGTAAAAGAATGATTACAAGAATAACCGAAAACAAAAATCCTAAAACCGCAACCAAAGACATCTCGCCAATTCTCGGTCCGGATTCTAAAACAAAAACAATTGCCGTTGCAATGATATTCGCACCTAAAACCATCGCCAAAATCAGATTAATAATACTCGATTTGATAAGTTGATTGGTCTTCTCAATATTTTTGATTTCACTGGAAATGGTGAATTTATTATCATCCAATTTCTGCAGAACAGAACGCAACTCTTTCGGAATTTCATCCACATTATCTGTGAAATTCATCATTTTGTCCATTCCACTTTTGAAAAGTTTTTTTGGACTGATTTTTCTCGTCAAGATTTTCTTCGTGTAAGGATGCAGACTTTTTACAATATCCAAATCAGGATTGATGGTTCTCCCAACGCCTTCTATCAAACCAATCCCTTTAAATAAAAGGTAAAAATAATCCGGCATGTAAAGCTGATTGTCCTTCAGAACATCTTTCATTTTATTAATGATAATGTGCGGATCGATATTTTTCAATGACGTGCTGTGAACGAAATTCAGAACTTCTTCCACGTCATTTTCAAATCTCCTGTCATCTGGGATCTCGTAACTCACCGCCATCTTCTTTAATGACCTTACAATCTTATTAGAATTTTTCGCGACAAAAGCCACAATCAAACTTTCAAGAATCTCCTTATCATTTGGCTGAATTTTCCCGACTGCACCAAAATCAATAAAAACTACTCTCCCATCTTTCTTCACCAAGATATTCCCAGCGTGTGGATCCGCGTGAAAAAATCCGTAATCTAAAATCTGTGAAACGAATAGCCTCAAACCAACTTCCGAAATGACAACTGGATTGATATTATTATTAAGAAGTTCAGCTTTATCAGTAACCTTGATTCCATCAATAAACTCCATACAGAGGACATTATTATTGGAAAATTCGTCGTAGACAATTGGAACGTAGGTTTCCTTATTATTTTTGAAATTTAAAGCAAACTGTTTGATGTTATTCCGTTCATTTACCAAAGAAACCTCTTCCAACAAAGACTTTTCAAAAGTAGCAATGGCTTGTTTTAAATTTAATTTTGAAGCAATTTCAGAATATGTTGAAATTAATTTTACTAAATCTTTTATTAATAGCAAGTCATCCTCAATCACCCTCAGAACATCCGGTTTTTTGATCTTTAAAATCACTTCTTCTCCAGTGATCAAAGTTGCTCTGTAAACTTGCGCAATGGAAGCCGTTGCCAAAGGTTTGGAAACAATTTCAGAGAAATGTTCTTTGACCGAAATATTGAATTCATTTTCCAAGATTTCCTCAACATTCATATCGACAACCTCTACCCTATCCTGAAGTTTTTGCAATTCCTGAATCAACTCTGGCGGAAGCAGATCTTCCCGATTGCTGAACGTCTGCCCAAGCTTCACGAAGGTCGGACCCAATTCTTCCAAAACCAATCGAATCCTCTCGTAAACAGTTCCTTTGGAAATGATCTCATCAGAATTCACAGAATTTTCTTCTGGTTTTTTCCCTATTCTGGCAATCATATCTTTGAAGCCATACTTGCTGAGAACGGAGATCAATCTTGCAGAACGTTTAAGTTTTCGTTGTTGTTTATCGAACATAATTTATAAAATAAAGGAGCTACAAATTAACTCCAAAAATTATTCCTACTAATAAAAAAAAGTCTTCGAGAACCTCAGACTGACATTTGAAAGTATATCATTCCGCTTCGACTGACATTAAGATAGAACTTTAAAGTAAAAATCTTGCAGATTTTGCAAATCAAGCAGATCTAAAATTAGAATCTGTAAAATCATCACAATCTGCGAGCTTATTTTAAGATTTTAAAATTTAATTAAAATCTCTTTTTCTTAGGATCAAGAAAAGTTGGAAAGACCATCACATATTCTCCAAATTTCATATTGATTCTTTCTTCCAAATTCACCAATTCACTTTCCATAAACTGATCTCTCATATCGTCATTATCAAAAACCAAAAGCAAATTGGTGTTTTTCCCTTCACCCAACATATCAGACCGAACTTCAGAAAGAATATATTTTTCCACATCCAGAAGATTTTCTACCATCTGATGCAGATCACTTTCCACATAGATGTCCCATTCTTCAATTTTATTTTCGATTGTATGAAATGTAATACTTAGGATGCTCATTTTTAATATTTTTTTATGATTAATGTTGATAAATTCAGAATGCAAAAATCGTATTTTTTTTGTAAATTAGCCCGTTATAAAAAACAGAAAAACTTAAAGGGTCAGAATGTATTTTAATGTTCTGATTTACAATAAATTAAAAAATATTTATGCATAAGGAAGGAGAAAGGTTAATACCGATCAACATTGTTGACGAGATGAGAACCTCTTACATCGATTATTCGATGTCAGTAATCGTATCAAGAGCTTTGCCAGATGTGAGAGACGGACTGAAACCCGTTCACAGAAGAGTTCTTTACGGTATGTACGGTCTTAATGTCTTTTCTAACAGAAAACATTTGAAATCTGCGAGAATTGTTGGAGACGTTTTAGGTAAATATCACCCGCACGGAGACAGCTCGGTTTATGATGCAATGGTAAGAATGGCGCAACCTTGGAGTTTGCGTTATCAGATGGTTGACGGTCAGGGTAACTTCGGTTCTATGGACGGAGATCCACCTGCAGCAATGCGTTATACGGAAGCAAGACTTAAAAAAATATCTGATGAGATCCTTGCCGATCTTGATAAAGAAACTGTTGATTTCCAAAATAACTTTGATGACAGCTTAACAGAACCTACTGTTCTTCCTACAAGGATCCCAAGTCTTTTGGTGAACGGAGCTTCCGGAATTGCAGTTGGTATGGCGACAAATATGGCGCCTCACAACCTATCCGAAAGTATTGATGCGATCTGCGCTTACATTGATGATAAAGAAATTACCATCGATGAGCTGATGAAGCACATTATTGCGCCAGATTTCCCGACAGGTGGAATCATCTATGGTTATGATGGCGTTCGTGATGCTTTCCACACAGGAAGAGGCCGTATTGTTTTGAGAGCGAAAATCAACTTCGAAGAAATCGGGAACAGAAATGCGATCATTGTAACGGAAATTCCTTATCAGGTCAATAAAGCAGAGATGATCGCCAGAACTGCTGAATTGGTAAAAGACGACAAACTTCCAGGAATCTATGAGATCCGTGATGAGTCCGACAGAAATGGTATGCGTATCGTTTACGAACTTAAGAACGACGCGATTCCAAATGTTGTCTTAAATCTATTATATAAATATACTTCTCTACAAACTTCTTTTTCAGTTAACAATATCGCCTTGGTAAAAGGACGACCAGTACAACTGAACGTGAAAGATATGATCCTGCATTTTGTAGATCACCGTCACGAAGTGATTGTAAGAAGAACAAAATACGAACTGAGAAAAGCACAGGAAAGAGCGCACATTCTTGAAGGCTTTATGAAAGTGATCGGCACTCAGGATTCTCTTGACCGAGCGATTGCCATCATCCGTCACAGTGCAAATCCTGCAGCAGCGAAAGAAGGCTTGATTGAAGAATTTGAACTTTCTGACCTTCAGGCTCAGGCCATTCTGGATCTTCGTTTGGCTCGTCTGACGGGAATGGAATTGGACAAGATCCGTGCTGAGTACGAAGAGATCATGGCCTTAATAAAAGACTTGGAAGACATTTTAACCAATGAGCCAAGACGTTATGAGATCATCAAAGAAGAACTTCAGGAGATCAAAGAAAAATACGGCGACGAAAGACGTTCAGAGATCGATTATACTGGTGGAGAATTCTCTATCGAAGATATGATCCCGGATGAGAAAGTTGTTTTGACCATCTCTCACGCTGGTTACATCAAAAGAACACTTCTTTCAGAATACAAGGTACAATCCAGAGGTGGTGTTGGAAACAGAGCGGCGACGACTAGAGATGAGGATTTCTTGGAATATATCGTTACAGCCACCAACCACGAATATCTATTATTCTTCACAGAAAAAGGAAAATGTTTCTGGCTAAGGGTCTTCGAAGTTCCGGAAGGTTCTAAAACAGCGAAAGGAAGAGCGGTTCAGAATTTAATTAATATTGAACAGGACGATAAGATCAAGGCTTACATCAGAACCAAAGACCTTAAGAATCAGGAATATATCAACCAAATGAATGTTGTGATGATCACCAAGAACGGGACCATCAAGAAAACATCTCTGGAAGCTTACTCCAGACCAAGAACAAATGGTGTAAATGCCATCGAGATCCGTGATAATGATGCTCTATTAGGTGCAAGATTGACGGACGGAAATTCTCAAATTATGATCGCTACCAAAAATGGAAAATGTATCCGTTTCCCTGAAGAAAAAGCGAGAGCTGTCGGAAGAGGATCAATCGGTGTAAGAGGAATTTCGCTTGAAGAGAAGGATGAAGTTATCGGAATGATTGTTGTTAATGATTTGGAAAATGATACAGTTTTGGTTGTCTCAGAGAGAGGTTATGGAAAAAGAACGGCCGTTGAAGATTACAGAATCACAAACAGAGGAGGAAAAGGTGTTATCACTCTTAATATCACCGAGAAAACTGGAAACCTTATCGCTATTCAAAGTGTGACAGACGAAGATGGATTGATGATCATCAACAAGTCCGGGGTTGCGATTAGAATGAATATGAACGAAATGCGCGTGATGGGTAGAAATACACAAGGCGTGAAAGTCATTAATCTGAAAACCAAGGATGAAATTGCAGCTATTGCAAAAGTAGAAATGGATAGTGAAGTTGTTGAAGAAGAGGACGGAGAAGCTGCAGAAAATGACAGCAACAATCCAGAATTCAAATTGAAACCACAAACCGGGAACAATCAGATCAACATTGGCGATGAGGAAGAATTGAAGAAAATAGAAGATGAAGAAGCGTCTGATAATGCGGATAGCGCCGACGAAATCGAGGATAACGAATAAAAAAAATTAAAAAGTTTGATATGAAAAGATTAATTTTAAGTTTAGCAGTTTTGTCTGTAGCATTGGTTAGTGCGCAGAAAAAAGAAATCGCTAACGCTGTAAAAGCAGTTGATTCAGGTGATCTTGCAACTGCCAATTCAGAAATATCAAAAGCAGAAGGTATTTTTGGAGATAAAACTTATTTATTGGAACCTTCTGTTCTTGAGCAGTATTATTATGCAAAAGGCTTTTCATTACTTAAAGCCGGAAAGAATACAGAAGGCGCAGAATATCTTGCTAAAATTGCAAATCTTGGTAAAGAAAAAATCTACACAGGAAAAGATGCAGAAAAAAACAAAGTTTATTTTGTAGGGAAAGATGCTGCTGATAAATTAGGTGCCGGATTATCTTTGAAAGAAGATAAATTCTCACCTTCTTTGGGAGATAAATTAAGAGAATCTATTAATCCTCTTTTACAAAAAGCAAGCAAAACTGCAACTACAAATTACAGCGAAAAGAAATTTGATGCAGCTGGAGAGAAATTTGCAGAAACTTATTATCTTTTCAAAGCAGCAGGACAAGATGATAAAAATTATCTTTATTATGCCGGTGTTGCTTACGCTCAAACTACTGAGAATAAACCTAAAGCCATTGAGATTTTACAATCGTTGATCAAAGATGGTTATACAGGTGTGGAAACTATTTACACTGCAAAAAATAAAGCCGGAGAAAAAGAAACGCTTGATAAAGCAGCTTTTGATCTTTACAAGAAAACACCAGACGGTGCTGGCTATACAGATTTCAAAACTGAAACTACAGCAAGCAAACAGGAAGAATTATATGATATAACTGCATCATTATTATTTGATCAAAAGAGATATGATGAGGCAGGAAAACTTGCAGAAGAAGGTTTGAAAAAGTTCCCTAACAATAAATCTCTTGCTCAGACTCAGAGTAATTCTTACTTCAAATCTGGTAAAACAGACGAGTTCGTCAATAATCTGAAAGCTAAAATTGCTAAAAATCCTGCAGATAAAGAAAGTCTTTACAATCTTGGTGTAATGCTAGGTAAAGACCCAACTAAAAATGCTGAGGCTGAAGCAACCTTCAAAAAATTGATCGAAATTGATCCTAAATATCCTGATGCGCTTAACAATCTTGTTTTTGCAATTATTGGAGAAGATGAAGCTGCAATCAATGAATACAGAGACCTGAAAAAAGCTGGCAAAATAGATGCCGCCAACAAAGTTCTTGAACAAAGAAGAGCAAGATTCCAAAAAGCTTTACCTTATGCAGAGCAAATGTATCAGGCAAATCCTACCAATAAAGAGATCGTAAGTCTCCTGAAAGGAATGTATCAAACAACACAAAATACTGCGAAGTATAATGAATTCAAAGCAAAAGAAACTGCCTTGAAATAATATCAGGAAGCCTTCGGGCTTCTTTTTTTTGCATTTTTTTGGAGCAAACTAAAAATGTATATTTGTGAATCATTTTTCAAAAAACTTATAAAAATCTACATATGAAATTTTTTATTGACACAGCTAATTTAGCTCAGATCAAAGAAGCACAAGATCTTGGAATTTTGGATGGCGTTACAACCAATCCTTCGCTTATGGCAAAAGAAGGAATCTCCGGAAAAGAAGCGATCAACAAACATTATGTTGACATCTGCAACATCTCTGACGGTGATGTTTCTGCGGAAGTTCTTTCTACAACCTACGAAGAAATGATCAAAGAAGGTGATGAATTAGCGGCACTTCACGAGAGAATTGTGGTAAAAATCCCAATGATCAAAGACGGTATCAAGGCTTTAAAATATTTTTCTGACAAAGGCATCAAAACCAATTGTACATTAATTTTCTCTGCAGGACAAGCACTTTTGGCAGCAAAAGCTGGTGCAAATTATGTTTCTCCTTTCTTAGGAAGATTGGATGACATTTCTGTTGATGGTCTTAATTTGATTGAAGAAATCAGATTGATTTTTGATAATTATCACTACGAAACAGAGATTCTTGCTGCGTCTATCAGAAGTCCAATGCATATCATCAATTGTGCGAAGATTGGAGCAGATGTCATCACTTCACCTCTTCCATCGATCCTTAATCTATTGAATCATCCTTTGACAGATTCCGGATTGGCTCAGTTTGTTGCAGATTCTAAGAAATTAGGATAAGAAATTTGAGTTTAATATCAAACATAAAAAAACCGTTTCATTTTATTATGAGACGGTTTCTAATTTTATACCAATGTTTATACTAGTTAAGGGAAAAAATGTTTCCTTGAGAAGGTAAAGATTCAGAATTATAATAATTGCACTGATGATAAATGCTAAAACTTTGAGCCACATTTTATTCGCAAACTCTCCCATTTTCGCTTTACTATTGGTAAACATTACCAATGGAACCACAGCAAAACTTAATTGCATCGATAAAACCACCTGACTGAAAACCAACAATTCCGCCGTTCCTTTTTCGCCATATAAAATAGAAATAATTAAGGCTGGGATAATTGCGATGGTTCTTGTGATTAATCTTCTCACCCACGGTTTTAATCTTATATTAAGGAAACCTTCCATTACAATCTGTCCGGCCAAAGTTCCTGTCAAAGTAGAATTTTGTCCTGAAGCCAACAGAGCAATTCCAAAGAAGATACTTGCCAAAGTCGTTCCCAGAAGCGGTGTCAACAACATATAGGCATCATTGATATCAGCCACATCCTTATTCTCGGAGGTGTGAAAAGTAGCTGCTGCAATAATTAAAATCGCTGCATTGATGACGAAAGCTAACATCAGAGAAAGACTGCTGTCTATACTCGCAAACTTCAAAGCTTCTTTTTTACCTTCTGTTGTTCTTGGGTAATTTCTGGTCTGGACGATACTGCTGTGCAGATAGAGATTGTGAGGCATGACTGTTGCTCCCAAAATTCCAATTGCAATATAGAGCATTGATGGATTTGTAATGATTTCTTTCTTCGGAATCAAGCCTTCCAGCAGCGGAAAAATATCCGGTTTGCTAAGGAAAATTTCATAAAAGAAAGCAATGAAAATGATTAAAATTAACCCCCCAACAATACTTTCTATATATCGGAATCCTTTTGCCTGAAGGAATAATATGAGAAAAACATCTATAATTGTAATGACAACGCCCCAACTGAGTGGAATTCCGAATAATAAATTAAGTGCAATGGCTGATCCGATGACTTCCGCCAGATCACAGGCTGCAATGGCTATTTCGCAAAAAATCCAAAGCACAAAATTTATGGCCGGATGAAAGTGATCTTTGCACGCCTGCGCCAAATCCCGTTCTGCCACAACGCCTAATTTTACAGAAAGATGCTGCAAAAGAATCGCGAACAGATTTGAAATTAAAATGACCGAAAGTAAAGTATATCCGAACTGCGCTCCACCAGCAATATCTGTCGCCCAGTTTCCGGGATCCATATAACCTACGGCTACAAGAAGACCCGGACCCATATAGGCCAGCAATTTCTTTTTGAAACTCCCATCTTTGGGAATATTGACGCTGGCGAAAACCTCGTGAAGAGAATTGGAAGTTTTTTCTTTTCTCCAGCCTGTATTATGATTTGATTGATTCAATGATTCTCATTGTTAGATTAGACTAACAAAAATAGTTATACTATTCTTAACTCGCAAGTTAACAACAAAAAAACCGCCAATCGCTTGGCAGTTTTTACTTATTTGATGTAATCTTATTTTGTAAACCTAACGGAAGTTTTTCTGTCAGACTCTCTTTCTTTGTCAGTCGCTTCAGCCGGAACTTTTGCAAATTTAGATCCGTAGCCTTCAGCTTCTACAACCTGTGCAGTTTGAAGTGCAGATTTAATTGCTGATGCTCTGTCTCCTGATAATTTTAAGTTTGTAGCTGCATCACCTTTATTATCTGTGTAAGCACCAATTTTAATTTTAGCATCCGGAAATTCTGTCAGGATCGCTTTTAGATTATCCAACTGAACTTGAGATTCAGGAGTTAATTTTGTAGTTCCGAATTCGAAATTCAGATTATCAAAATTGAACCATTTGTCTTTAAGTTGCGCTTCTGTTGAATTTTTATATTCATCAGATTTAAGGAAAGTAACCATTTGATCTTCGATTCCACCTTTGTAAGCTTGTAAAGTTTTACCACTTGGCAAGGTCACAACCATTGTTTCTCTTGTTGTAACAACCGAATCCCCAGCCGGAGTGGTAGAATCTGAAACCACAGCCGTAGAATCTACAGTTGCAACTGGTACCGCTTCCACTTTTTTATCACATTGTTTCCAGAAGAACCAACCTAAAAGTAACAATAAAAGCAATGGCAACAACCACTTCCAAATACTTCCACCACCAGAATTATCAGAAACAATTTCGTGTGTAGTTCCACTTCTCGTAACGTCAACTTTAGGAGTTTCTGTTACAACAGGTTTTGGTGATTCTGTTACGATTGGATTTTCTGTAAGTGGTGTTACAGGATTTACATCTGCAATAGGCGCTTGTAAAGGTTCCGGAACTACATTCACAGGTTCTGCATCTACTGATCCAAACCAATTTCCTAAACCTAATGCTGCAAAACTAAATCCGGCAGGTAATAATGTAGACAAGATTCCTTTTTGATCACTTAATAAGTTTTTGAAGGACGATTCATCAAGATTATTATCAACTGCATATTTTCCTAAAGTTCCCGCCGTTGCGCCGGTTACAATATTTAATAATGAATTGGTAGATTCGGTTTTGATGCCTGCATAAGATGAAACTGAGTTTGTAATCGCCGCAAGCTTATCACCATCTCCAAAAATTAAACTTAAAATCTTTGAAATCACAGAATCAGATCCATTAAGATTTCCTAACAGATTTGATAAAACACCTGAAGAAGCTGCTTCTTTCACGGTGTTGAAAAGTTCAGATTGCGCGTTGCTGTTGGCAAAACCACCAACTATGGCTGGTAACAGAGCAGAAATTGCTTTTGAAATTCCTGACTCACTTTCTCCAAGTTGAGTTGCGGTTTGGGAAACGGTTGCTGGTCCCAGTTGACCTTTGATCAGGTCGATTAGATTAGTTGACATAATAGTTTATTTTTTAATGTTTGATGTTTTGTAATGTTACCAAATATTAATCCACAAATTTTCATTGTGAATAATTTTAGTAAAACTTTAACTATTTATGATTTAACCTTTATATTTTACAATATTCCATTAAAATAAAAATACCGTCCAGTTTATGACCAGACGGTTTTGGATTTTTCTCGAGAATTATTTATTAATAAGCTTTCGCAAACACCACTCTTTGCTTGGAAGGTTTCCCGGAAATTAATGAAACACCATCTTCCAATTCGTTATTCAGAGGAATACATCTGATAGTGGCTTTCGTCTCCTGTTTAATCTGCTCTTCTTCCTCAGCCGTGCCGTCCCAATGTGCTAAGATGAAACCACCTTTATCGTTAAGAACAGTTTTGAATTCTTCGTAAGAATCAACTTTCGTGATATTTTCTTCTTTGAATTTCAAGGCTTTGTTATAAATATCGCTTTGAATCGTTTTCAATAATTCCTCAATATAAACATCAAGACCTTCTATAGAGACAGTTTCTTTCGTCAGGTTATCTCTTCTTGCCAATTCAACGGTTTTGTTTTCAAGATCTCTCTGCCCAAGCGCGATTCTCAACGGAACACCTTTCAACTCATATTCAGCGAATTTCCAGCCCGGTTTGTTCTGCGTGTCATTATCAAATTTAACTGAGATTCCTTTCGCTCTCAATTTATTTTGAATTTCCAAAGCTATTTCACTGATTTCTGCCAATTGCTCTTCACCTTTAAAAATCGGAACGATTACAACCTGAATAGGCGCCAAAGATGGAGGTAAAACCAAACCAAGATCATCTGAGTGTGTCATAATTAAGGCTCCCATTAATCTTGTAGAAGTTCCCCAAGATGATGCCCAAGGATATTCCTGTTTCCCTTCTTTGTTGGTAAATTTCACATCAAAAGCTTTTGGAAAACTTTGTCCAAGGAAATGGGAAGTTCCGGCTTGCAGCGCTTTTCCATCCTGCATCAAAGCTTCGATACAATAAGTTTCGTCTGCTCCTGCAAATCTTTCAGAAGGTGTCTTAATACCTCTGAAAACCGGGATTGCCATAAAGTCTTCAGCAAATTTCGCATAAACCTCAAGCATTTTTTCAGTTTCTTCTACAGCTTCATCTTTTGTAGCGTGAGCTGTATGTCCTTCCTGCCAAAGAAATTCTGCAGTTCTAAGGAACAATCTGGTTCTCATTTCCCAACGTACAACATTCGCCCATTGATTAATCAAAATCGGCAAATCTCTATACGATTGGATCCAGTTTTTATAAGTACTCCAGATAATTGCTTCGGAAGTAGGTCGTACAATTAATTCTTCTTCCAGTTTAGCATCAGGATCAACAATTAATTTTGCTGGATTATTTGGATCAGTTTTTAATCTGTAGTGAGTAACCACAGCACATTCTTTGGCAAAACCTTCTGCATTTTTTTCTTCAGCTTCGAATAAGCTTTTGGGAACGAAGAGCGGGAAATAAGCATTTTGATGTCCGGTTTCTTTGAATTTTTTGTCCATTTCGTCACGCATTTTTTCCCAGATTGCATAACCATAAGGTTTGATCACCATACATCCTCTAACACTGGAATTCTCTGCCAGATCTGCTTTAACAACCAATTCATTATACCATTTGCTGTAATCTTCTGCTCTTGATGTTAACTTTGCCATATTTTTTTAAACTATTTTTTAACTTTTTTAACTTTTCGTAATCTAAATAAAAAGCCTAATTTTACACTACTTTGTAAATAATTACTGGTACAAAATTTGGTTTATTTTAAGAATACAAATATAGCAAACTTAATACTTCTCATAAAATGAAAAATATAAACAATACTCACTTATTTAATCTGATCAAATCAAAAGCTGTGATCTTGATTGCCAGCAGTTCTCTTCTGACTTCTTGTGTGATCTACACAGGCGGTTATTCAGAAACTGATGGTGTTTATTATGATCCGAACAAGGATTCTTTGCCTGCAGGCTCATATACCAATGGAAATAATCAGGTTGACAATTATTATAACTACCAAGATACTTATCCGAGCATTTATGATAATAATCAACAGAACATTCAGGATCAGGACAACCGTTATACTTTAGCAAGCAGTTCTTCTGATTGGGGAACTTACACCGGAACCGAAACCAACTACACAAGCTTTAATAACTGGGGCTATGGTGGCTGGGGAATGGGATTCGGCTACGGAGGTTTTGGCGGCTGGGGATATCCTGGCTACGGAATGTATGGCTGGAATAGCCCTTTCAACTCTTGGGGTTGGGGACTGGGATTTGGCTGGGGTAATTACTTCTACTCGCCTTGGGGCTGGGGAGGTGGATTTTACGATCCATTCTGGGGAGCCGGTTATGGTGGCTGGGGAGGTTACTATGGCGGTGGATACTACCCTATTCATTACAACAGATCAGGTGTAAATGGCGGAAGACTTAATGGAATGATTTCTCAAAATAGAGCTGGTAATAGAAATTCTGGTCGTTTTAATGGTATTAATTCTACAGGAATTCGCCCTAACAGAAATATCAGAAATGAGGTTGGAACTATGAATAGCGGAATCCGAACTACTGATAACGGAATCCGAAATTCTAATGGAATAAGACCAAACAATGGCGGCACTAGACCATATCCTAATAATGGTGGTATCAGAAATACATATCCAAACAATGGTGGTACAAGAACTCAAACCTATCCAAACAATGGAGGAATAAGAACTCAGAACAATGGAGGATACAGAAATGATACCTATTCTGCACCTACAAGATCCGGTGGTAATTCTGGCGGATTCAATTCCGGAGGTGGAATGAGATCCGGCGGTTCTTCTGGCGGCGGCGGAATGAGATCCGGCGGTGGCGGTGGAAGAAGATAATTTTTAATTTAAAAACATTTAATAAAAAAATGCTAAAAAAGACTTTATTACTGCTAAGTATTCCTGTTTCATTCGTTTATTTGAAAGCACAGGACATATCGGTAATTACAAATACACTTAATGTTTACTCAACAAATCCTATCAATGGAACTGCAAAGTTTAATTCGATGGCAGGATCCATTGGAGCATTAGGCGGTGATATTTCATCAGCAAATGTCAATCCTGCTGGTATAGGGGTTTTCATTACAAATGATCTTAACTTGACGCTTGGTGTTAATAGCAATAAGAATACGAGTACGTTAGCAGGAAAATCATTAGGCTATAAGATAAACAACACAGATCTTAATAACTCTGGAGGTGTACTGACAATTAATTTGGGAGATAACACATCTTCTAAATGGAAATTTGTAAATATTGGAGTAAATTACAATACTCAGTCTCTTGATAATTATGTTGAGTCTGCCGGTAATTCTAATATTCAGCTCGCAAGCAATCCAATTTTAGCTACACCGGAGAACTATTCATTTCAAGGTCACGCATATAGTAGAACTGGAGATATCTCTAAGACGAATTTTACTGTAGGAGCCAATTATGATAATCGACTTTATTTCGGAGCGGGACTTAATTTCCATAACTCCTTCTTAAGCCAGGATGACATTGCTAATTTTCAGAATAATACAACTAATGCAATTACAACATTTGATAAGCAATATACCAATCATCAGGAAAACTCCGATGGTTTCTCGGCTAATGTTGGTGTCATTGCAAAGTTGAGCAATCAATTCAGAATTGGAGCAGCTTTAGAAACACCTACTTGGTGGAATATCGACAGAGTTTATAATCAATATTATAAAGATGATAGTTATTACGATGTTTACCGAGAAGACAGACAGTTGACTACACCTATGAAAGCTACTCTTAGTGCCGCGTTTGTTCCAAGTAAGAATTTTGCCTTGAATGTTGATTTCATACAAGGAATCACAAAACCAAAGTATAAAGAATATGGTATTGCAGAGCAGGAAATAAATGATTTTTTCAATGATTCTTATAAAAATTCTTCGGAAGTAAGAGTTGGTGCAGAGTATAGAATTGCAGCATTCAGATTAAGAGGCGGTTATGCTTATCAGGGAAACAGTTTTGATAATTTAACTTTGACTGGTTTTAATGACAATGGATCAAAATCAGATCAATCATTTTCAAATCTTTTGGTAGGAAAAAGAAATACAATTGGTGCTGGTATTGGATATGACTTCCGAGCATTTTATATCGATGCGTCTTACCAAAATATCTCATCAGAATACACTAGTCCTTCGTTGTATGGTGTCGTAACTGATCCTAATTATTATACAACTTCTGGTTATTATAATCCCTCCGGGACAGAATTATTAAGCGATGCATACGCTGTTTCAAAAGTCAAAAACAATAGAAGTAATTTCTTTGTCACTTTAGGTTGGAAATTTTAAAAACAATCTGATAAAAGTAAAAATCCTGTAAATTAATTTGCAGGATTTTTTATTAGCAAGGATTAATTTTCAACTGGTATCAATTCTTAAGAATCATTAAACTTCTTTTATGATTTTGGAAACCATAATGTTCATAAAGTTTTTTCGCTTTGTCATTATGGTTTTCGATTTCTAATAAAACAACTTTGAATTGATTTTCTGTAGAATAATCCTTCACAAATTCCAAAGCCTTTTTGCCAAGCGATTTCCCTTGAAATTCTGGTTTGATGAACAACTCATCCAAAAACAAAATCTCACCACCAAACTCAAAGCTAAAATATTTTACGAGAATAATATAGCCAGCGATTTTGCCTTCAAAAATAATTTTGAAACAACTACCATATTTATCTTCAGTAATGAATTTCTGAAGATTATCGGTCGTAACTTTTTCATCAAAAGGATAAAAATCGATGGCATAGAAATCCTTCATCATTCGAGACAATTCAGGAATATCGGAAAGATTTGCTTTTAAAATTTCGTAGTTCATTTTTTCTTTTTTTCTCGCCAAAGCCAAGGTTCGATCGGATTCTTTTCTTGCCAAAGTCCTACTCTACTTTTCCGGGCTTGCTTTTCCAATTTGGCGTAAATCTGGTCTGTAGAGTATTTTGTAAAATGCCAGGCCATTCCAAGCTTTACCATTTCCTGATTGACGTTTTGGTTTTTATCATTAATGACAACTGCAATCAATCTTTTATATCGATCATATTTCTCTCCTTTGACAGTAACCATTTTTCCAAAACAAAGGTTTGACAACGCCACTTTAGCATTATTTCCAAAAGGTTGTTTCCCACGCTTTTCCGGGCAATCTATGTGCGCTAAACGGATTTTTGTCGGAACATTTTTGTACAGAATTTCCATCGTGTCACCATCCATTATTCTGATGACTTTTGCAGAAAACGTTTTGTTGGATAGCTTCTCATAAATTTGAGTTTGAGCAAATAATTGAACAGAAGATAATATCAGAAAAAGAAAATACTTCATTGAGAAAATTAAATCTCAAACTTCTTCTTAGCCAATTCTTTTCTTACTCTGCTCAAACTTTCTGGTGTGATTCCCAAGTATGATGCGACCATCCATTGTGGCGCTCGAAGCATCAGATTAGGATACTTTTTAAGAAAATCCATATAACGTTCTTCAGCAGTTGTGCTGATCAAAGCGTTCACTCTGTTTTGCAGATTTTTGATATGATTGAACATCAATCTTTGGTTTTTCTCGGCAACATCAGGATATATTTTTGAGAGATTTTCAAAGAATCCTTCCTTTGTAATCACAATTGTACTTTCTTCGATAGCTTCTATGTAAAATCTGGATTTCTCATTCAGCAACTGGCTTGTGGTATCAGAAATAATCCAGTTTTCCGGCGCAAATTGTATCACGTGTTCTTTACCAGCTTTGTCTATAGAATACATTCTCAATAATCCTTTTTCAACAAAAAAAGTAGAATCTGAGATCTCTCCTTCTCGCAGGATGATCTCATTTTTTTTCACTTCCTTAATTTCATAAAAAGCAGAGCAAACCTCAAGACTATCAATCGGAACGCCTAATATTTTGGAAAGGTGATTGCGGAAATTTTGATATTCCATCTGTGTTAATTGTGTTTAATGAGAAATAAGTGTGACTAAATTTTATCCAAATCAATACTTTGGTGTGAAGCATTGTAAAAAGCTTTTCCGTTTTCCAAAGCAATCAATTGCGGACTTTGATGCGTGACATCGAGACGGCTTTCAATTTCATTTGAAATATCACGATGTGCAATCAAATCCAGAAAATAATACGATTGATCTTTGCCGGAATTCTCCATTTGTTTTTCGAAAGATTTCAAAACAGTTTTGCTGATGAAACAACGCGTAGAATGTTTGAAAATCAATACCTTGTGCTGAAATGATTTCTCAACAGCAAGGTCCAGATCTTTTATAGTTTCAATCTTTTTCCAAAGACTTTTGGTTTGATCCTGCTCTTCTTTCTTTCCGAATATTTGGTCTAAAAATCCCATCAAATTAATTTGAGTAAAAATAAGATTTTTCCATCAAAAAACGATAAATTTTTTATTTAATGATCATGAAAAAGATGACCAGTCAAAGCCAATGCAATCCCAACGATTACCAGAACTATTTTTTGCCAGTCCATCTTGTGATTCTTATTGCTTTCAAAAATAATTACACTTGAGATATGCAGGAAAATCCCGCCAACAACGGCTAAGAAGTACACTTTCAGGTTCTCATCAAAATATCTTCCAAGCAACATTCCCAGAGGTGAAGCTAATGCGAAAACAGAAACAATGACCCAAAATTTGGTAGAGAAATTCTTACTGTGTGCAAGGAAACTTCCCAAAACAAAAGAGATCGGAATATTATGAAATAGAATTCCCAAAAGATAAGGCGAAAGCGTTTCTTTCTCGTGAGACAAAGGAATTCCTTCTATAAAAGCGTGAACAAATAAACCCGCAATCAGCGCAACCGGAATGATTGAATGATCATCTGATTCGTGATGAACGTGGCCATGTTCGAAACCTTTGGTTAGATTTTCCAACAACATTTGGATCAAAACACCAAGGATCACGAAAATTCCAATTTCATGTCCGCCAGTTTCATAAACCTCCGGAAAAACTTCATTCAAGCAAATCGTAATCAGGAAACCTGCGCTCAGAATCAAAAGATTTTTGGCAAATTGTTGTTTGCTCCCAAAATACTTTCCGAGAAAAACACCGATCAGGACACTTAATATGAGTAGTAATATTATAATCATTTTAAATAATTGGTAATATGAAACAAGATAGAATTATGATGAGATTAATTACTATTAAAACTAAATGGATTCTAAAAAATAATTTATTCTTAAAAAGTAGTTTTCTTAATGCTATTAAAATTAAACCTAATATTAGTAACAAGCTTGAAATTAAAAATTGTGGTGGCGGTGTGTGACTGTCCAAATATCCAAACCGAATTCCCAAAATAATAGAGAATAATGTAAGAATGAAAAATATAATATTGGTTAGCATTTGGAAATCTTCATTTCAAAACTATTTCTTTCTGAATAAATTGATACAACGCTGAGAACTTCCTTCATCAAAATCATTCAGTTGATAATCGCCCCATCTTTTTACCAATTCAAAACCGAATCCTTTTGCATATTCCTGAATTTTTTCAGCTGAAGTCAGTTTTACTTTTTCAAAAAAATGAAACTTTCTTCCTTGATCTGTAAAATCAATTTCCTTAATAATAAATCCATTTTCAATATGTTTTTTGACATTGAAAACGATATTCTCTTTCTCCACGGAACTTTGAGGAACGATCACTTTTTTCACATATTCAGAATTCAGAAAATCAAGAACAAAATAACCTTCATCCTTCAAAACGTTAGAAACAGAGCGGAAAACACTTTTGTCTTCTTCTTCCGTTTCGAAATAGCCAAAACTCGTAAAAAGATTAAAAACAGCATCTACAGGTTCACTTTTGATCGGATTTCTCATATCGTGAACCTGAAACTTCAAAGTTCTGGTTTCGAATTGCTTATCAAAACTGATACTTTGCTCAGACAAGTCCAGACCTAAAACATCATAACCCAACTTATTCAGATAAACAGAATGTCTTCCTTTTCCGCAAGCCAAATCTATTATTTTTGAATTTTTCTCAAGATTCAGAAAATCGGTTAAAAGATTCAGAAAATTTTCTGCTTCGTTGTAATCTCTGTTGTTGTATAAAATATGATAATATGGTGTATCAAACCATTCCTCAAACCATTGCATTCTGCAAAAATAAGGAATTTTTGGATGGATGTTAGAAGATTGATGATGGAAGTTCATTTTAAGATTGTAAAACATCCTGCTTCCAACCTCAAACATCCAGCAAAAAACTCTATTTTTGCAGAATGGATATAGAAAATCTACAGATACAGGTCAAAACTTTTTTCGGATTAGAACAGATTTTGGCAGAAGAAATCAAGAAATTAGGAGGTAAAAATGTGGAAATCAAAAACCGCGCAGTCACTTGCGAAGGCGATTTGGGATTTCTTTACAAACTCAACTATTCTTGCAGAACAGCCGTTAAAATCATCATTCCGATTATGGAATTCAAGGCTTACAATGAAAGTAAATATTACGATAAGTTGTTTAAGTTTGAATGGGATGAGTTCCTGGACAAAAACCAGACTTTTGCGATAGACGCGACTGTAAATTCTGAGAGATTCCACCATTCTCAATTTATGACTTTGAAGATGAAAGACGCGATCGTCGATTATTTTCAGGACAAACACAAGATGAGACCAAGCGTGAACAAGGACAATCCTGACATCAAATTCCATCTTCACATTGACAGAGAATTGGTGACAATTTCCATCGATAGTTCCGGTGATCCGCTTTTCAAACGTGGTTACAGAAAGGAGCAGACTATTGCACCAATCAACGAAGTTTTGGCTTCGGGAATGTTGCAGTTGGCAGGTTGGGACGGAAAAGGAAATTTCCTGGATCCGATGTGTGGTTCCGGAACATTATTGATAGAAGCGGCGATGATTGCAATGGATCTTCCGGCTCAAACTTTCAGAAGATATTTCGGTTTCCAGAACTGGAAAAACTACGATTCTGAATTATTCAAAACTATCAAAGATGTGAGATTGAACCGTGTGAAAGAATTCACCGGAAAAATCGTAGGCTATGATATTGATTCTGAGGCTTTAGACATTGCGCACATCAACATAGAATCTGCCGAAATGGAAGACATCATTACGCTTAGAAACAAAGATTTCTTCGAATCTGAAAAAGATTTGTTCCCATTGTTGATGGTTTTCAATCCGCCTTATGATGAGAGAATCTCTATTAATGATGATGATTTCTACAAAAAAATCGGTGACACTTTCAAACAACATTATCCAAACACTTTGGCTTGGCTGATCTCTGCAGATCTTGATGCTCCGAAGAAAATTGGATTGAGACCTTCCAGAAGAATCAAACTTTTCAATGGAAAATTGGAAACGAGATTTCTGCAATATGAAATGTATGATGGCTCGAAGAAAGGGAAATATATGAATAAGGAGGAGGAATAAATGATGAGTTTTCTTGATTTTTTATTTGATGCTTTGTCGACTCTTGGTTTATCTGGAAACGGGGAAGAGAATAAAGCTGAAATTGATCCAATCAACAAAAAATTGAGTTTAATTTCTTTATTACTAATATTAATTTCTGTTTTGTTAATTTATCTTTTCAAAACAGAAATTTTTGAAATTGAAAATTTACTGAGAACAATTTTGTTGAGTTTCACAGGTTCAATTTTAGTATCATTGATTTTTCTAATACTTCTTAATCATTTTAAAATAATTCATTCTTTGATGATGTCGAGTTTTGTATTTAGTATAATTTCTAGCTCGACTCTTCTTACTACAATTTTTCTTTTGAATAAAATTTAGATTTTTATATTATTAAGTTCTGTCAGAAAAATCAAGATTTTCTCTTTTCGCAAATTCAACTGCAATCATAGCAATTACATCTCGATCTCATCATAAAAATAATGCAAATGATAAGGAAATTGTTTTATTAAATGCATCCTAACGTCTTGATAAATTACATTATTGGCTTTTGGACTTTCAGAAATGAACGATTTTGATTCTCTGATGCGAAGCAAAAACTGTTTTGCAAGATTTGCATTGATGTTTCTATAATATTCTTTTGCTTTTTTGATGTCTACTTTTGCAAGGTCTGTAATTACGACTTTGTATGTCTTCATAAATCACTTTCCAATTCATCTAAAAATTCATCAAAATCAGTCGCATTATCTGGATTTTTATGATAATCTGATTTTCTTTCGTTGATAAGATTTTTAGTTTCTGAGGATATTTGAAAATCATTTTCAGAAGGCAGAATGATAACTTCTACTCTTTTTGCTGTAAAATCTTCTGGAAGCGTGATTTGGAAAGAGTTATCTTTCACATCTACAAACTGTCGGATTGCATTCATTTTAAATAAATTTTCCTTACGAAGATACAAACTTAAATTAAAGTAATAAATGGAATGAAGGTTTAATGTTCAAATCCACTCTCAGTTTTTCTTGAAGTTAAAACCTTTTTCCATATTTTTGAGATTCGTTTTACAACATTAATCAATCTTTCAACTTGAACCCAACCATATCCATTATCATCGCCATCTTCAACAGAAAAGACGAATTGTTCGAGCTTCTCAATTCTCTGTCACATCAAACTGACAAAGATTTTGAAGTCATCATTGTGGATGATGGTTCTAAGATTGCACTTCTTCCAACCGTAGAATTATTTGAAGAACAATTAGACATCAAATTCTTCCGAAAAGATAATTCCGGTCCTGGACTTTCCAGAAACTATGGTGCAAAACGGGCGAAAAACGATTGGCTGGTTTTTGCAGATTCTGACGTGATTGTCGAGACTGATTACATCAAAAATATTAAGAGAAATCTTACCGAAAATCCTAGTGACGCATTTGGTGGCGCAGACAAAGCGCACAAAGGTTTCAACCTGATGCAGAAAGCCATCTCCTACTCTATGACATCTGTTTTCACAACTGGCGGAATTCGTGGAAAGAAAAGCGCGGTGACGAAGTTTCAGCCCAGAAGTTTCAATATGGGCGTGAACAAAGAGATTTTCCTGAAAGTTGGTGGCTTCTCGAAAATGAGAATTGGTGAAGATCCGGATCTATCGATGACGCTTTGGGAAAATGGCTACACGACGATGTTTTATGATAATATTGGTGTTTATCACAAACGTAGAACCGACTTTGGGAAATTCTCAAAACAGGTTTATCAATTCGGTTGTGCAAGACCAATTCTGAATCAAAGACATCCAAAATATAACAAGCTCACCTTCTGGTTTCCAAGTGTATTTTTATTGGGATATTTAGTTGGAATCATCCATTATTTCGTTTGGACAAATGGATTAATTCTCGCGCTTTACGGACTTTATACGTTTCTTGTATTGTTCCACGCTTTGATCGTCACAAGGAATATCAGCATTGCATCTATGGCGGTTATCTCCACATACATCCAGATGTTTTCTTATGGTTATGGATTTCTAAAATCCTGGTTTCTCCTCAATGTTCTGAATCAATCACCACACGAAGCTTTCCCAAAACATTTTCATTAATTAACAAATAATTATAAAGTTTTATTCTGCACTATAAATTTTAATTGCGAAATTTAATATTCATTAAAATCGTAATTAATATGTCAAAAAATATCGCTGATCAATTTGTTGAAATTCTTGTAAAGACAGGTGTAAAACGGATCTATGCTGTCACCGGAGACAGCCTGAATTTTTTAAATGATGCCATCAAACGCGAAGGTTCTATCAAATGGATCCACGTGAGACACGAGGAAGTTGGTGCATTTGCCGCTGCTGCCGAAGCTGAGCTGGAAGGTCTGGCTGTCTGCGCAGGAAGTTCTGGGCCGGGTCACGTGCATCTGATCAACGGACTTTATGAAGCCAATAGAGGCAATGTACCAGTTTTAGCGATTGCATCAACTTGTGAAAGTACAGAATTCGGGACTTCATATTTTCAGGAAACCAATACGATCAAGTTATTTGACGACTGTTCTGTTTACAATCAAATTGCCAACACACCGGAACAGGCTCCCCGAATGCTGCAGGCCGCTTTGCAACACGCAATTTCTCAAAAAGGCGTAGCAGTGCTTGGGATGCCTGGCGATCTTTTCGAAGAGAAAGCGGTAAAGAATATCAGTTCTGATCTTGTTTTCAAAACCAACCCCAGAATTATTCCTGATGATGAAGAACTGAACTGGATTGCCAATCACCTCAATTCAGGAAAAAAAACTGCCATCTATTGTGGAATCGGTGCTTCCGAAGCGCATTTTGAAGTAATTGCTTTGGCAGAAAAACTGAAAGCACCAATTGGATATTCTTTCCGCGGAAAAATGGGAATCCAGTACAACAATCCATATGAAGTCGGGATGACAGGACTTTTGGGATTGCCTTCCGCTTTCCAGGCGATGCACGAGGCTGATATTATTTTATTACTCGGAACCGATTTTCCTTATGTGAAATTTATGCCTGTTGATAAAATAATTATCCAGATTGATGACAAGCCGGAACGTTTGGGAAGACGTGCTCAGCTTACCAGAGGTTTTGCCGGGAAGATCAAAGATTCACTGATTCATCTTTTGCCTTTGATTAAAATTAATAATGACAGCAAATTCCTGCACGGACAATTAGAGTTTTATCAGAAAGTTAAAAACAATCTTAAAACGTATGTAGATGACAAGGGAAAAGAAAACCACATCTCTCCGGAATTTGTTGCCGACACTCTAAACACCAAAGCCAATAAAGACACTATTTTTACTGTGGATACAGGAATGTGCTGTGTCTGGGGCGCCAGATATCTGGAAGCGACCGGCGAGAGAAAATTATTCGGGTCCTTCAACCACGGAACAATGGCGAATGCAATGCCGATGGCCATCGGCGCTCAATTATCCAGTCCTGAAAGACAAGTCATTGCACTTTGCGGAGACGGTGGCATTTCTATGCTATTGGGCGATATTGCAACCATTAAACAGTATGAACTTCCGATCAAAATTATTGTTTTCAACAATCGATCTTTGGGAATGGTAAAACTGGAAATGGAAGTGAACGGAATCCCGGATAATGAAACCGATATGATCAATCCCGACTTCGGATTGCTGGCTCAGGCATTCGGGATCAAAGGAATTAATGTCACAGATCCGGAAAAGGTAGAAGAAGCGATTGACGATGCCTTGCAAACCAAAGGTCCGGTTTTGGTAAATATCTTTACAGATCCGAATGCACTTGCAATGCCGCCAAAAGTTGGCTGGGGCCAGATGAAAGGAATGGGCGTGGCAATGACAAGAATGATGCTGGATGGGAATTTCAAAGAAGTGGCTGATACGATTGCCAGCAATTACAAACATATCAAAGAAGTTTTATAAAATAAATAACAAAGCCCAATTCAGAATTGGGCTTTCTGTTTTTCATTATGTCATAAAAAAAGCTTCACATGGTGTGAAGCTTTTAGAAAATAATATATATAACCTTAGTTTCAAGAAACTATTTTAGAGAAATCATTCTGCTGAAACTGTCGCCGTCTTTTTCAACATTGATGATGTACGTTTCAGGGTTTGCAGGATTCAGATCAAAAGTAAGATCGATTATTCCGCCTTTTGCAACGTTATTTTTGCTGTAATAAGTATTGTTAGCAGTATCGAAGATCGAAACTTTCACATCGCCAACTACGTCTGTCATTTTCAGTTTTACCACATTTTTGTTGATGGTATATTCTGGTTTTGTAATGGCAGAGACAGGAGATTTGTCCACGTCTACCTGATTGTCTTTTACAGTGATCTTATATTTTTCGATTCTGCTATCGGACTCAGCAACCAGGTAATAATTTCCGTTTGCCAAATTATTCAGGTTGTAAGATTTCTCTTTAGAAGTGCTTTTTGCAATCTCTTCAGAAAAAAGCTCACTATTAGTATCATCGTAAAAATATAACGATACATTTTTCGAATTCGAAATATTAAAATTTAAACTCTTGCTGTTTACATTGTTGAAAGAAAGAGAAAAATCGATTTCTCTAGCTGCTGCGCTCATTGAGATTAATAATAATCCAACCACAAAACTTAATTTTATCAAACTTTTCATAATAATTCTTTTTAATTGTTTTACTATGCAAATGTATCACGGGTAAAAATGAAATAATACAAGACTATTTTCAAAAATATGTTCTATATTAACATTAATTAAATATTAACACAACAATGATAGATAATATTGAACATATAATTTAGTTTTTGTATTTTTGTTTAAGTAAAATCGATGACAATCAAATTTTAAGTTAAGTCTTTGATTAAAATACGATTACACATTCACAAAAGAATCCAAATATGAAACATCATAATCCAGCCTTTGAAGCTATAAAACCTAATATCGACAGCAGTTTCACGTGTCTTCATTTTTTAAAAAATGAAAATCTGAAATCGCACGTCTGGCATTATCATCCGGAAATCGAATTGATTTTCGTTTGTGGTGGTTCGGGGAAAAGGCAGATCGGGAGTAATATTTCTTATTTTACAGAAGGCGATTTGATTCTGATTGGCAGCAACTTACCCCATTGTGGAATGACGAATGAAAACACCAACAACGATTATGAAGTTGTCATCCAATTTTCCCGGGATTTTCTGGGATCAGAATTCTGGAACGCTCCGGAAATGCACAAAATTATCACCATGTTGGAAACTGCGAAAAGCGGAATTGTGTTTGGTGAAAAGGTGAAAAAGAAAATGCAAAGTAAAATAAAGGCTTTGTCTGAATCTTCTTATCTGGAGAAATTATTAAAATTGATTGAAATCTTGGACGAACTCTCTCACACCAGTGATTTCAAAATCTTAAATGCCGGAGAATACTATCTGCAGACGCAGAAAGAGGATAATGACAGGATCAATCTGATCTTTAATCACGTGAAAGATAATTTTAAAAACCAAATCAGCCTGGAAGAAGTTGCAGGTTTGGCAACAATGACCGTTCCTTCATTTTGCCGATATTTTAAGAAAATTACTAACAAAACTTTCACGCAATTTGTGAATGAATATAGAATCACACACTCACTGAAACTGCTGGCAGAACAACCGATGAGCATTACAGATATTTGCTTTGAAAGCGGTTTTAACAACTTCAGTTATTTCAACAAGACTTTTAAAGAACATACGCAGAAAAGTCCGTCGCAGTATCGTAAGGAGTTTAGTAATATAATGGCTTGATCACTTTTTATTTTGCTGATGTTTCATTATTTCATCAACAATTTCTCTTGCTCTTTTGTACGTAATCCCATTAGCCTGGTCTTTAGTTAACAAATGTTCTTTTTCAATTGATTTGATTTCTGGAATTAATCCAATCCCTTGTTCAATGGCGATCGCTTTAATGTTTAATGTTTCACCATAAGTTGGAACATTAGTTTGTAACCATCCAAAATAAGATTCTTCTTTAATTCTTTCAGGACTTTCCCACAAATCCATTCGCTTACTGAAATTCTACTCACTAATGGAGGTCCAAACATTAAATATCAAATTTTCGCTATAATCAAGAATAGGAATTGTCAATTTACCTCGATGAAAAAAGTGTTTTTCATCTATAACACATAAACTTTCTGTAAGTTCAATTCGATTTTCCCTTTCATCTATTGGAATAGAAAAATAATAATCAGGAATATCCGATCCAAAACAAAGTGGCAAATCGTCATAAACCTTTATGCAACGTGGACATTTGTATTCCTTTTTTTTATCTTCTTGATTAAAAATGAAAATAACTTCATAAATAAATCCTTTATAAATATTATTCTTAAGAAATCGCCCCAAAATAAACCTTCATCTCCTCCATTGTCCCCAGACTAATCCTCGTCCATTTTCCGCTCTGTTCATAAGTTTTTCCACCAAGAATCTTTGCATCTTTCAATTTTTTGAAATAATTGTCCTTATAATTTTCTAAAGAAAAATAAATGAAATTCGCTGAGGAAGGAATCGTTTTGATGCCTCTTTTTTCAAACTCAGACATTGCGAAATCTTTAACTTTTTGATTGCTATCCAAGACTTTGGAAATGAATTCCTGATCTTCCATCGCTGAAATTCCGCCAGCCATCGTAGTTACGCTAATTTCGGCACCACTCCAGCTTTGTAGTTTTTTCAATTCTGCAATCATTTTCGGATGGCCGATTGCGTAACCTAATCTTGCGCCGGCAAATCCGTAAAGTTTGGAGAATGTTCTTGTTACAATAAGATTTTTATAAGTATTCACCAAATCGCTCAATGATTTTTGATTGGTAAATTCGATGTACGCTTCGTCAACCAAAATCGTGATATTGTCCGGAACAGACTTGATGAAACTTTCAATTTCCGTTCTCGAAAGCAAATCTCCGGTTGGATTATTCGGATTGCAGATGTAAATAAGGCTTGTATCTTTTTTGATTGCGCTTTTCATTTTATCAAGATCAATTCGCTTTTGCGCATTCAGAGGAATTACTGATTTTGACATTCCAAGAAATTCGCCAATCGGTTCAAAAATGGTGAAAGAAGGATCCGGAATGATAAAATGACCTTTGTGCAGCGAAACATATGTGATAATCAATTCCAGTAAAAAAGACGAACCTGCGGAAACCAAGATATTTTCTTGCTTCAACTGATTTCTTTCTGCCAACTTTCCAGACAAAACATCCGCAAATTTGAAATTATACATCGAAGACAAACTGAGGCTTTTCTGCATCGCTTCCAAAGCTTTCGGGGAAACACCGAACGGATTCTCGTTGAAACAAAGTCGGATGGTTTTGTCATCATTTTTCAGTTCGGAAAAGTTCGGGGTCGTTTTTGCTAAAAATTCAAGCGGAGAAAGCGTGAGTCCGGCGCTTCCCAACAAAGCGGTTTTCAGCCAGTCTCTTCTGTTGATAGACATATTGATTTATTTTCCATAAAAATAATGATTTTCTTAGAATCCGTCAGGAAATAATATATTAGAAAAGAGAAATTGCTTCAACTGTTGGAATTAGAAGATTTTTCGTTATGTTTACTAGAAGTTTTACAAAATTGAAAGCATATATTCAAACCGATAAAAATGAAGAATTCTACAATGTAAACGCCTTTATTGCCTATGAAGGATTTAAGCATTTTGGATTTGAAATTGAAAAATATTTTGATGTCAAAAACATAAAGGATAAAAATCTTGAAGATATAGTTGTTGGTGGAATCGGAAATATCAGAAAAAGAATTGAAGAACTTGGTATTGAAAGGAAGCAACCTGAAATAGATTATCCTGTTGAATTGGAAAAATACTTAAACCGAAAAATCTGGAAATCTACTTTAGAAGAAGTTTTAAAACAGAAACAATTCAATATTTTTATAAAACCTGACGTCGACACTAAAAAATTTGCAGGCAAAGTTTTCAAAAATGAAATGGATTTCATAGGATTGATTGATGAAAGCAAACCAACACAAGTTCTATGCGCTGAAATTGTTAATTTCAAAACAGAATTCAGATGCTTTATCCGTTACAAAGAAATATTGGATGTAAGAAGATACAAAGGCGATTGGGACAAAACAATAGATTTGGAAATCGTAAAAAATGCAATTTCAGATTTTAAATCTCAGCCAAAATCTTATGCACTAGATTTCGGAATCAATGAGAATAATAAAACTGTTTTAGTTGAAGTAAATGATGGACATTCATTAGGAAGCTATGGAATATCGTCACAAAATTATGCTAAATTTTTATCTGCAAGATGGTCAGAATTGACTAACACAATTGATTATTTAAACTTCTAAAAATTGACGTTCATCTCATCATTCAAAAATAATCGTCTTATTCCCATCAATAAAAACCTTGTCTTCAAACACTAGTTTCAAAGCATTCGCCAGAACATTTTTCTCAACATCTCTACCTAATTTTGCAAGGTCTTTTGCAGTTTTGGAATGCGTCACTTTGATAATGTCCTGATAAATAATAGGACCTTCATCCAGATCATTGGTTACGAAATGCGCTGTTGCACCAATGATTTTCACACCTCTTTCAAAAGCCTTTTTGTAAGGATTGGCGCCAATAAAAGCCGGCAAAAATGAATGGTGAATATTGATAATCTTTCCTTTGAAATCTGCCACAAAATCCGAAGACAGAATTCTCATAAATTTGGCCAAAACCAAATAATCGAACTGGTAGTTTTTCAGTGTTTCTTTGATCAGATTTTCGTGCTCGTCTCTTGTCATATTTTCTGTGGAAATATAATGAAAGGGAATATCGAATTTCTCTGTCAGATCTCTAAGATTTTCATAATTCCCAACAACAGCTAGAATATTAAAATTAAGATCCTTGAATTGATTTCTGATAAGTAAATCTGACAAACAATGGTGTTCTTTGGTCACAAAAACAACAGCGTCTTTTGGTTTGTTGCTACTCAATTCTATTTCGCAATCCCCTATTTGATCTTTTAGCTGGACAATTACTTTTTGGGGATCAGCAATGCCAGCAACTTCGGTTCTCATAAAGAATAGGGACTTTTCGCTGTCCACAAATTCATCATTTTTGATGATGTTGAGACCGTTTTCCAGTAGAACTTCGGAGATTCTGTAAACCAGACCTTTCTCGTCTGTACAGGTAATTTTGAAAGTGAAATGTATCATTTAGTTTTTGTTGTAAGACTTAAAGTTATGAAAATATTACTTCACTTTCTCTGCTTTATAATCGCTTTCATTTCCTAATCTGTCAATTGCCTTTATTGCAACTGTATTGAGTGTTTTGCCATTATAAAATTTTATAATTTCCATATTCTGAATGTCAGCATTCAAAATGTGAGTTTTCCATTCCTCTCCATATTTTGTGTACAAAACCCATTGGAAAGATTTTTCCTGATTAGTTAAATTCCAGTTTGCAGAAATGTTATTACCATTATTTTTCAGATGCAATTTTGGTTGAGAAAGTTCATTATCATTTTTCAGCCAAGGACTTCTCGGGATCAGAGCTTTGTCTTGGTAAACTCTCGTTTTCAAAGCATTTTGCATATTCAAACTTTTGGTCAAACCTGCAATACTCCAATGGATTTCGCCGATATTTTCTTTCAGGATTTGTCTGCTCAACTCCACTTGATTTACTATTTCCAGTGATTTGTCCGGCGACTTGATCTCGACTGTATTGAGTCCAGGCCAAAGGTGTCGGTTGAAATTGTTTTCCGTTTTCCACCATTCCAAAAGTTTCGGGAAACTCTGTCCACTGGAATTGATCGGCCAATACAACTGAGGCGCGAAATAATCCACCCAACCTTTGTTCAACCAGAGTTTTGCATCAGCGTAAAGTTCGTCATACTGAGAAGAACCTTTGATACCAACAGGATAATCCGGTTTCCAGATTCCAAACGGACTGATTCCGAATTTCACATAATTCTTTTCAGCTTTGATTTCTTTATAAATTCTTTCCACGAAACGGTTTACATTATCTCTTCTCCAATCGGCTCTTGTAAGATTCCCTCCAGAATTCCTGTAAGCATTCCAGGTTTTAGAATCCGGGAAGTCTGCACCGCCGTTGTAAGTAGCATAAGGATAAAAATAATCATCGAAGTGAACAGCATCTATATCGTACTTTTTTACCAATTCATTCACAACCTTTGAAACGTGATCTTGGATAACAGAACTTGCAGGGTCAAACCAGTACATTCCGTTTCTTAGTCTGTAGGTCACGTCAGTGAATTTACTCGCCAAAGATTGCGACGTCACTTTTCCACCGTTGGAATGATGCGCTCTGTAAGGATTCAGCCAAACGTGCAATTCGATTCCTCGTTTATGTGCTTCTTCTATCCAGAATTCAAGTGGATCATAATATGGAGATGGTTCTTTTCCAATCTCGCCAGTCAGGAAATAAGACCAAGGTTCGTGAGAGCTTTTGTACAAAGCATCCCCGGAAGGTCGTACTTGTAAAATTACCGCATTGAAGTTGTTACTTTGAAGCATATCCAGCATTTCAATGGCTTCCGATTTCTGTTGTTCCGATGTGAGATTAGTTCTGGAAGGCCAATTAATATTTGCAACCGATGCAATCCAAACACCACGAAATTCTCTGTTGATCGCCGGTAAATCTACTCGAAAATTTTCTTCAACTTTTCCCTGTGGAACTGATTTTATAACTGGTTTCGATGGCGGTGTTTTGATTTTGGTAATTTGTTTCTTTTGAGGAGAACAATTGTATATTAAAACCGAAATTAATATCAACCAAAAAAATTGGAACAGGCGTTTGTGATTCATAAAAAGATCTAAAAGTGACTTTTTCAAATTGAAAATCGAATATAATAAAAAAGTCCTCATTTCTGAGGACTTTAAATATTTATTTGGAATCAAATTACGCTTTTGCGTTTCTCTCCATTCTTTTTCTTTCTTCTTCTGCAAGAATTTTCTTTCTCATACGGATGAAATTAGGAGTCACCTCAATGGCTTCATCTGACTGGATATATTCCATACATTCTTCCAGGGAGAACAAGATTTTTGGTGCAACACCTGTATCTTTATCTTTTCCGGAAGCACGCATATTGTTCAACTGTTTTGCCTCAACGATGTTTACAACTAGATCACCTGGTTTGTTTTGCTCACCAATGATCATCCCTGCGTAGATTTCTTCGCCCGGATCAACATAGAACTTACCTCTATCTTGTAGTTTCGCAATAGAATATTCAGTAGCTGGACCTTGAGTTTTGCTTACCAAAACACCATTACTTCTTCCAGGAATCGCACCTTTGAAAGGCTTGTATTCTGTGAAACGGTGTGCCATAATAGCTTCACCAGCAGTTGCAGTCAACATCTGAGAACGCAATCCGATCAAACCTCTTGAAGGAATCTCGAATTCCATATGCTGCATTTCACCTTTGGTTTCCATAATGTGAAGATCCCCTTTTCTCTGAGTTGCCAAATCGATAACTCTTGAAGCAAATTCTTCCGGAACGTCAACAACCAAAGATTCGTAAGGCTCACATTTTTCTCCGTCAATTTCTCTTAGGATTACTTGTGGCTGTCCGATTGTCATTTCGTAACCTTCTCTTCTCATTGTTTCAATTAAAACTGACAAGTGAAGAATACCTCTACCGAAAACCAGGAATGTATTTGCATCTTCAGTCTGTTCAACTCTAAGCGCTAAGTTTTTCTCTAATTCTTTGGTCAATCTTTCTTTCAGGTGATTGGAAGTCACATATTTACCATCTTTTCCAAAGAAAGGCGAGTTGTTGATAGAGAACGTCATATTCAACGTTGGTTCATCAATCGCAGTTCTTGGCAATGGTTCAGGATTTTCAAGATCTACAAAAGAATCTCCAATCTGGAAAGCGTCGAAACCAACTACAGCACAGATATCTCCGGCTTTTACTTCGGTTACTTTTTTCTTTCCAAGACCTTCGAAAACATAAAGTTCTTTTACTTTTCCTTTCACAATTTTTCCGTCTGCTTGCGCCAAACCGATCCATTGAGATTCTTTGATTTCCCCTCTGATTACTTTTCCGATTGCAATTCTTCCTAAGAAAGAAGAGAAATCCAGAGAAACGATTTGCATTTGCAAAGGTCCTTCAGAAACTTTAGGAGCAGGAACGTATTGTAAAATCCCGTCTAATAATGGGAAAATATTTTCAGTTTGTTCTAATGAAGTGTTGAACCATCCTTGTTTAGATGAACCGTAGAAAGTTGGGAAATCCAACTGCTCCTCCGTAGCATCAAGTGCAAAGAATAAATCAAATACTTTATCGTGAACTTCGTCCGGACGACAGTTTGGTTTATCCACTTTATTGATAACCACCAAAGGTCTCAATCCAAGTTCCAAAGCTTTCTGAAGTACGAATCTTGTTTGTGGCATTGGTCCTTCGAAGGCATCCACCAACAAAACAACACCATCAGCCATTTTCAATACTCTTTCTACCTCACCACCAAAATCGGCGTGACCAGGCGTATCGATAACGTTGATTTTCACGTCTTTATAAGTTACAGAGATATTTTTTGACAAAATGGTAATCCCTCTTTCTCTTTCAAGATCGTTGTTATCCATAATCAAATCACCACTCTCCTGATTTTCACGGAAGATGTTTGTGGCGTGGATAATTTTGTCAACCAAAGTCGTTTTTCCGTGGTCAACGTGTGCGATAATCGCTATGTTTCTAATATTTTGCATTCCAAATTTTTACGCGTGCAAATGTAGTGATTTTTTCACAATTTTAACCAGGTTTTTGAACGAATTTTGAAATCTTTTATAAATCGGCACATTAATTAACATTTCCGCAAAGTTCTATTCATTCTAAATCTCTGAGAACTGAGATAATCAGAAATTAAATACTTCGCAGAATTTCTTTTCCTTTAATACTTTGAGTGAAAATCAAATAAGAGTTTCCACCATCTTTCAGCTTGTATTTCTTCTTGATTTCGTCTGGTTTTAAAGGATAATTTTTAGAAATGATATTGAACTGATCATTCTTTTTCAATTCTTTTCCTTCAATCTTTTCCACTTGCAAAACTCTTCCGGGAAAGTTTTCTATTTTGTTTTCTGATGTATAAAAATGTGTATTTGGATGCAGTTTCTTCAATCCGAATTTTTCTGAAATAATATTAAAAGCTCCAGCTTTCAGAATTGAATTATTCGGAATGTAAATGAAATTCAGGCTTTCTGAGAATTCTGAAGTTGCCGATTTTTCTTCATCAATATCAAAAGAAAACTCTGGTTCATCAGATTCCAGATTCACGCAAGTGATTGCCACCTCTTGAATCGCAGTTCTTGTATCTTGATTCTTTATTATTAAAACCAATTCCTTCACTTCATTTCTTACGGCGATGATTTTAATTTCAGTAATATTTCTAAGTTCCGAAACCAGATAGGAAATATCGATCAACGGAGAAAGTTTTACAATAATTTTATCAGAAATTAAATTGAGTTTTTCTTCGATTTCCAAAAGATTTGGCGAAAGATCTTCGAGCAAAAATTTCTTTTTATTATTCTGATCTCGTCTTGCCGGATCCAGATAAATGACATTAAACTTCCTAAAACTGTCAGTCTGAGGTTCTCGAAGACTCTCAAGAAAATCTTCAAGGTTTTGGTTGATGAAATTTGCTTTTCTACCAAGCGTATTCCAATTGTGTTCAACAATTTTTATCAAATCTAGATTCTGTTCGACCAAAGTCACTTCTTCGAAATTTTGAGATAAAAAATAAGCATCTATTCCAAAACCTGAGGTCAAATCGAGAAATGATTTTCCTTTCAAATCTTTTGCTTTATATTCTGCTGTAGATTGTGAAGAAGCTTGTTCCAGATTGAGATTTGGTGGAAAAATAATGTTCTCATTCAATAAGAATGGAAACTTTCTCTGCGCGACTTTTTTGCCCTTGATCTGCTGAACGATTTCCTGAATTGTCACATTTGGAAACGGCGATTTTTTCAATAATATTTTATTGATGTCACTGTCAATATTTTGATTGATGAAGCTTTGAACTTCAGGAGAAAGCAGGTTCGAAAAATCCATTTATCCGTAGATTTTTTGAATGGTTTTGATGGAATTTGTGATGATTTTTTTCAAAACTTCAACATTAATACCTTCCAGTTTTTTGATGTAAATACAGGCTTTCGCCGTTTTGACTTTTCCCAATTGCAAAAACAAATTTTCTTTGTCTTCAATATCCTGATAAACATAGAGCGAAATCTGAGCAACACGATTGGAAAGTCCAGCTAAAGGTGCATCGCCTTCGTGTCCGCTTTCGTATTTGTAATGATAACTTCCAAAACCGATGATGGCTTCGCCCCACATTTTCGGTGGAAATCCGGCTGTTTCTTCGAAAATTTTCACCAATTCTATAACATCTTTCTGACGTTTTTCATCTGTGATATTGTTGATGTAATCTTCTACTGAAAGGTTGTTTTCGGTGGTTTTGTTTTTTGCCATTTGTGAAAAATTTAAATTCTAAAATTATGGAAAGTTTCCTGATTGATAAAATCATAAATTCATTGCCGAACCCGCAACCCGACTTGATTTCTATGGACAAACCAAATTATTTTGGTAGTTTTTTTCATAATGTCTGCCCGAATTGATGACCGCA